>NZ_CP084550.1:955709-1274279 GCF_021800405.1 Arthrobacter sp. FW306-07-I | reverse complement strand
GATAATCTTGGACATGCGCGGGCGTCTCCCTGTGGGTCGGCTTGGTTGTGAAAAATTCGGTCTATTTCACCATGTACAACTTACCCGAGGACGCCACTTCAAACCTTAACAGGGCCCCGCATTACCCCGGTGAGAGCAGGATTACAGCGATGGAGAACGCACGACGGCGGGCTGGGCACCCGGGTGCCCAGCCCGCCGTCGGCCCTTCCCACCATCAGGAGCCGCTGGAAGGGCCCTAAGTCGCTTTTCTGATATCTCACTACTGTGTACAAAATTGTCTGGTAACGATAAGTTCGCTGAGTCACTCCCGATCCCGGGCCCAACCCCGTTCAGACAGGACACCAATGACACGCACCCGGTCTCTGGCCTCCGGCCTCCTCACTCTCTCGGCGGCCGCCGTACTGGCTCTCGCTTCCGCCGGCGGGGCCACGGCCGCACCGGCCCCCTCCGACGGGAAGGCAAACCCGTCCGTCGCCAGCGTCACTGTCGACGCTGGGGGCTCTGCAGACTACTGGACTCCCGAGCGCATGCGGAGTGCCGTCACCGGCGACACGCTGGCCGGCAAGGCACTTGAACGAGGCAACCGCTCCAGCGCGCTCCTCGTGGAAAAGGGCAAGCCCGCCACCACCAAGGGAACCAAGGGCAAGCCCACGATCGCCAAGAGCGAGGACCCCGTCTCGCACATCGGCAAGGTGTTCTTCACCCTGGGGGGCGCCAACTACGTGTGCTCCGGCAACGCCGTTACGTCAGCGAACAGAAGTACAGTGGCCACCGCCGGGCACTGCGTCAACGAAGGCCCTGGGGCTTACGCCACCAACTTCATCTTCGTCCCCGAATACGAGAACGGCAACGCGCCGTATGGCAAGTGGGCCGCCAAGGCCCTGTACGCCCCCACCCAGTGGGTCAACAACGGCGACATGACCTATGACACGGGCTTCGCCGTCGTAGCCCCGGACAGCAACGGCGACCTGCTGACCGACGTCGTCGGCGGCTCGGGCACCGCCTTCAACCAGGCCCGCGGCCTCACCTACACGTCCTACGGCTACCCCGCCGCCGCACCCTTCAACGGCGAAACGCTGTGGAGCTGCACCGGCAAGGCCACGGCTGACCCCAACAACCCGCAGTTCGCCACCCAGGGGATCCCCTGCGACATGACCGGCGGTTCTTCGGGCGGCCCGTGGTTCATCGGCGTCGACTCCGATGGCGTCCAGAACTCCATCAACAGCTACGGCTACAACGGCTCCCCCGTGATGTACGGCCCCTACTGGGGCTCGGTTATCCAGGACACCTTCAAACGTGCAGCAAAATCCTAGGACGCCGGACGCGGACAAGGATCCCGTCAGCCACGTCGACCTGACCCAGTCGCCTGAGGAAGTCCTCGAGTACTGGACCAAGGAGCGGATGGCGGAAGCCAAGCCCCGGGAGATCCGCCTTCCCAAGCCCGCCCCACGCCCGGCTGACCAGGACTAAGCAGCAACAACCAAGACGACGGCGCCCGTCCCCTTCTGAAGGGGGCGGGCGCCGTCGTCTGTTTAACCACCATCCACTGCTCCGTAGTTGTCGTTTTCACGACGGAAAACGACAACTACTCAGCAACCGATGGGTGGGTGGGTGGGCCCACGCCGCCCGGGTTCCCTGGCCGAGCGCCAGCGAGGCTAGGGCGGCGGTGGGGATTAGTGGAAGAAGTGGCGCGCCCCGGTGAAGTACATGGTGATGCCGGCCGCGTTCGCTGCCGCGATCACCTCTTCGTCGCGGACTGATCCGCCGGGCTGGACCACGGCCCGGACGCCGGCGTCGATCAGGATCTGCAGGCCGTCAGCGAACGGGAAGAACGCGTCGGAGGCCGCCACGGCACCGCGTGCCCGCTCCGGTGCGCCGCTACCGCTTGCGTTGGAGGCACCGCCCGCACCTTCGACGTCGGACTCCACGGTGACGCCCAGGGTGTTGGCCCGCTCCACGGCCAGGCGGCAGGAGTCCAGGCGGTTGACCTGGCCCATACCGATGCCCACCGCGGCCCCGTCCTCGGCAAGGAGGATGGCGTTGGACTTCGCGGCCCGGCAGGCGGTCCAGGCGAAGGCGAGGTCCGCGAGCGTCTTCTCGTCCGCGGCTTCACCCGCGGCGAGGGTCCAGTTGGCGGGGTTGTCGCCGTCGGCGTCCACCTTGTCGGTGACCTGGACCAGCATGCCGCCGGAGACCTGGCGGAACTCCGTGGGGTAGCGGCCGTAGCCCTCGGGCAGGGCGAGCAGGCGGATGTTCTTCTTCTTGGAGAGGATCTCCACGGCCTCGGGCTCGAAGCCGGGGGCGATGACCACCTCGGTGAAGATGTCCTTGACGGTGTTGGCCATGCCCGCGGTCACGGTGCGGTTGGCTGCGATGACGCCACCGAATGCGGAGACGGGATCGCAGGCGTGGGCCTTGGCGTGCGCGTCGGCGATGGGGTCCGCAGCATCGGCGGAACCGACGGCCACGCCGCAGGGGTTGGCGTGCTTGATGATGGCGACGGCGGGCTCGGCAAAGTCGTAGGCGGCGCGCAGGGCGGCGTCGGCGTCAACGAAGTTGTTGTAGCTCATGGCCTTGCCGTGCAGCTGGTCCGCCTGGGCGATGCCCATCGGCGCAGCCTTGTCCACGTACAGTGCGGCCTGCTGGTGCGGGTTCTCGCCGTAGCGCAGCACCTCTGAGCGTTCCAGCGACAGCCCGGCGTAGGCGGGCCAGTCGATGACGCCGTCGCCGTCCTCGTCCAGGAACTGGCTGGCGGTCCAGGTGGCCACCGCGTTGTCGTATGCGGCGGTGTGCGCGAATGCCTTGGCGGCGAGGCGGCGGCGGGTCTTCAGGTCGAAGCCGCCGGCGGCGGCGGCCTCCACGACCTGGCCGTAGAAGGAGGGGTCGACCACAATGGCGACGGCGGCATGGTTCTTGGCTGCCGAGCGCACCATGGCGGGGCCTCCGATGTCGATCTGCTCCACCACGTCGTCCTGGGCGGCGCCGGACTTGACCGTCTCGACGAACGGGTAGAGGTTCACCACCACCAGGTCGAAGGCCTCGATGTCCATGCTGGCGAGGGTTTCCATGTGGGCCGGGACGCGGCGGTCTGCCAGGATACCGCCGTGGACGCGCGGGTGCAGCGTCTTGACGCGGCCGTCCAGCATTTCGGGTGAACCGGTGACCTCCTCCACCTCCTGCACGGGGATGCCCGCGGCGGCGATCTTCTTGGCCGTGGAGCCGGTGGAGACGAGCTTTACACCGGCAGCGTGCAGGCCCTTGGCGAGCTCCTCCAGACCGGTTTTGTCGTAGACCGAGATCAGGGCCCGGCGGATGGGTACACGGTCAATGGATACGCGTTCATGCTGCGTGAAGCTCACAAATGTCTCCGTCTTATCTCGCGGAACAAGGCCGCGGTTGGTGGGGATAGGGCCAGTTTATCGCGATGGGCGCGCTTGCCCCGCGTGTCAGCCGGAGTGTGAACGCGCTGGGGCCGGGCTAAAGTTTTCAGCAGGAGGCGGCGATGAATACTTACACCACTGTGCCCAGCGGCGAACAGGTGGTCCAGGAACTGCCCTGGCGATGGAAAGTCCAGGGCAGAATCTTCCTTGTGGGCGGCCTCGGCTTCATGTTCGATGCCTGGGATGTGACCCTGAACGGCATCCTGATTCCGTTGCTTTCGAAGCACTGGTCCCTCTCCGCCGGCGAGGCCGCATGGGTGGGCACGTCCAACCTGATCGGCATGGCCCTGGGCGCGTTCATCTGGGGAACCATCGCGGACACGGTGGGGCGGAAGAAGGCCTTCACGGCCACGCTGCTGCTGTTCTCGGTGTTTACGGTGCTGGGCGCGTTCGCCCCCGACTTCATCTGGTTCTGCGTCTTCCGGTTCATGGCAGGCTTTGGCCTGGGCGGTTGCATTCCAGTGGATTACGCCCTGGTGGGTGAGTTCACCCCGCGGAAGCAGCGCGGGAAGGTGCTGACCGCAATGGATGGCTGGTGGCCGGTAGGTGCTGCCCTGGCCGGCTTCGTCTCGGCAGGGCTGGTGGCCCTCTCCGGCGACTGGCGCCTGACCATGCTGGTGATGGTCCTGCCTGCACTCCTGGTGTTCTGGGTCCGGAGGAGTGTGCCGGAGTCCCCGCTGTTCCTCATCCGGAAAGGCCGCCGGGAGGAAGCGGCCCGGATCATCGACGGGCTGGTGGAAGCCACCGGCGCCGAACCCCGGGCGTACAGCCTCCCCGATGCCAAAGACGTGCCACGGCTCTCCGCCGGCAGCGCCTGGACCCAACTGCGCTCCGTGTGGCAGTTCAACTGGAAGATCACCACGGCCGCCTGGGCCCTGTTCTTCAGCATCCTGCTGGTCTACTACCTGTCCCTGACGTGGATGCCCCGGATTCTGATCGGCGCCGGCTTCGCCGAGTACAAGGCCTTCGTCACCACTGCCTCCATCGCCGCCGTCGGATTCCTGGGCGTGGTGGTGGCCGCCCTCCTGGTGGAGCGGGTGGGCCGCAAATGGATTCTTGCCATCACGGGTCCCCTGTCGGCGCTGACCCTGGTGATCGTGGCGTTCGTGGTGGACATCCCCACCGCCGCGGTGTTCTGGCTGCTGGTGTTCGGGTTCGTGGTGCAGGTGGCCATCCCGGTCCTGTACGCGTACGTCTCTGAGCTCTACCCCACCGAACTGCGGGGCACCGGCTTCGGCTGGGCCTCCACGTTCTCCCGGCTGGGCGCAGGCTTTGGGCCGCTGATTTTCGCCAACTACTTTTGGCCCGAACTCGGGTTGGCCACGTCCTTTGCGCTGGCAGGGGCCCTGGTCCTGGCAGCAGTGCTGTGGATGGCGTTCTTCTCCCCCGAAACCCGCCAGCGCCGCCTGCAGTAGCGGCTTCCCTTCCCAACTGACTCGCACTTGTTGTCGTTTAGGACCCCGAAAACGACAACAAATGCGAGCTACTTGGTCAACTGTCCTGGAGCTAGTCGGGCGACCAGCCTCTGCTGAGAAGCGCGCGGCGTACTTTCGAGACGGCCGCCCTGCCCGCGTCTCCCATATGCCGTTTGGAGATCCTGACTAGGAGCCAGCCCGCCCGCAGGAAGTCCTCCTCACGGGCGATGTCACGGACGACCTGTTCCGGGGAAGAATGCACTTCGCCGTCATACTCCACAGCAACGCGGTGACGCGGGTAGCCCAGGTCAGGCTGGCGCACGACGCCGCCGCCCAGCTCTGTGAGCACGTTCAGTTGCGGTTCGGGAAGGCCTGCGAATTCCAACGCCAGCCTTAAGCGCGTCTCAGGTGCAGAGTCGGCGCCAACCCGCGCCTGCTCACCCCCGCTACGCACACGATCTCGTCGTCGAAGAACTGTCCCATGTGCCCCACGCCCCCCCCCTGCGCCGGGGAATAGCCATCGTGTCCGGACGGGAAATGTGGACGAGCGGGTCCCTTTGACCGGGTAGAAAACCCGGAAAATCCCAGAAGCTGAAGGCTGTGGCATGGGAAGCAGCCGAGAACGCAGTAATCGTCGTAAACGGCCTCAAAGCCTCAGGCCCGAGTGTTTCCATTGGCCCGGGCGAGGAGCCGCAATGCGGCACCCTGATTCCGCGGCTGGGTGAGTCCAGCGCTGCGTGACGGAGGCGCCTAAGGGTTACTCCGGCGCCGACCGCTTCCTGAAACGTAAAGGGTGTCCGGGCAATCTCGGCGGGAAGGGGACGAGGCGTCTTCACGCGACCATAATCGCAAACCCTTTCGCGTGCCGCCGCGGTTATCCACAGGCAGCAACACCGAAGACCAAGTGGCTGGCAGTTGTTGTCGTTTTGAGTGCTCAAAACGACAACAACTGCGAGCTAGTTGGGAGAGGACGCGGAGTAGGCGGGGTCTGCGGCGAGCGCGGCCAGGGTGGAGACCAGGAGCCGGCGCTCCACCACCTTGATGCGCTCGTGCAGGGTCTCCTCGGTGTCGGAGTCCTCGATAGCCACCGCTTCCTGGGCGATGATAGGGCCCGTGTCCACGCCGGCGTCGGCCCAGTGCACGGTGCAGCCGGTGACTTTCACCCCGTACGCCATCGCGTCGCGCACGCCGTGGGCCCCGGGAAATGCCGGGAGCAGTGCGGGGTGGGTGTTGAGGTACCTGCCGTTGAAGGCGTCGATGAAGCTTGGGCTGACGATCCGCATGAACCCGGAGGAGACCACGACGTCCGGCTTGTACGCGGCCACGGCGTCGGTGAGCGCCGCGTTCCAGTCGGCGCGTTCCGGGTAGGCCTTGAAGTCCACCACAAAGGTGGGGATGCCGGCGGCAGCAGAGCGTTCGACGCCGAACGTCCCCTCACGGTCAGCGCCCACCGCTGTGATTTCCACATCGAGCTCCCCCGCCTTGACGGCGTCAATGACGGCCTGGAGGTTGGACCCGGTTCCGGAAACGAGGACGACGATACGCATTGGTCCAGCTTAGGTGCACGCTCGCGTACGCTGGAAAACATGAACAGCGAACCGGGCCGGGGCGGGCAGCAGGTCAAACCCCCGCTCAGCGAGGCAGCCAAGGCCTCCCTCGCCAAGACCCGCACCCTGTTCCGGATGTTTGTCGTCTCGGTCCTGGGCGCCTTCTTCGTATACCAGTTGGATGTCGGCTACCTATGGCTGACAACAGTGCTCACCGCCGTTGGCCTGGTCCTGGGCGTTGTCCTGCTGGTGCGGGCCATCCGGTTGAGGGAATCCAAGTTGGTCCTCTTTGGGACCATTTCCGGCCTGGTGGTTGCAGCTGTCATGGTGCTGCTGATTGTCACCACCTTGGTCCTGTACGACCAGGTGCGCGAATGCCAGGCCTGCCTTGGCCGGGCGCTGACGGACCGGGCTACCCATGCCTGCATGGTCCAGTTCCAGGACGTCCTGCCGACAAAGATGCGCTAGCGGGGCCAGGGTCCTAGTGGACCAACTCCGCGTCCCGTTCCGCGGTGCTGCCCTTCTCCCGCTCCAGCCACGGTCCGGCCGCATAGCCAATAACGACGCCGATGCCCACCTCGGCGGCCACCCAAAGTCCCGTCCACAGCGGGTCGGGCCCGATGGCGGTCAGCCGGCCGAGGCCGGCTGAGCCCCTGGCGATCCACGCCAAGCCCGCGGTCAGCACTCCGGCGCCCAGCCCGGCCAGGACTGCGAGCACCAGGGTGGAAGCGCTGGCTGTGAACCAGCGGGCGTGGATCTTGATGGCGAGCCATTCGTCGAAGTGGTTTTCGCCCTCCCGCAGGAACCACCATCCGGCCATGACTCCTGCCAGCACCGGAACCACCAGGGCCACCAAAGCGTAGTCCAGGGGTCCTGAGGGGATGGCGGCCAGGACGGGGATGGAAGGGAGCGGTCCGACGGCGGTGGCCAGCGGACCCACCTGGGAGCCGGCTCCCATGGCGAAACCGGCGCCGGACGTCCAGGCGAGGGCAAAGACGACGAGGTTGGGCAGGAAGCCAAGCTGTGCGACGGTGAGGGCCGCGCCTCCCACCGGGCCGGCGTCGAGCGCTTCGTAGACGGAGACCACGAGGTTCCAGTGGATGAACAGGTCGATTGCCAGGAGCGCGGCCGCCAGGGTGAGGGCGGACATCACAGCCACGAATCCGGCTTTCGCCACAGATGCGAAGTACGAGCCGGCCCAGCGGGAATGCTGGCTGGTGCGCGAAATCCAGTCCACGGCATCGACGCCGATGAGCCGGCTCCACGAACCCGCTTCCCGCCGCGCTCCGATCACCATGCCCACTGCGTACGGAATCAGGGGAATCAGCAGGGCGTACCAAAGATTGATGATGACGTCGGCAGTGCGGCAAACAAACCCGGTGGCCGCGCCGAAGGCGGCATAGACCAACCATGACCCCAGCAGCGCCTGCCACAGCTGGTCCGTGTAGGAGGCGCGGGCCAGCCTGCGGCCGGCGCGCCAGGCCAGCAGGAACGGGATAAGGGTCAGGCCCAGGGGAATCAGGCTCAGCGTGCCGGACCCGCCGTGGGTGGCTGCCTCGGGACCGGCGCCGGCAAGCCCCAACGGCACGCCATGGACCAGGAGCCAGGACTGGCCGGCAAGCCTGGCCAAGACCTCGAACTGTCCGTTCTGGAAGCCGGCGGTGGCCCACACGGCAACGATGGGCGCCACCACCACCAGCGCGGAGATTATCGCCGCCTGCGCCGTTTCAAGGGCACCTTGCAGCCACAACGGCATGGGAAGGCCACGGTTTCCGGTCTGATCAGCGCGCAGTTTCATCGTGTTCCATGGTGTCACGGAGGGCGTGCCGTGCCGGCGAACGACAGGCTCGCCGGCAGCACTGATCATCCGGCAAATGCGACAAGGGGCGGCGCTTTTTAGGGGGCACGGCCGTAAAATTGGTAGAAACCAACACCTGCCGCCCTGCCGAGGGGGTACTGCGATTTCTGCTGGCCGCCGCGCTTGGTAGTGCCGGCAATGGACCCGGATTGTCGTAAGCCGGGAAAACAGGAGCCGCGAATGAGAGATGAACCGTAAGTTCTGAAGATATTCGTCCTACTGGCTGGTGCAGTCAACGCTAGCAGCGCGGCTGCACCAGCACCTTAAAACGATACGGCGCCGGGAGCCTCCAAGTAGGCTCCCGGCGCCGTTCACCGTGTCAGGGCTGCTGCTCAATGAGCCTGCCCAGGGGAACAAGGGACCAGGTCCCCCGCTTTTATCAGCGGCGGTTGTCGCCGTCGGTGTCGATGTGTTCCTTGCGGACTTCCTCGTTCACCGTGACGTCGTCGCGGACGGTTTCCTTGTCCAGCCGGACGCGCTCCACGGGGACGGCTTCCTTCTCCACCACCGGGCGCTCCTCGTGGAGGACCACTTCGTGCTCTTCTTCGCTGATGGCAGGGCCGTCGAGGGCGGCACCCCGGTTGGCGTCCGTGATGGGCTCACGCTCGATCCGGACCTCTTCGCGCTCCACCGGGATGGTCTTGGTGACGTTCTCGGTGGTGACGTACTTCCGCAGCCGTGCCCGGCCCGTGGCTTCACGTTCCGTGCCCACGTGCAGCTGTTCCTCGGACCGCGTCATGGCGTCGTCCGTTGTGGGGCCCGAGGTGTCGTGGCCAACGGCTCCGCGGGACTCGGTATCGCGCTCGGAGCGGATGCCTGCCGTGGGGGTGCCTGCGTTCAGGTCGGCATCGCCCTGCAGGTCGGCGTCGGTCCTGGTTCCGGAGCTGGCAACGTCGGAAGCCGAGTAACCGGAGGTTGCCTCGGTGTAGGTCCGTGCACCGTTGCGGTCGTAGTAGGTGTAGAGCCGGTCCTCTTCCTCGGGGCTGAGGTGGCCGTCGGCGTCCACGCGGGGAGCATCCTTGACGTGTTCCTTGCTGTAGGGAACCACCAGGTCCTCACCCTGTTCGTGTGCGCCCTCAACCGGCACGAAGGACTCGGACGTGCCGAAAAGGCCCGTCTTCACAGTGACCCATGTGGGCTCACCCGTGTCGTCATCTGCGTACAGCTGGCCGAGCGATCCGATTTTCGAACCGTCGGAACCGACGACGTTGCCGCCCTTAGTGAGCAGGTTTTCAAGGTTTTCCCTGTTAAGCATGACGTCTCCTTGGATTGTCGTTGCACTGGGTCTGCCAGCAGTGGATATCCCGGACCGGGGCAATCTCCCGACGTCCGGCTTCCGGCCCCGGCTGCTTGAGGCTCTGCGCTGACTGCCCCACTACCGTAAGCATGCTTAGCATCAAATGCCAAGCCTACTTAGTAATTTTTTTAGGACCCGGGTGCATCTGTTCACCCGTCCTTCTCCTCCGGGTCATGCTTTCTCCCCCGTCATTTCAAGGGAGGAGCCCACGGTTGAGGGGTGAGGATCGCAATCGTCGCCGAATCATTTTTGCCGTTGATGAACGGTGTCACGCACTCAATTTTGCGGGTCCTGGACCATCTGCAGGAGCGGGGTGACGATGTCCTGGTCATCGCCCCGTCCGCCCATGACGGTGGGGCAGCCAGCCATGTCAATGGTGCTGAGGTGCACAGGCTTCCGGCGGTTCCGCTGGCCGGCTACACGAATGTCAGGGTGGCGTTGGGTGGTGTGTACCGGGTCAAGCGAATCCTTGCCGAGTACGCGCCTGACGTTGTGCATCTTGCCTCTCCCTTCGTGCTGGGATGGCGTGCGGCACAGGCTGCGAGCCAGTTGGGGATTCCCACTGTGGCCGTGTACCAGACAGAGGTCCCCGGCTACGCCGCGCGCTACGGCGTCCCCTTCCTCGAGAACTGGGCCTGGGCCAGGGTGGAGCACATCCACCTGCTGGCCACGCGCACCCTGGCGCCCTCCACGTTCGCGCTGAACCAGTTGCGCGGGCGGGGCATCCCGCGGGTGCGGATGTGGCGCCGTGGTGTGGATACCGCGCGGTTCTCGCCCGAAAAGCGCGACGACGGCTGGCGGGCTTCGGTGGCCCCCAACGGTGAACGGATCATCGGGTACGTGGGCAGGCTTGCCGCCGAAAAGCAGGTGGAAGACCTCGCGGCCCTCGCCGGCATGTCCAATACACGGCTGGTGATTGTAGGGGACGGACCCCAGCGCAACGCTCTTGAAGCGGCACTGCCCGACGCACTGTTCACCGGCTTCCTGGGCGGTGAGGAACTGGCCAGGGCGGTGGCATCCTTCGATCTGTTCGTCCATCCGGGCGAGTTTGAGACCTTCTGCCAGACCATCCAGGAGGCCATGGCATCGGGCGTGCCGGTGGTGGCCACGGGCCGGGGCGGCCCGCTGGACCTGGTGGAAAATTCCCGCACCGGGTGGCTCTATGAACCGGGTGACCTCTCAGCCATGCGCGTCCGGGTGCAGGACCTGGTGGGCGACGACGCCAAGCGCCGGGCCTTCGCGACAGCCGCGCACGCCTCGGTGCAGGACAGGACCTGGCGGGCCCTGTGCTCAGAACTGATCCACCACTACGAAGAGGCCATCGCTGCCGTTCCAATGGCGGCAAGCTCGATCAACTCCAAGGGAGCCAAGTGGTGAAGATATCTGTGATCGGCTGCGGCTACCTGGGCGCGGTCCACGCGGCAACACTGGCATCCATGGGCCACACTGTGGTGGGCATCGACGTGGATCCCGGCAAAGTGCGGCAGCTGGCGCAGGGCAGCGCGCCGTTCCACGAGCCCGGGCTGGACGAACTCCTCGAGGACGGCCGCACCACCGGGAGGCTGCGGTTCTCCACCGACCCGGCGGACGCCAAGGATGCACAGGTGCACTTCCTCTGCGTGGGGACGCCGCAGGAAAAGACGTCCGACGCCGCCGACCTCACCTTCCTGGTCTCCGCAACGGAAGCACTGCTGCCGCACCTGGCCGCGGGCGCCGTCGTCGTGGGCAAATCCACTGTCCCCGTTGGCACGGTGGACCTGCTGGGCGCCATCCTGGCGCCGCGGCCGGACGTGCTGCTCGGGTGGAACCCTGAATTCCTGCGGCAGGGCACGGCCGTGAAGGACTCGTTGGTGCCGGACCGGCTGGTGTACGGCGTCGAGGGCGGCCGGTCCGGCGCCTTCAATCCCGCCACCGGTAGCCCGATGGGGGTGACGGCTGTACTGGATGCCGTCTACGAACCGCTGCTGGCCGCCGGAATCCCCCGCCTGGTGTGCAGTTCCGCCACGGCCGAACTCATCAAGTCCGCCGCCAACGCGTACCTGGCCACCAAAGTCAGCTTCATCAACGCGGTGGCGGAACTGTGCGATGCCGTCGGCGCGGACGTGGGCGAACTCAGCGCAGCTATGGGGCTGGACCCCAGGATCGGGGGCCGGTACCTGCATGCCGGCCTGGGCTTCGGCGGTGGCTGCCTGCCCAAGGACATCCGCAGCTTCCGCACACAGGCGGCAACGCTGGGCGTATCCGCCGTGGAGGAGTGGATGCGCCTGGTGGACAACGTGAACCTTGGCCAGCGGGAGCGGACGGTCAGGCTCGCGGCGGAGCTGTGCGGCGGAGCGTTATCTGGCCGCTCAGTCACCGTCCTGGGCGCCTCCTTCAAGCCCGACACCGATGACATCCGCGACTCCCCCGCCCTGGACGTGGCGGACCGGCTGGCCGCTGCCGGGGCCCACGTGACGGTCACGGACCCCAAAGCGGTGAACCTTGCATGGCGGCGCTACCCGCGCCTCCGTTTCGAGGCCTCCACCGAGAAGGCGCTCCAGGACGCCGAGTTGGTGCTGCTGCTCACCGAATGGGACGAATACCGGCGGCTGAGCCCCGCCCTCGCCGGGCAGCTGGTACGACGGCGGGTGGTCCTGGACGCGCGGAACGTGCTGGATGCAGGGGCCTGGCAGGAGGAGGGCTGGATGGTGCGCGGCCTGGGCACCTCCGTTGGAGCCCTGGGCACTGTGGCCACGGGCGCCCTGGGCGCGGGCACTGTGGGCACCGGTACGTTGAACTCCGCGCCCGGGGGACGCTGAGGGCTAGCCCAGGAGCCCCAACTCCGCGAAGGCCAGCGCCACACCGTTGCCGGCAGGCGGCGCGGTGACCCTGTCCGCCACTGCCAGAACGGCCGGGTGGCCGCCCTCCACGGCAATGCCCACGCCCGCGTATTCCAGCATTTCGATGTCGTTGGCGCTGTCGCCGATGGCAACGATGTCCGCTCGGTCCAACCTGAGCCGGGCCTGCACTACCTGGATGCCTACGGCCTTGTGCGTGCCGGCCATGAAGATCTCCCCCGCCCGCTCGCCCAGTGCCGATAGGGAGCTGGGAATCAGCCCCACTTCCGGGCCAAAGGTTTCCAGCAGGCGGGTCAGCGGGACCGGTGAGTCGAAGCACGAAATTTTGGCGTAGGACGTGGCCCGGAGATCGTCGCTGTACCGCATCGGGCCCAAGATGTCCTCAAGTGGATCCACGTCGGTACTGAGGACCCCGTCGTGCTGTGGACGTCCGGCGAAGATGGGGCCGAGCACCTCCCGCAGCCGCCGGTCCACTCCCGTGCGGCCGTGCAGGGCCTCTGGAGCTTCCAGGATGTACGCGGCGTTGTGGGAGTCCAGAATTTCCACAATGCGCGCGGCGAGATCCGGCTCGAACCGCGCGTCCTTGAGGACTTCACCGTTGACCTCCACCCTGGCGCCGGCACCAGTGATGGTGCCGTCAAAGCCGGCATCCAGGATGTGGCCCGGGACCATCGACAAGGGGCGCCCGGTGCAGACAAAGACCAGATGGCCCAGTTTCCGCGCCGCCCGCACGGCGTCCACATGCGCTTCCGGCGCGAGACCGTGGTCTGCATAGGTGCCGTCGATGTCGAGGAAAATGGCACGGGGCCTGGCGGTGGGGCTGGACATGCCTGCGCTCCTTGGTCTGTTGCGGGACTTGCCATCTTATCGGCGGCTACAGAGCAGGCAGCACGTCCCACCATCGCCGGACGGCAACGGAAATGTGCGTCTCATGGGCCTCGGCGGCAGACCCGGGGAGTGCAGGAGCAGGACCTGCACGGGCGTCTCCGCAGGTAAGGTGCGCATTTCCGCCGGAAACTGACAGCCATCCTGTGATATTCAAAGCCTTGCAGAATAGTAAGCCTGCTGATTGAATGTTCACACCGGAAATGGGGGCCCGGCACAATTCACTGACAAGGAGTGGCAACATGGGCATTATCGGTTTTCTCATTTTGGGCCTGATTGCTGGAGCCATTGCAAAGGCCATCCTGCCGGGCCGCCAAGGTGGCGGCTGGCTTGTGACCATGGTCCTGGGCGTTGTCGGGGCCATCCTGGGCGGCTGGATCGGCTCGCTGATCTTTGGCGGCGGCCTGGCGGAATTCTTCGACATCAGGACCTGGCTGCTGGCCATTCTCGGCTCGATCATCGTGCTGCTGATCTACGGCGCCGTCACCAACCGCAGCGGCCGCCGGGCGTAGCCGCTTCACCAGAATCCATTAGAAAAGAAGCGCCGGACTCCTAAAGGGAGGCCGGCGCTTCTCACGTCCCCCGCCGGGCCGGGTGCAGAACCAATTTTGCGCAGCGCCAATTTGCAGTCCCGCTTTCACGCCTCATTTCCGCCTTGGCCTTTATGATGGCGAAGGGGTGGTGTAATGGCCGGTTTTCCAAACCGTGGCAACAATGTGGCATTACAAACTTTCGGCGTGGTCATGGACGCGAGTCCGGACGCGCTGCTGGCTTTGAGCGCGGACGGCACTGTCCTGGCGGCCAACGTTGCGGCAGCAAGGCTGTTTGGCCTTCAGCAGGAATCCTTCACGGGCCTGGACCACCGGATGCTTTTCGCGGCCGGCTCCCGGGACCAGGTTGCCCACCTTTTGCACCAGATCCTCACACAGCCAGGGGAACAAGCACCGCCCAGGGAAATCGCCGGGCTGCGCGGAGACGGGACAGAATTTCCCCTGGAACTGGCCGCGGCACTCCTTCCCGGACAGGAAACGACTGCCGCCGATGCCAACCCAGGCGGGGCAGATGCCGGACGGGCGCAGTCCACACGACTCCTGCTGTCAGCACGCGGAACAGCACACCGCAAAGCAGCGGATGCAAACCTGCGCGATGCGATGTCGCTGCTGACCGCCACCCTTGAGTCAACCGCCGACGGCATCCTGGTTATGGGCATCGACGGGCGGGTGGCCGGCTTCAACGAGCAGTTCCTGTCCATGTGGAGCCTTCCGCCGGAAATTATGGAAGCGGACAGCGAGGCGCCTGCGCTGCGGCTGGTCATGGAGCAGGTGGCAGATCCCGTGCCGTTCACCGCGCGGCTGGGCGAACTCCAGGACAATCCGGCCGCTGAGAGCCACGACGTGGTGGAACTGCGTAACGAGCGTACCTTCGAACGCTATTCCCGCCCTCAGCGGGTGGGCGAAAAGATCGTGGGCCGGGTGTGGAGCTTCCGCGATGTGACGCCTCGCCGGAAAGCGCAGGAGCAGGCACACCGGGCCATGATGGACCTCGCAGTCCAGGCCGAGAAGCTCCGGGCCATGGCGTTCCAGGATCCGCTGACGGGGCTCGCGAACAGGGCTGTGTTCAACGACGCCCTGGCCGAGGCGCTGCAGGAACCCCGGTTGAAAACAGTGGATGTCCTGCTCCTTGACCTGGACGATTTCAAGGAAGTCAATGACATCCTTGGCCACCAGGCCGGGGACGACATGCTTATCGAAGTGGCCCGCCGGCTCCGCGGCTGCGTCCCCACAGCGGATGTGGTGGCCAGGCTGGGCGGCGACGAATTCGTGGTGCTCCTGACCGCCTGTCCCGATGCGGATGCGATCGCCGCCTGCATCGTGCGCTGCCTGCATGTCCCCGTTACGATCGGCGGCACCGTCCTCCGGCCCAGCCTCAGTTTGGGGATCGCCTCGCTGGGGCAGGACAGCGTGGGGCCCTCTGAACTGCTGCGGCACGCCGACATTGCCATGTACGCGGCCAAAGCTGCAGGCAAGAACCGGTTCCTGCGCTTCCATCCGGACATGATGCAGGCGCTGGTGCAGCGCACGCACATGGAGAGCGGGCTGCAGCTCGCCGTGCCGCGCGGCGAGATCACTGTGGACTTCCAGCCGATCGTTTCCCCTCGCATGGGGCAGGTGGTCCAGCTGGAGGCCCTGGCCAGGTGGGACCGCGGCGGCGAGCGGGTGCCGCCGTCGATCTTCATTCCACTGGCCGAGCGCGCCGGGCTGATCGGGGAGATCGGGGCCGAAGTGATGGCAACCGGCATGGTGCAACTGGCACGGTGGCTCAGCGAAGATCCCTCGCGCTCCCTTGCCGTCAACGTATCAGGCGTCCAGTTGCAGGAACAGGACTTCGCCGAAACTGTGCTGCGGCTGGCGGAGGCGAGCGGCGTGGCGCCGTACCAGCTGGTCATGGAAGTCACCGAGAGTGTCTTTTTCGACGCCGACTGCAACCTGATCCAGCAGCTGAGCACCCTGCGGGACGCCGGCGCCCGGGTGGCGCTGGACGATTTCGGCACCGGCTATTCCTCCCTGGGCCGGCTGCAGGACCTGCCCGTGGACACGGTCAAGATCGACAAGACGTTCGTGTCCATGGTCCGGACGGGCAACGAACGGCTGCCCATCCTCAGCTCCATGATCAACATGGCGCACAGCCTGGGCTTGACCGTCACCGCCGAAGGAATAGAGACGCCGGTGCAGGCTGACTACCTGACGGCGCTGGAATGCGATTCGCTGCAGGGCTACCTGTTTTCCCTACCGGAACCGGGCGAACGGCTGGGCCAGGCGCTCCATCATGCCGAAGAGGCCCTCAACGCCCTGAAGGGGCGGTAAAGCAGGACTGCTCCGGGGACTGCTGGGGAGTTAGGCTGCTTCCTTGCGGCCGGGCCGCCGCTTGGTGGGCGCAGGTGCGGAAGCCTTGGGCTGTGCCGGTTCAACGGGTTCGGGAGCACCGGAAGTGACAGGGTCCGATGGCAGCGCGTCGTCAAGGTGGTCCGCGGCAGGTTCGGTGCTGCCTGCCGCATAAGCCACGGGCACCGTGGCGGCGGCGCGGTTCCGGCGCCAGCGGCGGATGAGGTCGGCGGCGGCGAACAGCCCCGCGAGAGGGGTCAGCACGGCGGACGCGTAGACGAAGAGCATCCAGGTCAGCGTGGTCAGCGGCGGCTGGTTGTTGTTGAGCAGGGACAGTCCGCCAAGCAGACCGACGATCCAGAACAGCAGGACCGCTGTCAGTACGGCACCGGCGGGGAAATACTGGTTGGTCACGACTTTTTTCAGGGTTTCCATGCACTTCCTCCTGCCTGGCCGGGGGGATCGGCAAAAGCCGCTCAAAAACAAGTATGGGGCCCAGCCGGCGCGAAACCGGGTAAGACGACACGGCGAGTGATGAACCTAACGCAGCCACCCGCCGTCGTCCTGATCCCTGGTCCGAAAAGGCGGGCCGGAACCCCTTCCCCGGGACGAAACCGCCGAATACCGTAATGCCTGTCAACTCAATTTTTGGAGGCTTCATGCGCAATGTCACTGCCGGCCTGTTCCACTCAGTGGACGGTGTGGTGTCCGAACCGTTCAAGTTCCAGTTCGACAGCTTCGATGACGAGCTGGGCGAAGGATTGACCCGGATGATGAACAACGTGGACACCGTGGTGCTGGGCCGCGTCAGCTACCAGGAGTGGGCCGAGTACTGGCCGAACGCCTCAGTGGACCAGGACTTTGCGGCGTTCATCAACCCCGTGGAGAAGTTCGTTGCGTCGCGCACCCTAACGGAACCGCTGGAGTGGCAGAACTCCCGGCTGATGGATGCTCCGCTTGAGGAGTTCGTGGCTGGTTTGAAGGAGCGCGACGGCGGGGAAATCGCCGTGTGCGGAAGCATCTCCGTGGTGCGGCAGCTGCTGTTCGCCGGGCTGTTGGACTCGCTGCAGCTAATGACCCACCCGGTCATCGCCGGCAGCGGCCGCCGGCTTTTCGAGGACGGCGACCCGCTCACCCGCCTGGTGCTGCAGGACCAGAAGACCACCAGCAAGGGCAACGTGCTCAGCACCTACGGCGTACGCGGCGACTAGCCGGGCAGGCCTAGGTGTATTGACCTGAGAGGTTGGTGACGCGGCTGGCCGGTGGCTGACCGTTGAGTGAGGTGTGGCCTCGATGATGATTGTAATGATGGAGCCAGTCGGCGAAAGCGGCAACACGCTCGGCCTCGGAGGCGTAGGGACGGGCGTAGGCCCATTCGTCGAGCATGGTGCGGTTGTAGCGCTCGACTTTGCCGTTTGTCTGAGGCCTGTAGGGGCGGGTGCGTTTGTGCTTGATGTCCGGGCCCAGAGCGTCTTTGAATGCGTAGGAGCGGTAGCAGGATCCGTTATCGGTCAGGACCCGTTTGACAGTGATCCCGTGGGACTCGAAGTAGGCATTGGCGCGTTCCCAGAATCCGGCCGCAGTGTCCTTTTTCTCATCGGTCAGGATCTCCGTGTAGGCGAGCCTGGAGTGATCATCGACGGCGTTGTGCAAGAAGGCGTGACCCGGTCTCCGGTTCGCCGCGGTACCGGTCTTGTTCCGGTTTCCGGCGGCCCTGCCGACACTGCGGTGTCCGCCGCCGTCAGGGATCCGTCCAAGTTTCTTGATGTCGACGTGGACCAGGTCCCCGGGGCTGTGGTGCTCGTACCGGCGAATCACCCGGCCCGTGGCCCGGTCCATCCACGCCAGCCTCGCCAGCCCAAACCGGGACAGCACCCGGTGCACCGTGGAGGGGTGAATGCCCAGCAGATAGCCGATCCGTGCCGGGCCCCAGCGCCGGTTGACTCTGATCGCGACGATCCGCCGCTCCCGCCGCGTGGAGGTCCGACGCGGGGAGTTGATGGGCCGGCTGGAACGATCACCCGTCCCGTGCTCCCCGTGCTCCCGGTAACGGGCCGCCCACCGCGCTGCGGTCGTCACCGACACCTGGAACCGCTCAGCAGCACGGCGCAGCGGCCACCCGTCATCGACGATGCACCGGGCCAGCCGGAGCCGTCCCTTCGGCGTCAGAAGCGCGTTAGCATGGGACATTGAAGACCTCCTTGTGGATCGGACTCTTAGACAAGCCCCACTCCACTTGGAGGTCTTCTTTTTGTCACCTAACCACGCCGCATGTTCCTAACCTCCGTGGTCAATACACCTAGGCGGCCAGCGGCGACCCGAACAGTTCCTCGGCGAGCCGGGCCAGGTGCTCCGGGATGTCCGCTTCCGCCCCGTGTTCGCCACGGCCAAGGAAGACGGCGGTGCCGCGGATCCCGTCAAGGTCCAGGCCACATTCATGCATCAATTGCCCGGCGCGGAAGTTGACCGGCAGGAGCATGGTGACGCTTTCGGCGTTCAGGTAAACGTGCCAGTCGCCGCGGATCACCGACTCCAGCGGTCCGCCCACCAGGGCTTCCAGGGCCTGCAGGTCCGCTGCCACCTGCTCGATGCGCATGGGTTCTGAATTGCCGGCCGGTACTACAAGTGCTGTGTAAGTTCTGTTGTCCATCGTTCTGTCTCCAATGGGTTTAACACTTGACGGGACGGCAGTGTTCCCGGACGGTCCGGCACCCCTCAGTAAGGTACGACGACGGCGCTCCCCCGGCACCGTCGTCGTACCTTCCCCGTGGGGCGCGTAAAATGGACCAGTCATGCACTGTTCCTACTTTGATGCCGGTACCTGCCGCTCCTGCACCCAGATGGGCAGGCCCTACGGCGAACAGCTGGCCGGCAAGCAGCTGCACTCCCAAACCCTCCTCTCCGACCACACCGGACTTGAATGGCTCCCGCCCGTCGCCAGCCAGGAGTCAGGCTTCCGCAACAAGGCCAAGATGGTGATCGGCGGGACCGCGCAGAACCCCACCATCGGGATCCTGGACGCCGACGGGCACGGCGTGGACCTGCGCAAATGCGGCGTCTGCTCCCCCGGCCTGCGGGCCGTGTTCCCGGTCCTTGCCGGCTTCATCCGCCGGCTGCGCGTCACCCCTTATGACGTTCCGAAGCGCATCGGCGAGCTCAAGCACGTCATCCTCACCGAATCCCCGGACGGCGGGGTCATGCTCCGGCTGGTGCTGCGCTCCGAACAGGTGGTGCCACGGATCCGGAAGCACCTCCCGGAGCTGCTGGAAGCCCTGCCACAGGTGAAGGTGGTCTCGGTCAACCTGCTCCCCGAGCACAAGGCAGTCCTGGAGGGCGAACGCGAAATCCTGCTGACGGAGCAGTCCACCCTGAACATGCGGGTCAACGACATCAACCTGCACCTGCGCCCACAAAGCTTCTTCCAGACCAACACGGAGATGGCCGGAGCGCTGTACCGGCAGGGGCGTGAATGGGTCAACCAACTGGCACCAGCCTCGGTATGGGACCTCTACTGCGGCGTGGGCGGTTTCGCCCTGCACAGCGCCGCGCCGTCCCGTACGGTCACCGGGATTGAGGCCAGCAGCGAGGCGATAGTTTCCGCCCGGCTCAGCAGCGGTGAAGCCGGGCTGGAGGGAATGGAGTTCCAGGCCGGCGATGCCACCGCGTTCGCCCTCGCGGCGGAGCAGTCGCCGGAGCTGGTAATCGTGAACCCGCCCCGGCGCGGCATCGGCAAGGAGCTGTGCGGCTGGCTGGAATCATCGGACGTGCAGCACGTGGTGTACTCCAGCTGCAACGCCCAGTCCCTGGCCCGCGACCTGGCCGCCCTCCCTTCCTTTACCGCCCGGCGGGCCCGGGTGCTGGACATGTTCCCGCAGACCACGCACTACGAGGTGATGGTGCTGCTGGAACGGACAGCTTAGGCAGCGTCAGGGTCACCGGCCGGCTCAGGGGCGGACGCGTTCGACGGCCGCCGCGCTGGCTTCCCGCCCGGCGGCACGGAGCCCGGCCGCCACCCCTTCAGCGTCGGCGGCCGAGCGGTTTTGGCTCAATTTCTCCTTCGCGTCGATCCGGGTAATCACCAGCTCCACGCCCACAATGGCCCGCAGCTGCCCGGCGATGTACTTCTCAGGGGCATCGTCCACAGCCCACGGATCCTCCCGCCCGCCCTCATGCAGCCCGGTCAGGTGCCGGACATGCCGTCCCAGCCAGGCGGCGTCGTCATGGACCACCAGTTCGCCGTACACGTGCGCGGTGCTGTAGTTCCAGGTGGGCACCACCCGGCCGTGCCCGGCCTTCGAGGCGTACCAGGACGGCGAGATGTAGTCGTCCGCCCCCTGAAGGATGGCGAGCGCCTCGCCCACTGGCGCGAGGGACCATTGCGGGTTGTTCCGCGCCATGTGGGCCTGCAGCGCCCCGTACTTCCCTACCGCGGGGTTGAAGGCGAAGGGCAGCAGCGTTGCGAGCAGGCCCTGGTCCGTCATGGTCACCAAGTTGGCTGCGCCGGGACTTGCCAGGAGATTCTGGACGGTTTGCGGGCTTGCGGCAAAGTGGGCAGGAATGTACACGTCTAAGTCCTTTCGGTGGTCAGGAGATCGGTTTGAGCCGGACGCGGACGGCTGCGGCCGCGCAGAGGATGACGGCAACGGCGCCGATGATAGTGGTCCAGGTAAGGGCCTCGCCCAGCAGGAGGGCCGCCCAGCAGATGCTCATCACGGGCTGGAGCAGCTGGATCTGGCTCACCTGCGCCATGGGGCCGATGGCCAGTCCGCGGTACCACGCGAAGAAGCCCAGGAACATGCTCACCACGGCCAGATAGCCGAAGGCGGCCCACTGCACGGGAGTGGCCGATGGCGGTTGGTCCAGGGCCGAGACCACGGCCAGCACGATCATGGCTGGCGCGGCGAGGACCAGCGCCCACGCGATGGTCTGCCATGATCCCAGTTCGCGGGCCAGCAAGCCGCCTTCCGCATACCCCAGCGACGCACAGGCCACGGCGCCGAGCAGCAGGAGATCGGCCCAGTGCAGGTGCCCCACACCGCCGGACTGCAGGAACGCGAAGGACACCGCTGCCAGCGAGCCGAGCAGCATCACCGCCCAGAAGGCCGGTCGCGGCCGCTCACCGGTGCGCAGGATGGCCGCCGTTGCAGTGGCGGCCGGCAGGAGGGCGATGACCACCGCCCCGTGACCTGCAGGGACGGCGGTAAGTGCATAGGAGGTGAGCAGCGGGAAGCCGACGACGACGCCCGCGGCCACGAGCGCGAGGCGCAGCCAGGTGCGGGGTTGCGGCAGCCGTTGGCGGGTGATGGCCAGGGCTGCGGCGGCGAGGATTGCGGCCACCACGGCACGGCCGGAACCGATGAACAGCGGCGGGATTCCGGCGACCGCTACCCGTGTGAAGGGAATGGTGAAGGAGAAGGCCGCAACACCCAGGAGGCCCCACCAGATTCCGGGGGCTCTGCGGACTGCAGCGGAACTGTTGAGTCCACCGCTGTCGAGCGGCAGTACCACTGGGTCATTCAGGGTAGTAGCGCTACTATGTTCTTTCATGAATAACGATAGCAGCTCGCGGATCGTTGCGGCACTCCGTGGCTGGATCTCGAACGCCGCCCCGGGAGCCCGGCTGCCGTCCACGCGGCAACTGGTGGCCGAGTACCAGGTCAGCCCCGTAACGGTGCAAAAGGCGCTCCAAGCGCTGACCACGCAGGGGCTGATCGACAGTCGGCCGGGGGTGGGAACGTTCGTCCGGGCCGTGCGCACCGCAAGGCCGTCGGACTATGGCTGGCAAACCGCTGCGCTGCGGCCGCCGTCGGCCCCGCTGCCGTCGTCGTCAAGCACCATGCGCAACGTTCCCGGCGAGGCCATCTGGTTCCACTCCGGCTACCCGGACCGCGAACTGCTGCCGGAACGGCTGGTCCGCTCCGCCCTGGCCCGGGCCGCGCGCGGCGACGCTGCCCTGTCCAGGCCGCCTGCCGCCGGCATGCCCGAACTGCAGCAATGGTTCGCCCAGGAACTGGGATCGGCAACCCCGGTGGGCATCACTCCCCCGACACCGAATGACGTCATTGTGCTGCCGGGAAGCCAAAGCGGGCTCAGTTCCATCTTCCGCGCGCTGGTGGGTGCCGGCCAGCCGCTGCTCATCGAGTCACCGTCCTACTGGGGTGCCATCCTGGCTGCGGCCCAGACCGGGGTGCGGCTGGTTCCGGTGCCCAGCGGACCGGAGGGGCCGGACCCGGCGGACGTGGAGCGCGCCTTTGCCGAGACCGGAGCGCGGGCCTTCTACGTGCAGCCCAACTATTCGAATCCCGCCGGTACCCAGTGGTCCCGGGGCCGTGGCGACGAGGTGCTGGAGGTGGCACGCCGGCACGGCGCGTTCCTGGTGGAGGACGACTGGGCGCACGACTTCGGCATTACCTCGGACCCGATGCCGCTGGCCATCAGGGATGATGCCGGCCATGTGGTGTACATCCGGTCCCTGACCAAGAGCGTTTCCCCGGCCATCCGCGTTGCTGCGGTGATCGCGCGCGGACCGGCCCGGGAACGGATCCTGGGCCACCGGGCCGCAGAGTCAATGTACGTGAGCGGGTTGCTGCAGGCGGCGGCGTTGGATGTGGTGACCCAGCCCGGCTGGCAAACACACCTGCGCAGCCTCCGCCAGCAGCTCCAGTCGCGCCGGGACCTGCTGGCCACCAGCCTCCGCGAGCACGTGCCGCAGGCCCACATCGACAACCTGCCCAAGGGTGGGCTCAATTTGTGGGTGCGCCTGCCGGACGGCACGGATCTTCCCCGGCTGGTGCGGGACTGCGACGACGCGGGGGTGATTATCGCCGCCGGCACTGAGTGGTTCCCTGCCGAACCGGCGGGAGCCTTCATCCGGCTCAACTACTCTGGCCCGAACCCTGGCGCCTACCCGGAGGGAGCCCGGATCATCGGCGAGGCACTGGCACGGCAGGGCTGAGTTGGTGCGTTTCGGCCCGGTGCATCCATGGCCGGTGCATCCATGGCGGAAGGGACTACTGTCTTTGGTAAAGGTACCCGGGGGAAGGCGTGCGGCTCCAGCCTCTCTTAGGAAGACAGCGGCCAACACATGCGGCAGCCCCGCTACCGGGAACAGCAAAGGTGACTGACGATGGACAACTCCCAACCGCTGGCCAGTGAGCTGGCCAGATTAACTGGGCAGGCGGCCGGCGGCTTTCTCACTGAGGAGAATGCGTCCAAGGCCGTACAGTCCCTGTCCTACGTGCTCCGGGACTCCATCCCGAGCGCTGCTGGAGCCGGTGCTTCCATCATCAACGCGCGCGGGCGGAGGGAAAGCGCCGGGGCCACCGATCCCGTGGTGCTCCGGGCCGACAGGCTGCAGTACGAGCTGGGCCAGGGTCCGTGCCTGAGCGCATGGGCCGAACAGCGCGCCATCATCATCCAGGACACCAGGCAGGAGACCCGCTGGCCCAAATGGATAGCAGCCATCGCGGACCTCCCGCTGCGGTCGGTCCTCAGCGCCCCGCTGACGACAGAGGGAAGGCGCATCGGCGCCATCAAGGTGTATTCGCCGTCGCCGCTGGTGTTCGACGACCATTCGGTTTTCCTGATCGAACGGCTCGCAAACCCGGCCGCCGTCCTGCTCGGAAATGTGCGTGACCGTGAAGCAACGCAGCGGCTGGGTTTGCAGCTCGGCGAGGCCCTGGCGAACAGGGACGTGATCTCCCAAGCACAGGGAATCCTGATCGAACGGATGCACCTGGGCTCCCGCGCAGCCCTGGACGTGATGCTGGCTTCGTCCCGCGAAGAGGGCAAGCCGTTGCAGGAGGTAGCACGCGGCATCGTTAACGGGCTGGCCGACGGGTAGGAGCCTTTTGTGGACGAATTCGCTCAGCCCCTGGAACAGGCGCAGGCGACCCGGGAAGCAATGAAAGAAGCCGGGATTACGCTCAGTGCCGTGTGGATGCGCTACTTCAGCTTCACCGGTGCCGCCGGTGAGTACGAGATTGACGCCTACCTGAATGGTTCACTCGAACTGCCGACCCACGAACGGGACCTCGTGTCACACGCGGTCAACGAGCTCATCAAAGAGCTCCTTCCGCGGCGAATGGCCCCCTACAGCCCCAACGGCAAGAGCCGCGGGTCTGTCCCGAACCCGAGGCATGACGGCGCGCGCGGCGGGTCGCAGGACGGCAAGTGACCTTGACGCCCCTCCCCTAGGGTTGCCCAAGGAATAAATCAAGATTTGCGCTTAACCCGTTCTCCCGCGGCGGACGAGGCTACGCTGGCCGTGCCAACGCATCCAGCACACGCATTTGGGGGACAACTATGCCCGGCTTCCACAACTTTTCCCTGCCATATTCCCGCCGTCACCCACACCCATTCGTAGCCGGCTCCTCGCTGCGGAAGGTCCCCAACAAGGCGCTGGGCGCCGGGGCTGCTGCCGCCGTCGTGCTTCTCCTGGCTGGCTGCGGCGCACCCCAGGCCTCGCTGACTTCCGCTGCCGGGCCGGCCAGCGACGCTGCCTCCGCAACTCCCACGGCAACACCCACCCATACCCCCGTTGCCAATACACCGTGCACGGCTGTCAATGCCCAGCAGGTCAGTGCAAGCACCAGCTATGTGTGCACAAGGGATGAGACCGGCGTGCTCGTGTGGCTTGAGGCCGCGGAGTCGAAGCGCATCACCGACAAAATCGCCGCTGCGGAGGCGGCGAAGAAGGCCGCTGCGGAGAAGGCCGCGGCAGACAAAGCGGCCGCCGACAAAGCTGCCGCTGATAAAGCCGCGGCGGACAAGGCCGCTGCCGACGCCGCAGCTGCAGCAGCCCAGCAGGCCGCCGAGGCGAAGGCGGCCCAGGAGGCGGCAGCAAAGGCAGCCGCGGAGGCGGCTGCGAAGGCCGCCGCCCCTCCGGCTCCCGTGGCACCAGCCGTTCCGGGGACCAATCCGGGCTGCGACCCGAACTATTCAGGTTGCGTCCCCATTGCCTCGGACGTGGACTGCGCCGGCGGAAGCGGCAACGGACCAGCCTACGTCCGCGGTCCGGTCCAGGTCATCGGCCAGGATATCTACGGGCTGGACAGGGACCACGACGGTGTGGGCTGCGAATAAAAGCCTGCTCAGGCGAACGCCTTGACCAGTTCCTCGCTCTTCTCCCACAGCCCGCGCGCCAGCACGGCGTCGTACGCCTGGGGGTTGGCCTTGGCCAGGGCACGCTTGGCGTAGTAGGCGCCGGAGATCCAGTCGGTTCCGGCGGTGCCGTTGATGAGCCACAGCATCGTGTCGGCACCCTGGTCAGGGCTGAGCATGAAGCGGTTCAGGAGCGTGGTGTACACGTGCCGGAAGGGGCTTGAAGACTCCGCCGCGAAGTTGGTGCGGACCACGCCGGGGTGGAACGCCGCCGTCGTTATCCCCTCTTCGTGGAAGCGGCGGTGCAGCTCGGAGGTGAACAGGATGTTGGCCAGCTTGCCGGTGCCGTAGGCCCGGTTGGTGCTGTAGCCGTGTTCGGCCGTGAGGTCGAAGAGGTCCAGCTTACCGAAGTTGTTGGCGGCGCTGGAGGTGTTGATCACCTTCGCGTTGCTGGCAGTGAGCGTGTCCATGAGGAGGCTGGTGAGCAGGAACGGCGCCAGGTGGTTGACCTGGAACGTGGACTCGTTGCCGTCCACGGTGAGGGTCCGCTTGCCCATGATGCCGCCGGCGTTGTTGGCCAGGACGTCGATGCGCGGGTAGTTGGCCTTCAGCTTCTCCGCGAGGTCGCGCACCTGTGCGAGGTCGGAAAAGTCGGCCAGGTAATGGTCCGCGCCGATGTCTCCGGCCAGGGCCCGGGTCTTCTCTGCGGAACGGCCCACGACGACCACTTGTTCCCCTGCCTTGGCCAGCGTCCGTGCGGCTGCCGCTCCGATGCCGTCGCTGGCGCCGGTGATCACGATGGTGCGAGGAGTCAAGGGGTGTCCTTTGGTCGGCGTGCGGCGCACCGGCGTGGCGCACCAACGGGCATAACGACGGCGGGGCGGCCGGTGTTCCCACCAGCCGCCCCGCCGTCGCTTTGCTTTGTCGGGGTCAGCCCGCCGCGCCGGCCACCAGGAAGATGACTGCGGCAACCGCGAAGCCCATCACGCCGATCAGGGTTTCCATCACGGTCCAGGTCTTCAGGGTGGTCTTGACGTCCATGCCGAAGAAGCGGCCCACGAGCCAGAAGCCGGAGTCGTTGACGTGGGACACCACCACGGAGCCGGCGGCCACGGCGATGACCATGGCGGCGACCTGCATTCCGTTCAGGCCACCGGCAGCAACCGCCGGGGCAATCAGGCCGGCAGTGGTGGTCAGTGCGACGGTTGCCGAGCCCTGGGCGATGCGCAGGATGGCGGAGATCAGGAAGCCGGCCAGGATCAGCGGGATGCCCACGTTGCCCAGCACGTCCGCCAGGGCCTTGCCGATGCCCGAGGTGCGCAGGACGCCGCCGAACATGCCGCCGGCGCCGGTGATCAGGATGACGGAGCAGACCGGGCCCAAAGAGGATTCGAGCAGCTTCTCCATGCTGGCGGCGTCGCGGCCGCGGCGCGTGCCCAGCACCACCAGCGCAGCGAGCACTGCGATCAGCAGCGCCACCGGGGTCTCGCCAAGGGTCCGCAGGACCTGGAACCACTGTTGCTTCTTGACGGACTCGTCCAGGACACCGGAGGAAGCAAGGGTGTTCAGGCCGGTGTTGAGGAAGATCAGCACCAGCGGCAGGAGCAGCAGGCCGATGATGGTGCGGAACTTCGGCGGGTGGGCCTCGGCCTCGGCACTGGCGTGGCCCAGGATCTCAGGGACCGGAAGGACCAGCTTCCTGCCGGTGTACAGGCCGTAGAGATAGGCGGTGACGTACCAGGTGGGGATGGCGGTGATGAGGCCGGCGATGAGGACCAGGCCGATGTTGGCGTCGAAGAAGGCAGCGGCGGAGACCGGGCCCGGATGTGGCGGCAGGAAGATGTGCATCACCGAGAAGGCGCCGGCGGCGGGCAGGCCGTACCGCAGCACTCCCCCGCCCAGGCGGTGGGCGACGGCGAAGACCACGGGCAGCATGACCACCAGGCCGGCGTCGAAGAAGATGGGGAAGCCGAAGATCAGCGAGGCCAGGCCCAGTGCGAACGGTGCACGCTTTTCGCCGAAGACGCCGATCAGGTAATCCGCCAGGACCTTGGCGCCGCCGCTGGTCTCCACGATCCGGCCGAGCATCGCGCCCAGGCCCACCAGCAGCGCCACCGTCCCCAGGGTGGTGCCGAAGCCGTCCACCAGCACCGGGACCACCTTGTTGGCGGGGATCCCGGTGGCGAAGGCCGTGGCGAGGCTGATGAGGATCAGGGCGATCAAGGCGTGCATCCGCAGCCGGATGATCAGGAACAGCAGCACAAGAATCGCTGCCGCGGCGATGAGCAGCAGCGGACCTGCGCCCAGCGTCTGGGTCCATCCTTCGATGGTCATGGTTCTCCTTTGAAACAGGGTTGGGGATTGGGGGGGTCAGGACGCCTGGGGCGCCTGGCCGGAAGGGAGATTGAGGGCGTTGACGACGACGGCGACCAGCTCTTCGGGTGAGCGTGCGATGTCGAGGCGGAGGCTGCCTGACTCGAGCTCTTCCTGGGTGAGCGGCTCAAGGGTGGCCAGCTGGCTGGGCAGGAGCGTCGGCGGCATGAAGTGCCCTTCCCTGCCCTGCATGCGCTGGCTGATCAGGTCGGCACCGCCGTCGAGGTGGAGGAAGACAACGCGGCCTGCGGCCTGGGACAGCAGGTGCCGGTAGCTCCGTTTGAGGGCGGAGCAAGTGAGGACCGTGCTCGTGCCGGCGGCAGCCTGGGCGGACATCCAGTCGCGGATCTCCTGCAGCCAGGGCCAGCGGTCCTCGTCCTGGAGGGGAATGCCCTGCGTCATTTTGGCGATGTTCGATTCCGGGTGGAACTCGTCCGCTTCGGCGCAGGCCCAGCCCAACTGCTGGGACAGCGCTGCCGCCAGGGTGGATTTGCCGGATCCGGCAACGCCCATGACCACAAGATGCGTGGCTGGATACTGCATGTCATACCTCCAGAGAAGACGTCTTTGGCTTTCGAAGAAGCTCGCTGCTGGCCTGCTTTGAACAAGGCCAAGCGATAAGGTATCACCTTTTCTTCCGATAGATAGTATCTATTCGTGTCACAAGTCATACCTTTGCTCCTTCGGCGGGTACTCTTGGAGGGCGCAGTGGCGCGTGACGAGAGCGGGGAAGAATGTCGACGGCGACAATCCGGGACGGCGATGGGATGCACGACGGCGGGCCCTTGCCTGCCGCGCAGGGCCGGGTTATCGAGGCAGTCGGTGTGGCCATCGCCTCCGGGGACCTTGCCCCCGGCAGCCGGCTTACCCTTGAGGGGCTGCAGCAGGAGTACGGGATCTCCCGGACTGTTGCACGCGACACGATGAAGGTTCTGGAATCGATAAACCTGGTCTACTCGCGGCGGCGCGTGGGCATCGTGGTGCAGGAGCCGTCGCTGTGGAATGTGTTCGATCCCAAGCTGGTCCGGTGGCGCCTGGCTTCGGACCGGCGGGACCTGCAGTACAGCAGCCTGACGGAGCTGCGCATCGCCGTCGAACCCATCGCCGCCGCCGGGGCGGCGCGCCGGGCCAGCGCGGCCGAGCGCGCCCAGCTGGTATCACTGGCGGCCGACCTCCGCCGACGGGGTGAAGCCGGCGACCTGCAGTCCTTCCTGGCCGCCGACATCGCCTTTCATCAACTGCTGCTGCGCAGCTGTGGCAACGAGATGTTCCGCGCGCTCGAGGGCATGGTGGCCGAGGTACTGACCAGCCGTACCAAGCAGGGCCTCATGCCGTTCAAGCCACGGAGCGAAGCACTGAAGGCCCACGAGGATGTTGCCGCGGCCGTGGCAGGCGGGGACACTGCGGCGGCGGAACAGGCCATGCACCACATCCTCGACGAGGTCCGCGAGGCGATGGGGCTGCGCTGACGCGCCACTACTCCCTGGCCAAACAAATCCCTGGCTAAACAAAAAATGGCCCGCCCAGGACAACCGCCCGGGCGGGCCGCAGTAATACCAGGCGTCAGTCGACGACTTTCACCTTGCCCACCATGCCCATGTAGTCATGGAGTGCGCAGATGTACTTAAAGGTGCCCTTCGCCTGGAACTTCACGGTGAATTCACCACCGGGCGGGATGATCCCGGAGTTCAGGTCCCCACCCGTGAAATTCGCCGGGGTTCCTGAAGGCGCAAAAACATTCGCCGGTTCAGTGCCAAAGGTCACGGTATGGGGAGCTCCCATTCCTGTATTGGCGAACACGACCGTATCGCCAACGTGCACCGTCACGATGGGCCGAACAAAGCGCATGACCATGGCCACGCCGTCGTCACTGCCTGCCAGCACGCGATGGTTGCTGGCTTGGTCCGCCAGCTCCTGGTCGAGTTCGTGTCCGTCCCGGAGGATGGACCGCGCCTCCGCCCGTGAAGAGCGGTTGTAGTCAGCCTGGCTGTACGGGTACTCCGTGCCCTGTTCACGGACGTGGACGGTCCCCTTCATCACGTCGCCGTGGACCAGGCAGTAGTAGGTGAAGTCGCCTTCACGCGGGAACGCCAAGCTGTAGCTGGTGGCGTCAGGGAAGCCGGGCACGTCCACATTGGCCAGGATGCCGGAGTTGTAGTAGGAATGCCCGTCGTAGCTGTCGCCTCCGCGCTTCAGCAGCTCATTTTCGTCGAACGGGTTAAATGGTTCCAGCGGCTGTCCCGACGCAAGGAATGTCACCGTGTGGATTTCTGCGGCGTTAGCCTCCCATTTGATGGTGTCCCCCTCATTGATGAAGATCTCGGAGGGAAGGAAAGCCATGCCCTGGATCTCCTGGTCATGGGACTCAGAGCCCACCAGGACCTCCCAGGTTCTGTGCCCCCATCCGCTGGCAGACGCCGGGCCTGCGGCAGCCATCGATGCCAGCAGGGCAACGGCGAACGCGACAATAAACGCCAGTTTCTTGAATCTCGGATTGTTTCCCCGAATGTGCTTCATAGCGACGCTCTCTTGAACGGCAATCAGCCAAAGGCCGATGTGCAAGTGCAGCCGATCCAATCCATCGCATGACTGGCCGAACCGGCCACTGATTGTGAAGTGAAGGTGCCGGGTGCCAACGCCGGGGAGCGCGGGCAGCCGGTGCCGGCCGACTTTCGTGCCGGACATGCACCACCCCAACTGGTGCCGCGCAGGTTGGATTTTTCTCCGGACGCCGCGGGCGTGGGTTTGGCACGCTGCAAACGTACGCACTTACAAGATTGCTCCTTCAACTGAATTATGTCGAGAGCGTCGAAAGGGGCACCGCCTTGCCATAAGCGGCCGTCGACCGCACAACCGTTGTTGCCCAGCGCCGCTTATGCGGTCACGGGCCGGTCAGGCAGTACTGGACCGGGCAGAACTGCCACACGTGGGTTAACAAAAAGCAGGGCCTGCCGATGAACGGCAAGCCCTGCTCGGAAACCTAACGGTCCCGGATCCCTAGGAAATTAGAGAGCCTGGATGTTGGTGGCCTGGGGACCCTTGGGGCCCTGCTCGGTGTCGAAGGAAACCTTCTGGTTCTCTTCGAGGGAGCGGAAGCCGGAGGAGTTGATCGCGGAGTAGTGCGCGAACACGTCCTGCGAGGAGTCGTCCGGGGAGATGAAGCCGAAGCCCTTTTCAGCGTTAAACCATTTGACGGTACCAGTAGCCATTTATTTTGTCCTTCGTGAAGGTGGAGGGAAAGTCCCGACTTTCGGGCCCTCCGGCGTGGGGTGTTCAAAAACCGCTACTTCAGAAGAACACGGACTTTCGACCGCGCGTACTGCCTGAACTACCAACTGCATAAACACAACAACAGGTTCAACACTACAGGAATTTGGGCCCATACCTAATCGCTCCCCTGTTCAGGCCCGGATTACGCCTGCTCGCCGCCCTCCAGGGCAGTGCTGTAACGGGTGAACCCCGGACGGAGGCGGACGGAGCGGGCGCCCACCATGGCGATGTCCTCCCACAGCACCAGGAACGATCCGCGGTGCCGCCACCGAAGGATCCGGGCAATGGTGCGCGGCTGGGTGAGGCCGTTGCGTTCGTACCCCAGGAAGGAAGCCGCGCTGTGCGGGCCGACCACCAGCCCCAGCAGCCGCGGTTCGGCCATCAGCTGGTGCGGCGTCCCGTCCAGCACGAACCGGACGTCGGCCACCCGGCCCAGCCGCCCGCCGTCGGCGTCCAGGACGGGCGTGCCCAGCAGGTCACCGAGGATCATGGCGGCCTCCCGGGATGCGCGCGATGATCTTGTCCCGCACCCACCGTTCCACCCAGCTGGCGTCCAGCGGCTCACCCTTGACGCCAAGCCGCACCACCACGCCGACTTCAGCCACGTCCTTCCACGGGATGCGGACCAGGCGGGACGACGGCGGCCTGCCGCCAAAGATGCGCGTCCCCAGCACCGACCCCGTCAGCAGCGCAGTGATGACCGGCGCCGGGGTCCCCGCCGGGATGTCCTCGTCCAAAGCAGGCCCGCTCACCTCGAGGTCATCGACGGTGGTGACCGGGACGCCGTCGTAGTCCAGCACCTGCCGGTCCATGAGGTGCAGCTGGGCATCCAGGATGCGCCCGGCGACCTGGGGGGCGGGAGTCAGCGGGCCGGGAGTGGATGTCATGAGCCGGCTCCTGTGGCGATCATGAGGGGAATGGCGGCAATGGAGGCGACCAGGATAATCACCAGGTAGACCATGCCCAGCGCGTTCACCACCCGCCCGTTCACATGCTCGTGCATGTACTGGGGGTCATTGGCCACGATGAGGATGGGCAGGTACGTCAGGGGCAGGGCAATCGCGGAGAACACCACCGAGTATTCGGTCACCAGCACGGGGTCCACGCCGGTGGCCAGCACGGCCATCCCCACCAGCAGGCACACAATCATGGCCAGGTGGAAGCGGGCGGCCTCGGCCGGGCGGCGGAACTTGCCCCAGGACCAGCCGAAGAACTGCGCCAGTGTGTACCCACTGGAAAGGGTGGTTTCCAGGGCGGCACCGAAGGTTGCCGCGACGATCCCCACCAGGACGAACGCCAGTCCAAGCTTCCCGGCCCCTTCGGCGACGGGCAGGATGACCTGGGACAGCGACGTCACCGAGATGCCGGCCGGAAGGAGGACCACAGTGGCGCACGCGGCGATGGCCACGGACAGCAAACCACCCAGCGGGAACCCCACCAGGACGTTGATCCGCTCCTGCATCAGATCCTTAACCGTCCATCCTTCCTCCACGGCACCGGAGGAGAAGAAAAAGACCTCGTACGGGGTCATGGCCGCACCGAAGAGGGCGATGGCGTAGTAGCTGTACGTCCACACCGTTTCCTGCTGCGGCACGGCCGGCGCCAGCTGCCCGGCAAGGGACGCCCAGTCGGGCTTGAGCAGGAACAGTGCCACCGCGAACACCATCAGGGTCAGCCCCAGCAGGCCTGTGACGTTTTCCATGATGGAGAACCGGACCCGCCAGATCACCAGCCACACCGCCACGGCGGCCACGGGAATCCACAGCAGGTAGTAGACGCTGCTGGCCAGCTGCAGGGCCAGGGCCACGCCGCCGATCTCCGCGGTGACGGTCATCAGGTTGATCAGGAACGACGCCGAGAGATTGGCCAGCCCGGCCCGTGGCCCCAGCCGCTCGCGGATCACCTCGAAGGTGGCCCGGCCTGACACCGCTGCAACCCTGCCGGACATGTTCGCGAACAGGATGATTCCCACGACGCCCACAGCCACCACCCACACCAGGGACAGGCCAAAGCGGGAACCGACGACGGCGTTGGTCACCAGGTCCCCGATGTCCACGAACCCGCCAATGGCGGTCAGGATCCCGAGCGCGACGCCGAGCAGCCGTTTCACTTGTCCCCCACCTTGCCTTCGAGCTGCTTGAGGGCGTCCTGCGCGTCCGCAAGCGCCTTGTCACCGTCGGGGAGGGAGGGGGTGCCGCCGTCGTTTGCTGCCAATGCGGCGCGGGCGGTGGCGAACCCCGCCGCGCACTTGTCCAGCACCTCCAATGCCTGCTTCTGCGTTTCGCGGTCTCCCTGGGTGGCCGGGGAGAGCTTCAGGATTGCGCTCCGGCTGGTCTGGATCTCCTTGAGCTCATCGTCAAGGGTGGTCGATGCTGCTGCGCGGGTCAGTTTGCCGTCCATGTCCTGCCGCAGGGCGATCCCGGCGGTGGCAACGGCGGAGGAGCTGTCCTTCACTGCGCCGGAGACCGTCTGGCTGGTGCCGCCGCTGCAGCCGGCGACGAAAGCGAGGCTGAGGACGGCGAGCGCGGCGAGGGCCAGGAGCCCAGGCTTTTCGCCGCGCCGGACCGGAATGTCTGCGGCCGGGGCCCGGGCCGGCGTGTTCAGCACTCTTGCCTCCAGCCCCCCGGGGACGTCCCGGATCCTAGCCAATCCGCCCTGCGCAGGCAGCCAAAAGATTTAGTTGCCTACGGTCAGGTATAGCACTCGCTGGGGAAGTTTGACCTGCTCAAAGGCCGATCAATTACCGACTGCGCCCTGGCACCGGCCGACCCTATCCCCCGCCGGCAAACAGGCATATCCTGCATCGAGATCCTGCGGAACAGACCCCTGCCACCGGAAGGTGAAGCCATGGAAATGCCCAAGGCAACAGAGGAAGAGAAAGAGCGGTTCCGGCGCGTGGTCCCCGACCACCCGGGCGTGGTGGTGAAGCCGATGTTCGGCAACCTGGGGGCGTTCGTCAACGGCAACATGTTCGCCGGGCTGTTCGGCGCCACCATCGGGGTCAAGCTCTCCCGGGAGGACAAGGAGCTGCTGGAGTCCTCTGAGCGGACCGTGCCGTTCGGCCCTGCGGACCGGCCGATGGGCGGGTACACCGGGCTGCCGGAAGTGTGGAATGAAGAGGGCGACGGCGACGAGACCCGGGCGCGGGCATGGGCTGAGAAGGCACTGGCCTACGTCGCGTCCCTGCCGCCAAAAGAGCCCAAGGAGCCCAGGGGGCGCAAGGTCCTGCCGTGACGCCATTCCGCGTGATCCTGCTACCGGGTGGCATTACCCGCGCAAGGACCTTCTCCTCTTTTTCCGCACCTGCCCCCGGGACTGGACTGGAAGGCAGGGCAGGACCCAGGCTCCTGCCGGATAAGGAGACAGGACATGACCAGGAACGTTATTCGGAGCACCAGGATCAACGCCCCGGTGGACAGGGTGTTCTCATTTCTCAGTGACCCTACGAACTGGATGAAGGCTTTCCCCGGGGACAGCGACGTCACCCAACTGGACCTCAAACCCGGGGGCGAAGGCACCTCCGCGCGCTGGTCGCCAAGACATGGGGCATTCCCATGCACGTGACCCACCAGTACCGGGAAGTGGTTCCCAACAAGCGCATTGTTTCCGGCACATCGGTAGGGCCCACGCTCACCTTCACGCTGGAGCCGGTGGAGGCCGGGACCGAGTTGACCGTCGAGGAAACCCTGGACATCCCCGCACCCCTGGTCCGGGTACCCGCTCAGGCCCTGTTCGCACGGTGGGCGGAAACGGATATCCAAGGCATGGTTGCCAACGTCAAGAGCCTGGTGGAGGCCGGGATGAAGGCGTCACCCGAAAGCGAAGCGAAGTTTACGCAGAACCTGACATGGTCCGGCTCCGTCACCATCGACGCCCCGCTGCCGCAGGTCTTCGACCTGGTCAGGGATCCCCGCGTCTGGCTGGGCCCGGACGTGCAGATCTCGGAGTTGAAGACCACCCCCGAAGGTGTGGGCACCACCTTTCAGGCCGCGTGGAAAGTCCTGGGGATCCCGCTGAAGACAACGCACGAGTACACCGAGTTCACCCGAAATGAGCGCTTCACCTCCAAGGCGGCCCTTGGCCCGGTGTTCACGGTGGAAGTGGCACCGGCGAACGGCTGGACCAGGCTGAGCATGCGCTCGGACGTCGTACCCCGGAACATGGCAGAGGCCGCGGTTGACGCGCTGGTCATGAAAATCTCCGAGCGCAGCCAGACCGAGCTCCTGGCCAGCATCAAGGCGACAGCGGAGGCACAGGCCCGCTGAGGGCCCGCTCGCGAGAGGGCATGTGAGGGCAATGCCCCACCGGCGAACTGCCGGGAAGTGCCATCTCGCGGCGGTGGTTCGGAGTGCCGGTCCTAAGCTTGGTCCATGGACACCGCCAGCCACGCCCGGCATTCCTTCGGCTCACGGGCCCTGGAGGCGGTGCGGACGCTCACCCCTGGCTACTTCGCCATCACCATGGCCAGCGGCATCATCTCCGTGGGGCTTGAGCTGGAAGGATTCCATGCACTGTCGCTGGCCCTGCTGGTGGTGTGTGCGCTCTCCTACCTGGTGATCCTTGGGCTCAGCCTGCTCCGCCTGGCCAGATTCGCCGCCGACATCCGGGGCGACTTCCTGGATCCCGCCCGGGCCTTCGGTTTCTTCACGTTCATCGCCGGAACCAACGTGCTGGGCACCCGCCTTGGGATGGCCGGGTGGCAAGGCACGACGGCGGCACTCCTGGCGGTTGCGGTGCTCGCCTGGGTGGTGCTCGGCTACGTCGTGCCATGGACGGCAGTGCTGGGCAGGTCCGAGCGGCCGGTGGTCAAGGATGCCAACGGCTCGTGGTTCATCTGGTGCGTTGCCAGCCAGTCCGTGGCAGTAGCTGCGGCCTCGATCGAGCCCCTCGCCGCACCGGACTGGCGCGCCGCCCTGGCACTCGTCGCCGTCGTGGCCTGGTCGGTGGGGCTCATCCTGTATGCCGCAGTGGGAATCTTCGTCTCACTCCGGCTGATGACCTACCCCATCCGGCCGCAGGACCTGCGCCCACAGTACTTCGTTGCCATGGGCGCCATGGCCATCAGCGTCCTGGCGGGGGCCCGGATCGTTGAGATGGCCGGCGCACCGATGGTGGATGCAACCCGCGGGCTGGTGGCCGGAGCCTCCGTGGTGTTCTGGTCCTTCGCCTCATGGCTCTTCCCCGTGCTGCTCGCCGCCGGCTGGTGGCGGCACGTGGTCCACCGGGTGCCGCTGTCCTACGAGCCGGGCCTGTGGAGCGTCATCTTTCCGCTTGGCATGTATGCCGTGGCCGGGATCTACCTTGGCCGCGCCGACGGGCTGCCGCTGGTGGCCGCGATTGGCCGGGCCGAACTGTGGCTGGCGTTTGCGGCGTTCCTGGCCACGCTCGCCGGCATGCTCTGGCACTTGTGGGCGACGCTGCTCGCTCCATCTGGGCCGCGAACTGGCACTTAACGGCAATACCTCCGCCGGGCATTGCCGTTATCTGCCACTTCGCGGGAGGTGAGGGCTAGCCTGCCCGGGGTCCGGGCCCGTGCGTCTTTTGCCGCCCGTCGCGGTGGGCGAGGTAGGCGTACACCACCAGGGCCGCGCCAGCGACGATCATCACGGCCGGGAAGGCGAAGTCCGCCGGGATCAGGAGGGCCGTGGCCTGGAGAACGAAGATCAGTCCCATCACGGTCAGGATCGCGGCCGGGATTAAGGGCCACTTCATCCGTTCCGTGTGGTCGCTGGCCTCATCGATGCGGACGGGGATCAGGGATAGCACCCCAAAGGTGGCCGCCAGGCCCAGGAAGAGGATGGCAGCGGTGGGCGTGCCCTGAAGCTCCGGCGGGAGGGCGACGATGACCGTCAGGGTGAACATGACACCGGACGGGATCAGGGCCCACCAGTTACCCGGCTCCCGCAGGTAGACAGCGGCAAATCCAGCGCCCATGAAGAGGAACAGGAAGGCTGCCCCCCAGGCGCCGCCCGTGAGCTGCGTGGTAGTGATGACTGCCGCCAGGCCCAGGAACACGGACCCGGGGATGGCCGCCCACCAGTTCTCCCGGCGCCGGACATAAAGGGACAGGAACAAAACCCCGACGGCCGCGAAGATCAGCGGCGCCACGAAGGCCGCAGTATCCATGACGCCAAGTCTGTCCAGCAGCAACAGCACGCCCAACGCAATGAGGACGATGCCTGCGGTGATGCTAGCGTTTGCCGATTTCACCCTGTGCCTCCCGGGTCCGGCACGCGGCCGTACGCCGCGCTCTCCTGTTCAGGCTAGGACGGGGGTCCGGACCGGAAACAGGGCCCAAAGCCCCCGCCTCTCCATAGGCTACGCAGGGCCTGGTTCGAGGACAGGACTTTCAGCCCTATAGCCGGCCCCGGGGCGCTTGGCATTCTGTTAAAGGCGCCGTCCGGGTCCTCACATTGCGAGGCCGGAGCGGCATTCCCCATGAACCCAGTGACATTGCGCCGGAGGCACCGTCAAGGATGCCGCCGGCGTGCAGGCGCACCCTGCAGACTGGCTGGATTTTGAAAGGACCGGCATGTCCGCTGATATCCTCACGCTTCGCCCCGCCCAAGTATCGCAGGCGGAAGCGGCGCGCCGAAGGGCGATGCTGCTTCATCCTTCCAACTTCACCCCGACACCGTCAGCCGCGGGTGAAACGGATGAAACAGCGAAAAAAGTCGAAGAGCTTGCGAACCGGTTTGGCTGCCTCCAGAAGGAACTCATGGAGGGCGGAATGCCTGCCGACCAGGCACGGACCGAGGTGGCGCGGTCGGCGGCCCGGGACATTTGGGACGGGTTCGCGTCCCAGCTCCGCCGGCACCGGGCCGCCGGGCAGCAGATGGATGCCAACGTCCTGGCAGTCGCGCTGGCCTCGATCCAGTGCATGACCCAGGCCCTGCCCCGGCATCCGGGTGACCTGGGCTACGCCTTCCGCACGGTCAGCACCGCCCGGCGCCGCCTCCAGTACAACGGCGGGCTGCTGCACCGCCTGCACCCGCACCGCAATCCGGCCTTCCACGACGCCGTCGTCACCCTTCAGTCCCTGGAGCTCTTCCTCACCGGCCCGCAGCAGAAGGCTGCCTGAACGGGCGGGGAGATGACGACCATGGCCACAGCCGATGAGTACAAGGCAGTACACGGCGGTGATGAGCCGCCGGGCTGGCAGGACAGGGATCACGAGCTGGGGGACGGCGGGTGCAATGTCATCTCGAAGGACAAAGGCGGGGTGGTCGGCCGCTGGAGTTCGTGGGAAACTGCCAGCGTGGCGCTGAACCGGCTGCAGGAGCTTGGCGGGCGGTATGAGTACCGGCTGGAAGAGTCCCACCAGTGGGTGAAGGGACCGGACCACAGCACCACGTGTTCGGTTTGCGGCATTACGCGGGATCTTCCCGCTTCGGCCGGCACGGCGCTTGGAATCGAGTGGCCGTGAGTGCCGGATGGCTCACTGACGTTCCTTTCGGAGGGGCGGTTGCGCGAAGAGTGCAGCCGGGGAGGACATCGGTCCTACGAGAGCGTCTTGATGGATACACCAGCAGCACCCCATGAGCATGCCCAGTCCCCTGCGCCAATTCGGGTTTTCATCCTGAATGACCACAGGATGGTCCGGCAGGGACTTGGCGACATGCTCGAACATCTCGGCTTCGAAGTGGTCGGCGACAGCGGATCAGCAGCAGAGGCCATCCGGCTCATCCACATCCTGCAGCCGGACATCGCGGTCCTGGACGACAGGCTTCCGGACGGCACGGGCATTGAGGTTTGCCGTGACCTCCGCTCCGCCGCCCCCGGGGTGAAATGCCTGATCCTCACCAGCTGGGATGAACAGCATGCTGTTCGCGCAACGGTCCTGGCGGGCGCGTCAGGGTATGTCCTCAAGCGGATCGGCGACCACGACGCCCTGGTCAACAGCATCCGCGGCACTGCCGCAGGCACCCCGGTTATCCGGCCGGCTGTCAGGGAACGGGTGGCCGAAAGCCTTTACGCCACGGCATCCGCTCCCTGGCTGACAGGCATGACGGAAACGGAGCGGAACGTACTTGCCCTCATGGCCCGGGGACTGACAAACCGGCAGATCGGGCAGGACTTGATGCTGCCCGATGCCACCGTCGCCGGCCATGTGTCGTCGGTACTCCAGAAGCTGGGTTTCAGGCGGCGCGGCCAGCTGATCCCGGCGCCAATTCCCCGCGCGTGGGATCTCATGCCGCGTGGGATCTAACACACTGACACCTCGCCTCCCGAACGCCATGCCATACGCCGCCGTGGCGCACTGCACGGCCGGCCCTCACCCGGCGGCCGGCGCCGTCCACGTCACGCTGGTGCCCTCTCCGGGTGCGCTGTCGATGACGAAACTGCCGCCCAAACGCTCAGCGCGCCTTTTCATATTGTTCAATCCGCTGACCCGTTCGGGATCCTTGAAGCCGCGGCCGTGGTCGCGCACTGTGAGGACCACTTCATCCTCCTGAGCGGCAAGCAGGATGGAGATGTCCTCCGACCCCGAGTGCCGCACCGCGTTGCTGACACTTTCATGAAGTACGCGCAGGAGCTGTTCTGCAACGTCATCGCCCACAACGTCATCAACCGGCCCCGAGAGCTGGATCCTGGGGAGGAAGCCGGCAGCGTTGGCGGCTTCCTGGACTGCGCGCAGCACCCGGCCGCTGAGGAGTTCCTTGTCTGACTCCCGTGCCTGCAGGGAGTAGATGGTGTCACGAAGCTGGTGGATGCAGTCGTCCAGCTCCGCGGTGATACCGGCGATGCGGCGCTCATGCGCAGCCGGGTCGGAGGTGTAGCGGCGCAGGCCCTGGATGCTCAGCCCTGCTGCAAAGAGCCGTTGGATCACCAGGTCGTGCAGGTCCGCGGCAATGCGTTCCCGGTCAATGAACAACGCATGCTCTTCACGCAGTTGGTTTGCCTTGAGAAGGTCCAGCGTCAGGCCGATGCGTGACGCGAACACCGCGCTTTGTTCAACATCAACATCCGCGTACCGGGCTCCCCCAGGCCCCCTGGCCAGGATCAACACGCTGTCCCGGTGACCGTCACTGTTGCTGCCCAGGGCGGCCACCAGCACCGGCCCGAGCTTCTCTGCCGACGCCGGATCGAACACCTGGAGCGGATCGCCCAAGGCCTTGGACTCACCTGACTCCAGCACTTCGGACAGGACGGCGGCCGCGGGCAGGTCCTGTCCGCCCGGGACTGACTGGGCGCCCACCGAGGTGCGGCACTTGATGGTTCCATCCGGACCGACCGAAGCGATCACCCCCAGCACCGAGGAGGAGGCATTCAGCGCCCGCTCCGCGATCATGTCCAGGTTCTCGGTATCGGACCGCGGCTGGTCCTTGAGTCGGTCGCTGACTTCCATTCCCGCTTCAAGCCACCGCTGGCGGCGCCTGCTGTCATCGAACAGTTTCGCGTTTTGGATGGCCACACCGGCGGCGGCGGCCAGGGCAACAGCCAGGTCTTCGTCCTCCCCGGTGAATTCCTGGCCGCTGTTCTTTTCCGTCAGGTACAGGTTTCCAAAGACCTCGTTCCGCACCCGCACCGGGACGCCCAGGAAGGTGCCCATGGGCGGGTGGTTGGGAGGAAAGCCCACCGCGATGGGATGTTCGCCCAGGTCATGGAGCCGCAGCGGTTTGGGTTCGCGGATCAGCTCGCCAAGCACGCCGTGACCTGTGGGCAGATCGCCGATCACCCGTGCGCCGTCTTCATCAATGCCCACCGTGATGAAGTGGCTGAGCTGCTGATCGTCTCCAATGACGCCCAGGGCCCCGTAGCGGGCCCCCACAAGTTCGCATGCAGACTGGACCAAGCGGTCCAGAACTGCTTCCAGGCTCAGGTCCTCGGTCATGGAGACCACCGCGCCGAGCAGGCCCTCGATGTGTTCCTGGGCCCGTACTAAATCATCCGCCCGCTCCACGAATTCCCGCAGGAGTTCCCGGGTACGCCGCCTGATGGGTTCACGCCACATGAAAAACGCTCCAAACTGAACGCATTCACGGCGGACTGCATCACCTTCGAATACATAAAGACGAGCCCCAGCGTCTCTTCCACCATGCTAACAACCCAGAGCCCTGCATGGGCTAAAGATTACGGAGGGGCCACCTCCGCCGGACTCTCCGCCCGGTGGCGGGCGCCCTGAGCGGAGGCACCCTGACGGGAATGCTGAACCGGAACGCCCGCCGGGAGATGTGGTGGGTGGCGCGCCGGCGCTGCACGGGCGGCGGCGGGGCGGGCAGCTGCTGCGCGCCGCGGGAGAAGAACCACTGCTTGGCGAATTCCACCAGCACCAGGTACACCACCACCATGCCCAGCAGGGCCAGGAAGAACGGCACCGGCAACGGGTCGAAGCCAAGAACCCCCGCCAGGGGTGACAGCGGCAGGAACACACCAAGGGCCACCACACCCAGGGACGCGGCGATCAGCCCGTTGGACGGCCGGCTGCGCAGGAACGGAACGCGCCGGGTGCGGATGGCAAAAATGATTAGGGTCTGGGTGGCGATGGATTCGATGAACCAACCGGCCCGGAACTCTCCCGGCGCTGCGTCGAAGACGAACAACATCAGGGCGAACGTGGCGAAGTCGAACAGCGAGCTGATGGGCCCAAAGAGCAGCATGAACCGCCGGATGAACGCGATGTTCCAATGGGAGGGCGCGCGCAGCTGCTCCTTGTCCACGCGGTCGCCGGGGATGGCCAGCTGGCCCGAGTCGTAGAGCAGGTTGTTCAGCAGGATCTGGCCGGGCAGCATGGGCAGGAAACTCAGCACCACGGAGGCCACGGCGGCGCTGAACATGTTGCCGAAGTTACTGGACGTGCCCATCAGCACGTACTTGATGGTGTTGGCGAAGATCCGCCGGCCCTCCATGACGCCGTCCGCCAGGACGCCCAGATCCTTGTCCAGGAGGACGACGTCGGCCGCGTCCTTGGCAACGTCCGTTGCGGTGTCGACGGAAATGCCGATGTCCGCCTTGTGCAGTGCCAGGGCATCGTTGACGCCGTCTCCCATGAAGCCCACCGCGCCGCCGCTTTGCCGCAGGAGGGTGATGATGCGCGCCTTCTGCTCCGGCGAGACGCGGGCGAAGATGGTGGCCGTGCGCGCGGCGGCGGCAAGGTCGGCGTCGAACATCCCCTCCACCTGGGCGCCCGTAAGCGTGCCGCCGGAAATGACGTCCAGGTCCGCGCAAACCTTCTCCGCCACCTTGGCGTTGTCCCCGGTGGCCAGCTTCACTGAGATGCCCAGGGCCTCCAGCCGGTCCAGCGACTGGCGGGCGTTGGCCTTGGGACGGTCCAGAAACACCAGGAAGCCGGCCAGGGTGAGGCCGGTTTCGTCGGCCGGGGTGAGCTTTGCCAGCCCCGCGGCAGGTCGGGTGGCCACCGCCACCACCCGGGCGCCGGCGTCGAACTGTTCATCCAGCATGGCCCGCACGGCCGCCGTCGTGGGGCCGCACAGGGCCAGCACATCCTCCGGCGCACCCTTGGTCACGAGCTGCGCGGGGCCGTCCGCCTCACGGACCAGCACTGTGGTGCGGCGGCGCTGGTGGTCGAAACCGATCAGGTCCAGGCGCTCGAACCGCCCCGGCTGGAACGCGGCTGCGCCTGGGCTCTCCCACAGCGCCGCGTCCAGCGGGTTCTGGCCCGCGGAGGAAACCCGGGCGCCGGCGTAGTCCGCCTCGGTGGCCAGCAGGCCCAAAGTGAGCAGGCCGGCGTCAGACGTTCCAGCACTGGCGGGAAGCGCGTGCGTGAAGCTGATCTTCCCTTCGGTGAGGGTGCCGGTCTTGTCCGTGACCAGAATGTCCATGTCCCCCAGGTCCTCGATGCACACCAGCCGCTTGACCAGCACCTTCCGCTTTGCCAGCTGGCGGGTGCCGGTGGCCAGGCTGGTGCTGACGACGGCGGGAAGCAGCTGGGGCGTGATGCCCACCGCGATGGCCAGGGAAAACAGCAGCGATTCCAGCAGCGGGCGGTCCAGCAGCAGGTTGGCCACGAAAATCAGCGAGGTCAGGACCACGGCAACCTGCAGCAGGAGGAAGGAGAACCGCTTAAGGCCCAACTGGAACTCGGTCTGCGGCTGCCGTTCACCCAGGCCCAGCGCGATGCGGCCGAACTCCGCGCGGCCGCCGGTGGCAACCACCACGCCACTGCAGCCGCCGGACTGGACCACTGTGCCCATGAACACGCAGGAGGCGAGGTCCGCCAGGGAGGCACCGCCCGGAACCGGTGCGGGGTCCTTGGCCGCCGGCTGGGACTCGCCCGTGAGGATGCTTTCGTCGCAGTGCAGGTTGTTGGTGGTGAGGAGGCGGAGGTCCGCCGGAATAATGGCGCCCAGGGAGAGGTGCACGACGTCGCCCGGCACCAGGGCGGTCACGTCCACTTCCCGGGTGGTTCCGCCGCGCTGGACGGCAGCCTTGTGGGTGACGCGGGAGTGCAGCGCCTCGGAGGCGCGCTCGGCCCGGTATTCGTTGGCGAAGCCCAGCCCCACACTGGCCAGCAGGATTACCCCGATAACGATGGAGTTGGTGGCATCACCCAGAAACAGGGACAGGCCGGCGGTGACGATCAGGAGGATAAGGATGGGGCTGGCGAACTGCCGGCCCAGGACCGCCCAGGCATTGGCGCGGTGCGTACGGACGGCGTTGGGGCCCAGCTGCTCCAACCGGGCGGCCGCTTCCTCCTCGGTGAGGCCGCCCGGCCCGGAGCCCAGGCGTGCCAGCGCCTCTTCCGCGGTCAAGCCCGCGGCCTCGGTGATGGGCAGCTGGAGGGGGCTGCGCTCCCGGACGTTCAGGTCTGTCATGCCGGATCCGCTTTATTCCCGGGCGGCCCGGGGCTGTAGGCCGTTCCCAGGATGTGGGCCAGGGGCGGGTTGAACCGCCCTACAGCGAAGCCGAAGCGCTGGTTGTCGCGGACGCTGAACCCAGCCGCGGTGATAGCGGCGAGGGTGTCCCGGTTGAGGTGGCAGCCGCCCATGAACCGGCCCCACAGCGGGGTCAGCGCATCTTCGGCCCTGGCCAGGAACGGGTGCTCTGAGCGGACGTGCTCGTAGTAGGCCAGCGTCCCGCCGGGCTTCAGGACGCGCTGGATCTCCGCGAGCACGGTGGCCTGGTCCTTGACGCTGCAGAGAACCAGGCTGGCCACCACTGCGTCGGCGCTGCCGGTCTCCGCGGGGATGTGCTCGGCGGCCGCAGCGACCACGGTCACCGGAACGCTGGCGTCGGCTGCCGCCTGCTGCGCCACCCGGCGCAGATAGTCATCAGGTTCCAGGGCCAGGACGTGGGTGACGCTGGAGGGGTAGAGCGGGAAGGACGATCCCGCCCCCGCTCCAATCTCGATCACGGATCCGTGCAGCCCGGCGAGGATGCGGCGGCGGTGCTCCCCTGCCCCGCGGCGGTCCAGGCCGGCCACGGCGCGGGCGAACGCGCGGGCGAACAGCGGGTGTTGCAAGCGTTCCCGCCCGTCGTTGCTCGTCACCCTGCCCCGCCAAGCCCGCCGGAAAAAAACTGCCGTCACTGCTGAAGGCTGCTTGCAGCGACTTCGAATTCCTCCACCGACACAATCTCCGTCCTGTCCGCCTCACTGCTTTCTTCGCGGATCCTCGTGGCGTCCTGCCTGCTGGCCACCATCGCTTCTTCCGTGTCCCACAAGGTGATGGAGAGGGCTTTGTCCGTGCCTGTCCCGTTCAAGTAGTAGACACCTTTGCAACCCGGGATTTGCAGCACCCTGTCCACCACATTCCCCGTGTTGTCGGGCCGCGTTTCCGGTCCGGTCCTGTAAGTGCTGATTCTGGCGAACATGGCGGCTTCCTTCCTGGTTGCTGAATCGGTTTCATTTCAGGCTGAGCACCTCGTCAATCGGCCGGCCGTTGACGTACACCTGGGCGCTGGTGGCTCCGGACGCGGCCATGGCGGTGTACTCGAGCTGCGCCTTGGCCCGCGGGATGTCGCAGACGCCGCCGAGCATGAAGTTCCCGGAGAGCCAGATGCTGATGGTGCTGCCGTTAAGCTCCCCGCCCAGATACGTCAGGTTGGACTGGTACAGCACGTTGATCAGTCCGGACATACCCACATCGCGCTTCTTGTTGGCCAGCAGGGTCTCCACGCTTGGCCGCACCTGATCCGTGAACCTAACCGGGCCCGTGGTGGTGGCCACCAGGCTGTCACCGCAGCCTATCCGTGGGCCTGACACTCCGTTGTCATCCACCGCCACGTAGTAAATCGTCAGAGGGGCGGTTTGTTCGGGCAGGCCGGTGGGTTGGGGTTCCTGGGTGGGTTGGGGCTGGGGAGCAGGCGGCGGACCGGCGGGAGCGGACGACGGCGGCGGGGCAGCCGGGCTGGTGGGCGCGGCTGACGTGCTGGGCGGGGACGTCGGGCTCGCCGTCGTGCTGCCACCCGCCGTCGTGCTTGGACTGGTGCTGGGGCTCGCGCTGCCGGTGGGGCTCGCCGATGGGGCCGCGGAGCTGCTGGTCGGGGACGGGCTGGGCGGGCCGAAGCAGCCTGTGAGGAGCATCAGGCCGCTGAGTCCGAGAACGCTGAGTGCGGTAAGCCTGGGCTTTGTCATGGTGCCCCCCCCTTGAATGTGGGCCCCGCGGTTGCGGGACCCACATTCAAGCTACGCCTGAGGGTTACGGGGAAACAGGGACTTAAGTCCGAGCACCGCCGGCTAGGGATGCACCAGCACCTTCACCGCGGTGTCCTTGTGGTTGATCAGGGTGTCAAAGCCCTGTTCCACCAGGTCCTCCAGCGCGATGCGGCCGGTAATGAACGGTTTGAGGTCCACCTTGCCCTCCTGCACCATCTTGATCACGGCCGGGTGGTCGCGGACGTAGGCGATGGTGCCGCGCAGGTCGATCTCCTTGAGCACGATCTTCTGCATGTCCACGGTGGCCGGGGCGCCCCAGATGGACACGTTGACCACCACGGCGCCGGGCCGGACGGCATCGAGCATGGTGTCCAGGACCGCGTTCACCCCGGCGCATTCGAACGCGACGTCGGCCCCCGTCCCGCCGGTCAATTCGCGCACCCGCGCCGGAACGTCCTCCTGGCTGGGATCCAGGACGTGGTCGGCCACGCCGCTGGAGGTGGCCTTCTCCTTCCGGGCCTGGGTGAGTTCGCTGATGATGGTGGTCACGCCCATGCCCTTCAGGACGGCAGCGGTCAGCAGCCCGATGGGCCCGGACCCGCCCACCAGGGCAACATCGCCTTCCTTGACGCCGCTGCGGGCCACCGCGTGGTGGGCCACGGACAGCGGCTCGATCAGGGCGGCCTCATCCAGCGGGATGCCCCCAATCGGATGTACCCAGCGCTGGTCCACCACGATCTTTTCACTCAGCCCTCCCCCGCCGCCGGAAAGCCCGATGAACCCCATCTGCCGGCACAGGTGGTAGCTGCCGGCCTGGCACATGTCGCAGTCCCCGTCCACAAAGTAGGGTTCGACGACGACGTTGTCACCCACTGCCAGCCCATTCACACCTTCGCCGATCCCAGAGACGGTCCCGGAGAACTCGTGCCCCAGGGTCACCGGGGATTCCTCGTGGGACAGCGGGTGCGGATGCCCCGGCGCCGGACAGAAGATGGGCCCCTCCAGGTACTCGTGCAGGTCTGTTCCGCAGATGCCGCACCAGGCGACGTCGATCTTCACTGCCCCCGCCCGCAGCTCCGGCTCCGGGATGTCCTCGATCCGGATGTCCTTGCGGGCGTGGAATCGTGCTGCCTTCATGATGGTCCTCCAATTGGGTTTCGACGGGCACAACCACCGGCTCAGCGGGTGTGGTGGCTGGGCTGCAGTTCGTAGACGGGTGTTTCCAGTCCTTCCATCCGTGCCTTGAGCTGCAGCGCGAGGTAGGCGGAGTAGTGCCGGCTCTGGTGCAGGTTGCCGCCGTGGATCCAGAGGTTGGGCACGTTGGTGGGCTTCCACATATTGCGCAGTTCCCCTTCCCACGGACCAGGGTCTTTTGGCGTGTCTGACCCGTATCCCCAGCACTTGCCCACCTGATCGGCGACTTCGGGCGAGACCAGGTCGGCCAGCCATCCGTTCATGGAACCGTAGCCGGTGGCATAGACAATCAGGTCCGCCTCCAGCTCGGTGCCGTCGTCCATGACCACGGCGTTGCCCGTGATCTTGGCGACCTGCCCGGACTTGAGCTTCACCCGGCCGTCGATGATCAGCTGGGAGGCGCCTACGTCGATGTAGTAGCCGGAGCCCCGCCGCAGGTACTTCACAAACAGGCCGGATCCGTCCACGCCGAAGTCCAGGTCGAACCCTGATGCTTCCAACTGGGAGTAAAACTCCGCATCCCGCGACGCCATCTCCTGGTACACCGGCACCTGCGCCTCGGGCAGGATGCGCATGGGCAGCGAGGCGAACAGCAGGTCCGCCTTCTCCGTGGTGACGCCGGCCGCGAGCGCCCGCTCCGAGTACAGGTCCCCCAGCGCCAGGTCCATGAGGGATTCACTGCGGGCGATGTGGGTGGAGGAGCGCTGGACCATGGTGACGTCGGCGCCGTGCTCCCACAGGTCGGCGCAGATATCGTGGGCCGAATTGTTGGAGCCGATCACCACGGCCTTCTTCCCGGTCCAGTCCCCGCCGCCGGGGTGCTGGGAGGAGTGCCGCTGCTCGCCCAGGAAGGTCTCCGCGCCGTCGAACGTGGGGATGTTCGGGTAACCGGAGACGCCCAGGGCGAAGATGAGCTGCTTGGGCCGGAGCGTCACCGGTTCGCCGTTGCGAAGGACGCTGACCTCCCATTCCTGCGTGCCGTCGTCATACGCTGCCTTGACGCACTCGGTGCCGGACCAGTAGTTCAGCTCCATGATGCGGGTGTAGTGCTCCAGCCAGTCGCCGATCTTGTCCTTGGCGGCGAAGACGGGCCAGTCATCCGGGAACTTCAGGTAGGGCAGGTGGTCGTACCAGACGGGGTCGTGCAGGTGCAGGGACTTGTAGCGGTTGCGCCAGGAGTCGCCGGGGTTCTGGTTCTTCTCGATGATGATGGTGGGCACCCCCAGCCGCTTCAGCCGGGCAGCAAGCCCAATCCCGCCCTGGCCGCCGCCGATGATTACGCAGTACGGCTGCTCCTCGTAGCCCAGCCGGGCCTCCTGCTCCTCCTTGAGCTCTTTCCAGGATTTGCGCCCGCGGACGATCTGGTGCGCCACGCCCTGCTCGCGCCGAGGGCCCTTCTTCTCCTCGAAGCCCTTGAGCTCCTGCATGGTGGTCAGCAGGGTCCAGCACCTGCCGTTCCGGAGCCGGAGGTGGCCGTAGCCGCGGGCCGCGCCCGTCTCGAACGTGATCCAGGCTTCCACGTTCTCCGCGTCACCCGTGGCGTCCTCTGAGAGCGCCCAGTTGGACGGCTGGACCCGGTATAGCGTGGCCTCGAGCATCCGGCGGATGTCCGCCTTGCCTTCCAGGGTTTTCAGGTTCCACGTGAATGCCACGAAGTCCCGCCAGTAGGTGTCGTCCTCGAAGAGTTCCAGCGCGGCGTCCACGTCGCGCCGCTGCAGCGCGTCATCCAGGCCGGATAGCCATGCCTGCGCGGCAGCGGTGGGTGTTTGGGTCATCTCCACTCCTTTGTGCTGTTCCTTGGGCTCCGCCTGCCCTGCGATATGCTGGACCGGGCGTGAGCTGCATCACTAGTGGAACTCGGCGGGGGTAACAGCGGCGTTACACGGATCCGGCAAGGGCGCCGGCTGTGAGGAGGAAACAGTGGACCACGGCCTGAGGTTTTCGGACCCGGCAACGTATGCACGGACGCTGCGCCGCGCGCATGAGCTGGTCATTTCCGGCGTCCCGCGGCCGGAGATTCCCACCAGCCTGGTCGATTCCTGGCACCGGTCCATGGCCTTGGGCATCAGCCCGGACCAGCACAGTCCGCGGCACCTGCATGAGGTGGCCGAGGTGTTGGAGCTGCGCCGGGAGCACCGGCTGCAACAGGTGATGCCCGCGCTGCACGACCTGCTGGCCGATGATTCCCGCACCGGCCGCCACCTCCTGGTGCTCACCGATGCCAGCGGCGAGATCCTCTGGCGTGTGGGCAGCCCAACCGTCCTCCGCCGGGCCGACCACCTGGAATTCCTTGAGGGCGCCGACTGGTCCGAGGCCGGTATCGGCACCAACGCCATCAGCGAGGCCTTGGTCACCGGCGGTCCGGTGCAGCTGTTCTCCGCCGAACACCTGGTCCGGACGCACCACGAGTGGGCCTGCACTGCCGCGCCCATCACGGACCCGGGCACGGGGCGGGTCCTGGGGGTACTGGACGTGTCCGGACCCTTGGACACCCTCAGCGCGGACACGCTGCGGATGGTGCGGTGCGCCGTGCGCGTGGCGGAGGCTTTGCTGGGAACGTCCGACGCCGGCACCTCCTTGGGAGCCTCGTCTTCCGTCCGTGCGCCTCGGCGGGCTGCGGCCCCCATTGTCCGGCCGGCTGCCGCCGTCGAGTCGCTGGAACTGCTCGGTGACAAGCCGGCGGCGGTGTTTGCCGATGGGAGCCGGAGTCCCCTGACGCTGCGCCGGGCGGAGATCCTGGCGCTGCTGGACTCCCGGTCGCACGGCTGGTCAGCGGAGGAGCTGGCCTACGAGCTCTATGGCGACGCCGGAACGCCCCAAGCCATCCGGACCGAAATTTTCCGGGTGCGCTCGATGCTCGGCGGGGCCGTGGAGTCGAACCCCTACCGGCTGGCTCCCGGGCTGGCCGGACGTTCCGATGCGGGGCAGGTGCTGCGGCTGCTGCGCGAAGGCCGGGTTGCCGAGGCGCTGGCGCAGTACCGCGCTCCCCTGCTCAGCCGCTCCGTCGCCCTCGCTGTCCAGCTGCTCCGGGACCAGCTGGACATGGCGGTGGGATCTGCGGTGCGGGCCAGCCAGGACGCCGGGCTGGTGGTGCGCTGGCTGTCCACGGACATGGGTTCAGCCGATCCGCTGGCCGTCGAGGCACTGGGCCGGCTGGTGGGCCGCAGCGATCCCCGGTACCTGACGTTCCACGCCCGGGCCGCGTGTTAAGCCCAGTCTTACTGCCGCCCCGGCTTGGTGGCGGCCGCGCTACTTCTTCTTGGTGACCTTGATATCGATGCTCAAGCCGTGGTTCCAACTGATGTGGATCGAAACGCTCGTGGTGCGCGCGATGGCCTGGTCCGTAAACTGCCCTTCGTCCGGCCCCGGCCCCACTTCCACGGCCAGGTCGGTGTGCACTTCCCGGAGGGCGGCCCGCACCAGCTCATTGTTCTGCGTGTGGATGCCTTCGGCGAATTTGGCAGCCGCGGCGGGATTTGCCGCAAGGGATGACATGGCGCTGATCATGGGCAGCAGGATGCGGCGGGCATCCTCGGCTCCGGCCAGTTCCTTCGCCGAAACGTGCGCTGCCCCGGTCGATGCCGCCGGCGTTTGGTGCCCTGCTTCTTCGGATTCCATGGCTTTCTTCCTTTGAACACAGCCTCCGCCACCGTGGCGGATGGTGGGTGCATTCTGGACCCGGCCCCTGCCCGGACTCAACAATCACTTATTGCAGACGGCCGATTCAGCACGACAGTTCTTGTCATGCCATTAACGCGTTGTTCATATCCTCCTCAAAGCCTGTACAGAAGCTGGAAATAGCTTGGGAGCCATGGACAACATCTCCCGTAGAACCCTCATCTCCGCCGGCCTCGGCGCCGGCCTGGTCGCCGCACTGCCGGGTGCCGCCGTCGCCGTTTCCACCGCTGACGACGCCGGCCTCCGCGCCGATCCCTTCATGCTCGGCATCGCGTCCGGCGAGCCGTGGCCGGACGGCTTCGTGCTGTGGACCCGCCTGGCCCTGAACCCGGTGGCGGAGGACGGGCTGGGCGGCATGCCGGCCCGGCCCGTGGCCGTGCAGTGGGAGGTGGCCGAGGACCAGGGCATGCGGAAGGTGGTGGCCCGCGGCGTTGAGCAGGCGCGTCCCGAGTCCGCACACTCGGTGCACGTGGAGCTGCGCGGATTGAAGGCGGGCCGCGAGTACTTCTACCGGTTCCGCGCCGGCAAGCACCTCAGCGCGGTGGGCCGCACCCTGACCAGCCCGGCACTCCATGAGACGCCCGCGGCCCTGGCCATGGCGTTCGCCAGCTGCGCGCAGTACGAGCACGGCTACTTCACCGCGTACCGGCGCCTGGCCGAGGACCACCCTGACCTGGTGCTGCATCTGGGCGACTACCTGTACGAATACAAGAAGGACAGCTACGTGATCGGCGGCGGCAACCCGCGCGACCACGAGGGCCCGGAGACCGTCACGCTGGAGACCTACCGGCAGCGGCACGCCCAGTACAAGGCCGACGCCGACCTGCAGGCTGCGCACGCAATGGCACCCTGGGCAGTGGTGTGGGATGACCACGAGGTGGACAACAACTGGGCGGACGACGTCCCGGAGAACCAGGACGCCGGCCAGCTCAACGACAGCGTGGAGCACTTCCGGCAGCGCCGCGCGGCCGCGTTCCAGGCGTACTACGAGAACATGCCGCTGCGACCTTCATCCCTGCCCGCCGGCCCGGACATGAAGATCTACCGGAAGATCCAGTGGGGCCAGCTGGCCAACTTCCACATGATGGATACGCGGCAATACCGGGACGACCAGTTGGCCGGCGACGGCTGGAAGAAGAACGTCACCGAACGGCTCGCGGAGGACCGGACCATCACCGGCACGGAGCAGGAAAAGTGGCTGCTGGATGGCTTCAGGAACTCCACCCAGCGCTGGGACATCCTGGGCCAGCAGGTCTTCTTCGCCGAGCGGGACCGGAACAAGGCGCCGGAGATCGACGACGTCTCCATGGACGGCTGGGACGGCTACGCGGCCTCCCGCCGCCGCATCACCCAGGGCTGGGTGGACGCAAACGTCCGCAACGCCGTCGTGCTCACCGGTGATGTGCACCGCCACTGGGCCAACGACGTCAAGGTGGATTACAAGGACCCGGCCGCCCCAGTGGTCGGCGCGGAGCTGGTCTGCACCTCCATCACCTCCACGGGTGACGGCAGCGGCTCCACCACGGACGCCACCATGGCCTGGAACCCGCACCTGAAGTTCTACAACGACAACCGCGGCTACGTGAACACCCGCATTACCCGCGACGCGATGACGGCCGACTTCCGGGTGCTGGACCACGTCACGACGCCGGGCGCCGCGGTTTCGACCAAGGCCTCCTTCGAGATCCGCGACGGCGTTCCCGGGCTTCAGGCGCGCGCCTGACCTTTCGCGAGTCCCGGCGGGACCTTCGGCACTTTTGGTGCCGGGGGTCCCGTGGCATTTTGGCGGCTATGGCTGGACGGCTACTTTCCAGGCGGGCAGGCCGCGGAACGGGGCGCCAGAGGCGGTGGCAGTTCCTGGCGGTATCGCTCTGCGCCCAGATGATGGCTTATCTCCTGTGGCGCCCGGCCATGCTGCGCTGGGGAACCGAGGGGACGGAAGCGGTGGAGCCCCTGCCCGGCGACAACCTCCAGCCCCGCCCTGCATTCCAGAGCACCCGTGCCATCAGCATCGACGCACCGCCGGAACGCGTGTGGCCCTGGATCGTGCAGATGGGAATTTACCGGGCGGGGTTCTACACGCATGACCGGGTTGAGCGGGCCCTGTTCCACGCCCGGTACGTCGAGGGGAAGCATTCGGCGACGCGGATCCACCCGGAGCTGCAGGACCTTAAAGTGGGCGACAAGGTCCCGTACGGCGCCGGCGTCTACTCCACCGTCTCCGAGCTTGAACCCAACAAACATCTGGTGGCGGGAGAGCAGTTCATCCTGCGGCCGCTGCCGGGTGACCGCACCCGCTTCATCATCCGGTACCGCGGCCCGGGATACCTCAGTGCCGCAGTCCGCGGCGCCGGTCCGGATGCTCCTGCGGTGACCCGGGCCCTGGCGTTCGCCCTCGAAAAGGTGCCCGGCGCGATGCTGCTGGCCCGCGCCGTCGACCTTTTCATCGGTGACCCCCTGCACCACTACATGGAGGTCGGCGTGCTCCGCGGGGTCAAGCAGCGGGCGGAGTCCTGAGGAACTCCAGGGCCTTGCCGGCCAGGACGTCGGGCCGGGGGTCGGCGATGAAGTGCCCCTCCCGCGCACCTGATCTACTACTTAGGCGGTGGCGACGTCTGCACTACTGCACCGCCTTTTGCGCGTTCACCCGGCCATAGGCCCAATACGTTCCGGTGCCTGCAACCTTGTCCGCCGTGGTTTCCAGGTCTGCCCTGATGGAGGTGTTCGAGGCCCCGGGATGCGAGCTCCACGCGAGCGCCGCCGCTCCTGAGACGATGGCCGAGGACATCGAGCTTCCGTTGCCCACGTCGTAACCCTGGGACCGGTTGTTCTGCGTGCCCAGCACGAAGGGATGGTTGGGGAAGGTGGAGTAGACATTGACGCCGGGAGCGGCGATATCCACCCAGCTGGCGCCGTACGTGGAGAACGACGCTTTGGCGTCGTTGTTGTCAGTGGCTCCCACCGCGATGACATGGGTGTACGCGCCCGGGTAGATCTTGGTCTGGTTCCCGCCGTTGCCGGCGGCCGCCACCAGCACCGCGCCCTTGTTCCAGGCGTTGTTGACCGCGGTTTCCAGTGTCCGTGATGCCCGCACACCCAGGCTCATGTTGATCACCTTGGCGCCGTTGCTGACCGCCCAGTTGATGCCGTTCGCCAGGCCGGAGCTGGAGCCGACCCCGTTGTCGTCCAGGACCTTGCCGGCCAGGATGGTGCAGCCCGGGCAGACCCCGGCCACGCCGATGGTGTTGTTGACAGTGGCCGCGACGTTGCCGGCCACGTGCGTGCCGTGCCCGTAGTAGTCCTCGGCCACGGGGTCCCCCGCTTTTGTGGCCGAGCCGCTGAAGTTGGCGCGGGCCACCACTTTGGGGGCGATGTCCGGGTTGTCGCTGGCCACCCCGGAATCCAGCACCGCGACCTTGATGCCGGTGCCGGTGGTCACGTTCCACGCTTCGACGGCGTCCACGTCCGCGTCCGGTGTGCCGGCGGGGATGGTGATGTCGCCTGCAGTGTTGGTGAATGACTGCCCGGTGTTCTGCAGCGCGTACTGGCGCGGGAAGTACTGGTCGGAGGTGAAGGCGGCCACCGGCTGGTCCGCTTCGGCGTACTCGACGGCGGGATCCCGGCTGAGCGCGTCGATGAGCCGGCCTTCGCTGCCGGCAGGCACACTGACCAGCCTGGCGCCCGTACTGCCGACGTCCGCGCCGGCCTCCAGGCCGCGCCGGTGCAGGGCGCCGGCGGCAGCACCGTCGTCGTGGAACTTTACGAGGATGTGCCCGGGCTGAGTGGACGTGCCTCCCGCAGCATTGGCGGGAAGGGCAAACGGGACGGGGCCAAGCATCATCAGTGCTGCCGTGAGGCCGGCGGTGAAGAGTTTTCTCATGCGGGCCATCTTGGCCCCACATGCTCGAACCCGGTAGGGGCGGGAGCCTCGAAAGTGCTCCGTTTCCTGCCAATGACGGCTCTGGCCCACGGTCCCGGCCGAACCTACACTGGCGGGATGGAAGCGGTGGTGAGGGGTGTGCCCGTCCATTTCGTTGAACACGGCAGCGGAACGCCCGTCCTTGCGCTGCACGGCGCCGGCGTGGACCACCGGGAGATTGCCGGCGGCCTGGAACCGATGTTCGGCAACATCCCCGGGTTCCGGCGCCTGTATCCGGACCTCCCGGGGATGGGCCGTACCCCGGCTCACCGCTCGCTCAACAGCAACGACGATGTGCTGGACCTCCTGCTGCACTTCATCGACAGCACGATCGGTGATGAACCGTTCCTCATCATTGGCCAGTCGTACGGCGGGTACCTGGCGCGCGCGGTTGCCCATTTGCGGCCCCAGGCGGCCGGGCTTGCCCTGATCTGCCCGGTCGGCGCGCATGCCGGCAGCGTGCCCAAGCACCAGGTCCTGGTGTCGTCGGCCCATCCCGCCGGCCTCGACGCGGAGATCGAAGCCTCTTTCCGCAGCTATTAAGTGGTCCAGACGGACGGGACCCTGAACCGGTTCCGGCAGCTTGTGGCTCCTGCGGCATCGCTCGTCGACGAGCCGGGGTTGGCCCGTATCTTCTCGCGCTGGGAGTTGCGGGATCGTCCGGAGTCGGCAGCGCGGTATCCGCATCCCGTGCTGGTTCTGGTGGGGCGGCAGGACGCCACCGCCGGATACGCCGATGGGTGGGCACTGGCGCGGGACTACCCGCGGGGCACCTTTGCCGTGCTGGACCGCGCCGGCCACGCCCTGCTGCACGAGCAGCCCGCGCTCGTCCAGGCCTTCCTCGCCGAATGGATTGAGCGGGTGCGCGAAGACGAGGCCGTGGTGCAGGGCGTCGCCCGTTTCCCCTGGCCAGGACGACGTCGGGCACCTCGGTGAGTGCCGCCGTCGTACTTACGCAAAGCCGTTGTGCGCCGTGGTGGCCGGGGCTACGATGCTCGCGGGGAGAGGTCCTTCGTCTCAGTGACAGACAAAAATAGGGGCCCACAATGACTGACTTCTTCACCATGCAACCAGGCGAGACCGCGCCTCCGCTCCCATCAGGACCTGTCCTGTGCGCAGGGACGGCCGGGATGCGGCGCATCCACCGCTTTTTCCTCTGGGCCTACGGTGAGGCCCCGGGGCTGGTGAGTTCCGTCCGTGCCGGTGACACTGCCCGGGCCGCCTATGTGGGGGAAGTGCTGGGGAACTTCGACAAGGTGCTCCACATCCACCACGAAGGCGAGGACCTGCTCATGTATCCGCAGCTGAAGGAGCGGGCGCCGGCCTGTGCGCTGCATGTGGGGCAGATGCTGGAGCAGCATCGGCAGGTGACGCAGCGGCTTGGGGCGATTGAGCCGGTGCGGCTGCGCTGGATGGACCGGGCGGATGAGGAGTCAGCGTCGGAGCTGGCCGCGCTGTATGAGGACCTGTCCCGTGTCCTCAACGTGCATCGGCGCCGCGAGGTAACTGAGATGATGCCCGTGGCGGACCGGGTGATGACCGAGAAGGAAATGAACGAGACGGGGCAGCACGGCATCCGGCAACTCGACAAGAAATTCCTGGTGGGCTACCTCGGGATGGTGCTGGCCACGAACCCGCCGGCGGACCGGAAGGAGCTGTTCAAGGAGATCCCTCCCCCGGTCCGGCTCGGCTACAAGCTGGTGGGGCGCCGGATGTACCGGAAGCAGTACGCCACCCTGTTCCCGGGGCGGCCGGTGCCGGAGACGCTTTAGCCGAGGAATATTACTCCGCTTGATGCCCATGCAGCCAGAGCAACACGGATCTAGTAAAATCTTTGGGTGCCTTCTCCAAGAAACCTCCCCTTTGGGCGCCGGCGCTTTTTGGAGTGGATAGGGGCAGCGGCCGTAACTGCCGGCCTGCCCAGCATGATTGCCCGTGCAACTGATCCGTTCCCCGCCGCCGCACCTGCCCCCGAGCCTTCCCCTGCCTACGCGAACTCCCGCTTCGTGAGCAGCAGCGGTAATGACGCCAGCCCGGGCACCCAGGACGCGCCCTGGCAATCGCTCGCGCGCGTTCGGTCGGCGCTTGAGGCCGGCGAAGTGGGCCGCGGCGACGCGGTCCTGCTCCGGCGCGGCGACGTGTTCCCGGGCTCGCTCCAAATGCCTGCCGTGAAAGGTCCCGCCGGGGTCTTCACGCTCAGCTCCTACGGCCCCGGGGCGCTGCCGCAGATCAACGGCTACAAGGTGAGCAGCGACGCCTGGACGCTGCACAGCCCCCAGGTGTGGAAGCTCAACCTGCGGCCAGGGTCCGGGCAGTTCAGCGGCAACACTGACGGAGCCTCCACCAACGTCGGCTTCCTGAAGGCCGGCGGTGAGATCCGCGGCTGGAAACGGTGGAGCCTGTCCGGGTTGGTGCAGGACTGGGACTTCTACAGCGACGACACCTTCGTGTACGTGAAGCTGCCGGCATCTCCGGGTGCCGGGGTGGAGATCGCTGTCAAGCAGGAGGGGCTGCGGCCGGCCTCCAACACCGTCACCTCCGGGGTGCACATCCTTGGCCACGGCGGCCACGGCGTCAGGACTTACGGCATCCAGGACGCAGAGATCAGCGGCTGCCTGATTGAGGAAATCGGCGGGTCGCGGCTCAAGGACACAACGCGTTACGGGAATGGCGTTGAGGTCTGGATTGGCTGCTCGAACGTGCTGGTCCAGGGCAACACCATCCGGCAGACATACGACACGGCCACCACGATGCAGGGCAATATCGAGGGGCCCAGGGTTGCCTGGACGGACTGCCGGTTTGTGGGCAACACCATTGAGAACTGCAACCAGAGCTTTGAGATCTGGTCCCACGGAACGCCGGCGGCGGGCACCGGACACATCCGGTGCGCCTTCACCGATAACCAGTGCCGCGACGCCGGGTACTCCTGGGCCGCCAATATCCGTCCGGACCAGGCGGGGATGGGCACCCACCTGTTGACCTACGACGTGCAGCTGCCCTGCGACGTCGAGATCGCCCGGAACCAGTTCATCGGCGCCAAGGACAACTTCGTGCGCTCCAGCGGCAGCGGCCGGCAGATCCCGGCGGGCATCAGGATTCACGGCAACACCATTGCGCTGGCCAGCGGCCAGAAGATTGCGTACCAGAACCCTGAAACCATCGAGCAGCTCGATGCGTGGCGCTCGCGCACCGGCAACAGCCAGTCCTGACACCCGCCGGTACCCATTGAAGACGCGGCAGGCTCAGGGCGCTGTGCACCCCACTGCCTTGCAGGCGTTCACCCGGCCGTGGGCCCAGTAGGAACCGGTGCCCGAGATGGGATCGGCCGTGGATTCCACCTTGGTGCGGACGGATGCATTGGACGTGCCCGACGGCGTACTCCACACGAGTGCGGCAGTGGCGGCAACGATGGGCGAGGCCATGGAAGTGCCGCTGAGGATGTCATAGCCGGGTGACAGGTTGTTCTGCGTGCCCAGGACCGACGCATAGTTCGGCAGGGTGGAGTAGACCCTGACCCCCGGGGCGGCGACATCCACCCACCTGCCGTAGGTGGAGAAGGATGCCTTGGTGTCGTTGTTGTCAGTTGCTGCCACGGCTATGACGTTCGGATATGCACCTGGGTAGACCTGCGCCTGGGTATCGGCGTTGCCCGCCGCGGCGACGATTACCACGCCTTGGTTCCAGGCGTTGTTGACGGCAGCTTCGAGGGTTCGTGATGACACCTTCTGTCCAAGGCTCATGTTGATGACCTTGGCGCCCTTGCCGACAGCCCAGTCGATGCCCTTGGCAATGCCAGAGGAGGAGCCGGAGCCGCTGCTGTTCAGGACCTTGGCATCGAGGATGGAGCAGTCGGGGCATACACCTGCCACCCCAAGGGAGTTGTCCGCGGTGGCGGCCACGATGCCGGCGACGTGGGTGCCATGGCCGTACTGGTCGTAGTCCTCCGGGGTGAGGATTTGGGTGTCGCTGAAGTTTGCCCGGTCCACCACCTTGGACGAGATGTCCTCGTGGTTGATGGCCACGCCTGAATCGACGATGGCAACCCTGACACCGGCCCCCTTGGTGACGCCCCATGCTTCAACCGCATCCACATCCGCATCGTTCTTGCCAGCGGGCACCGTTACCGTGCCGGCGGTGTTCGTAAAGGACTGCCCCACGTTCTGGAGCGCGTACTGGCGGTCAAAGTACGGGTCTGCTGTAGTGGCGGTGACCAATTCGTCCGGTTCGGCGTATTCGACGGCGGGGTTGCGGCTTAGTACGGCGACGAGTTGGAGTTCCCTGCCGGTCGGGACCTTGATGAGGTGCGCGCCGGTGCTGCCGATCGGCGGGCCGTCGCTCAGCCCATGCTGGCCGAGCACCCCGGCCGCCGCGCTGTTGTCCCGGAATTTGACCATGATTTGTCCTGCTATGGGCGAGGACGGCACGGACACGTTGCCGGGAACGGCAGCGTTGCCCGGAACGGCGATCGTGATGGCGCTGAGCACCATCACGATCGCTGCGAGACCGGCTATGAGTACTTTTTTCATGCCGTCATCATGCGCCCCATGCGTAACAGCTGCATAGGGGGCAGCCCAAGACGACTACTGCTGCGCCTTAGAGGCAGACGGGCTGGTAGGCCGGGTCCGCCGGGCCGGACGGCTGGGCCAGGGCGTTGCCCACGAGCTGGTGCACCACGGGATCGTTGGGCGTCTGGTCGTGCTCGATCACGTCCGCCGGGCACTTGTCCTGGATGGTGATGTTGGTGACCTGCCGCGTGGAGCCGTTCAGGAACTGGCTGTTGTACGGGATCACCACCTCATCGTGGATGGTGGAGATGACGGTGTAGGCGGGGCCGGCGACCGTATCGCCGATGGAGTTCAGCTCCTGCATGAACGGCGATCCCGCCTGCTGGTCTGCACAAGCGGCACAGCCGGCGGCGGTGTAGTCCGGCGTGGGCACCAGATCCGGAGGCGGAAGGATCACGCCCTCAGTGCCGTGGTTGGATGGGGCGATGCCGACGAGTTGATGGACGTACTTCGCCCCGCCCAGGAAGCCCATGTAGTACCGGGGCATCATGCCGCCCTGGCTGTGGCCCACCAGGTCCACCTGCTTGGCACCCGTGGCGGAGCGGACGGCGTCCACGAACGGTGCAAGTTCCTGGGCGGAATCTTTGACGGGAGCCGTGGCGTAGACGCCGTTGGTCTGGCCATAGTTCAGGGCGAAGACGCAGTACCCCTGGCTCTTGAGGTACGGCGACATGGTGGACCAGTTCTTCTCCATGCTCTCGAACGTGCCCGGCACCAGGACCACGGGATACGGATGTGCTGCTGACGGTTTACAGGACCAGTCGTTGGCTCCCGGCGGCGAGACGTCAACGGCATGGGCGGGAGCGGTTACCAGGGACGTGGCGAGGAGTGTACCGGCCGCGATGGAAAGGGCCCGGGTAAGGAGTGACATGGAAACCTCTTTGTTCGTCTGTCTTCGGGGACGGCCGGAGCTGATGGTTTTGGGGGTGTCCATCAGTTCCGGCCCGGGTTTTCCATGCTGGCAGCGCTGCGGCTCCTCTGCAGCGGAAGTGCACGAACGTGCGGCGGAAAAGGTCTGGTGCTGCAGCGGCTGTCACGACTCGTTTGTGACTCGGAACACAGCGTTGTTACTGGTGAGTAGGTAGTTTGGGTAAGGCCCTGCGTTGGTCACCCTCCCACAGGCGCTTTGCACAAACGTGCACTCCGTGGCCGGCCGGACGATACCTCAACCGCGAGGCAGGAGAGCTTGGCACCGGCGAAGTCGCCGGATCGGTGCCAATCCGCCGGAACCTTCCGGCGAGCCGGTACCGTTCCGGCGATTCGAGTCCCGGCGAAGCCACCTTGAGGTGTGAGAATCAAGCCGTAGTTTCCGCGGCGTGACCATCCGACGGCGCTGCTGGCGTTGCGGGTGGTGGGTCCTTTTCCTTGAACCGGCTCAGGTAGCCGGACCTGGACCCGTGGACGTGGGCTGCCATCTCCTGTTCAGCGGCCTCCGCGTTGCCGGCATCGATCGCTGCCATGATGCCCCGGTGCTCGGCCCAGGACCGGATGCCGCGGGAGTCCACATCGGAGGCGTAGAGCCACTCGATCTTGCCCGAAATCTGGCGGAGCAGCGCCGTGAGGGACGCGCTGCGGCTCAGTTCAGCGACCCCCAGATGAAAACGGATGTTCAGCTCGGGCAGCAGCTCAACCTGCCCGTTTGCCACCGCTTGATCGCCCTCGTCCAGGATCGCGGCCAGTGCGCGCCGCGTCTCCCACCATTGGGTATCCGGGCCGCCCGCGGAGAACTGGGCGGCCGCCCGCCGGGCCGCCCGCCGGGCGGTGGCAGCTTCCAGGGCCTCGCGCACCGCGAAGAGGTCGTCGGCGTCGTCCACCGGTATCTCTGACACCGTGGACCCGGCGAAGGGCTTCGACTCAACGAAGCCCTCCACCTCAAGGGCCCGCAGCGCTTCCCGCACCGGAACCCGGGAGATCCCGTATTTCGCGGCCAGGGAGGACTCGGTGATCCGTGTCCCGGCGGGGAGCTTCCCGAAAATGATGTCCCGCCGGATTTCATCCTGGACGCGGGCCCGTGGGGTGGGATCACCGCTAGCTAGCGAAGGCTGCACCGGGTATCGCTCCAAGTAGTTCCCTGGTGTAGTCGGCCGAGGGTGCCATGAAGACCTGCTCCACGCTGCCGGTTTCCACCACTTTTCCTGTTTTCATGACCACCACGTTGTGCGCGATCTGGCGGACAACGGCCAGGTCGTGCGTGATGAAGAGGTAAGTCAGGCCCAGCCTATCCTGCAGGTCCCCCAGCAAAGTGAGAATCTGCTCCTGGACCAGCACATCCAGGGCTGAGACGGCCTCGTCCAGGATCAGCAGTTCCGGTTCCAGCGCCAGGGCCCGGGCGATGGCCACCCGCTGGCGCTGCCCGCCCGAAAGTTCGTGGGGCCGGCGCTGGGCCACAATCCGCGGCAGCGCCACCTGGTCCAGGAGTTCGGCCACGCGTTCACGCCTGCTCTCACGCGTCCCTATCTTGAAAATCCGCAGGGGCTCATCGATCAGCCGCTCAATGCTGAAGGTCGGGTCCAGGGATCCGTACGGGTCCTGGAAGACGGGCTGCGCGATGCGGCGCAGGGCACGGCGCGTTTGGGGATTGCTGGTGGCGATGCTCTCACCCTTGATCAACGCCGAGCCGGAAGTGGGTGTCTCCAGGCCCAGGATGATCCGGGCAACCGTTGACTTCCCGGATCCGGATTCACCGACCACCGCCGTGGTGGTTCCCCTGTGCACGTCGAACGAGACGTCGTCCACGGCCTGGATCCTGCGCCCGCCCTGGCCACGCAGCTTGAATTCCTTGGCCAGGTTCCTGACCGACAGCACGGGAGCCGGCCGGTCCTCTTCAGCAACTATTGGACCGGAAACCGCGTCCGCGGAAAGGCTGGCCGACGGCGCCGCGGCCACCAGGCGCCGCGTGTAGTCCTCCTGCGGATTCAGCAGCACCTCCCATGGCGTGCCGGTCTCCACAATCCGCCCCTCGGCCATGACGATGATCCGGTCCGTGCGGTCCCCCGCGAGCCCCAGGTCATGGGTGACGAACAGCAGCGAGGTGCCCCGCGCATCCACCAGCGTCTGCAGGTGGTTCAGGATCTGCCGCTGGACAGTGACATCCAGGGCCGACGTCGGCTCATCCGCGATCAGCAGGTCCGGCTCCCCCGCAAGGGAGATGGCGATCAGGACGCGCTGCCGCATGCCGCCGGAGAACTCGTGCGGGTACTGGTTGTACCGGCGTTCGGCGTCCCGAATGCCGGCTTCCGTCATGAGCTCCACGGCGCGCTGCTTGATGGCATCCCGGCCACGCATGCCGTTGCTGGCCAGCGCGTCGGCAATCTGCGCGCCCACCTTCATGGAAGGATTGAGGTTGGACATGGGATCCTGCGGGACCAGGCCGATCTTCTTGCCCCTGATGCCACGCAGCTCTTTTTGGCTGGCATCCGCCAGGTCTGCCCCGTCGAGCAGGATGGATCCGTGGGTGATCCGGCCGGAGCCGGACAGCAGGCCCAGGATGGCGCCCACCACGGTGGACTTGCCCGATCCCGACTGGCCCACGATCGCCACCCGCTCGCCCTTCTTCAAGTCGAACGAGACTTTGTCCAGGACCGGGGTGCCGCCGTAGCTGACCTCAAGTTCGCGGACCGACAGCAGAATGTTTCCGTCGTTCCTAGCGTCCTGCTGCATAGCCCTGCGCTCCCCTCGGGTTGGCGGCGGCCTTGAGGACACCGGTTTCGGGGTCACTGACCACCGATGACAGGCGGCCGAGCGCCCAGTCCCCGGCCCGGGTCACCACGTGGCCTCGCTCTTCCAGTTCAGCGATCACGTCCTCGCCCAGGCGGTCTTCAACAACCGCGCCGCCCGGCGTCCAGGTGCGGGGCCAGAAGGATCCGGGAATGGAGGTGGTGTGGAGCGAGGGTGCGTCAACGGCCTGCTGGGGCTCGTAGCCGCCCACGATGGTGCGCAGCAGGTACAGCAGTTGCCATTGGTCCTGCTGGTCGCCGCCCGGGGAACCGAGGGCGGTCACCGCTTTGCCGTCCTTCAGCACCAGGGTGGGCGTCAAGGTGGTCCGGGGGCGCTTGCCGGGGGTGAGCGTGGACGGCGCGCCGTCCTCCAGCCAGGTCATCTGCAGTCTGGAACCCAGGCAGAAGCCGAGTTCGGGAATGGCCGGGGAGGACTGGAGCCAGCCGCCGGAGGGCGTTGCGGAAACCATGTTTCCCCATTGGTCCACGACGTCGATGTGGCAGGTATCCCCCCGGGTTTCCCCCGTGGGCATGACGGTGGGTTCGCCCACGCCGGCGAAGGCAAGCTGGCCGTTTTCCGCGAGCGACGGCGGGAGGTACTCCGTGCGCAGCGGCGGAACGAAGGGGTCGTGGCCGGGGACGTTGCCGGGCCGGAACTCGTGCGAGGCCTTTTCGCCGATCAGCTTCCGCCGCTCCGCTGCGTACTCGGGGCTGAGCAGGTAATCCATCGGCACCTCGGCGTCGCCGTAGTAGGCCTCGCGGTCCGCGATGGCCAGCTTCTGCGCCTCAAGGATGGTGTGCGCGCCGATGGCCGTGGACGGGTCCAGCCGCTCGTCGTCGAACCCGTCAAGGATGGCGAGGGTCTGCAGCAGCGCCGGCCCCTGCCCCCACGGCCCGGTCTTGGCGATGGTGTGGCCGCGGAACTCGATGGTGGTGGCGGGTTCATAACCGGCGGAGAATCCGGCGAAGTCAGATTCGGTCATGACGCCAGCATGATCGGCGCCGGACGAGTGGCGGTGGGGAGTCGCGAGGAATTTGACCGCTGCCTTGGCCACAGACCCCTCGCCCCATTCCCGGCGGGCGGCGTCGATGCGTGCTTCCCGCGACGCTGCCGCGTCCGTTTCTCCGGCGGCAACGAGCCGGTCCAGGACGCTCGCGTACGCCGGGTTCTTGATGATGTCTCCGGCGGCGGGAATCTTCCCGTCCGGCATCCACAGGGCGGCCGACGTCGGCCAGTGCTCGGTGAAGAGGTCGGCGACGGTTTCGATGGTGTTCCCCACGCGGCCCACAATCGGGTGCCCGTTGCGGGCATAGCCGATGGCGAAGGCCAGCACGTCCGCCAGATCCCAGGTGCCGTGGTCACGGAGGAGCAGCAGCCAGGCGTCGACGGCGGCCGGCACCGCGGCGGCGAGCGCGCCGGCGCCGGGCACCAGTTCCAGCCCTTCGGCCAGGTAGTGCTCGCGGGTCGCGGCGGCGGGGGCTGGGCCCTGTCCCATCAGTACGACCGGTTCGGACGGGTTCTCCGCCGTGACGAACACGCCGGTCATGTCCCCGCCGGGGCCGTTCAGGTGGGGTTCGACGACGTGCAGGACGAAGGCGCCGGCGACGGCGGCGTCGAAGGCGTTGCCGCCGCGTTCCAGCACCGCCTGGGCTGAGGCGGTGGCGAGCCAGTGGGTGGAGGCGGTCATGCCGAAGGTGCCCTGGAGGGTGGGGCGGGTGGTGAAGCTGTCTGCGGGGGTGTAAGTCATGGCTATTTCTTTCGGCTGGTGGCGGCGGGGTCCAGGGCGTCGCGCAGGGCGTCGCCGAACAGGTTGAAGGCCAGGCAGATCGCGGCGATGCCCAGGCCGGGGACGATGGCCGCTGTGGGTGAGCGGAAGAGGTACTGCTGGGCGTCGGAGAGCATGATGCCCAGGCTGGGTGCGGGCGGTTGGATGCCCAGGCCCAGGAAGGACAGCACCGCTTCGCCGATGACGGCCGCGGGCATGATCACCGTGGCCTGCACGATGAGGGAGGAGGCGGTGTTGGGCAGGATGTGCTGGAAGATGATCCGCCCGCCGGAGGCATCCATGGTCTTGGCGCCAATGACGAAGTCGCTTTCCTTGATCCGCAGGGTTTCGCCGCGGATGATCCGGATCATGGCGGGGATGTGTGCGATGCCGATGGCCACTGCGGCGTTGCCCAGGCTGGGGCCGGTGATGGCCACGAGGCCCACCGCGATGATCAGGAAGGGGAAGGCCAGGGTCACGTCGTTGAGCCGCGAAATGATGGCGTCCAGCCAACGCCAGTAGCCGGCGAGCAGCCCCAGCGGGGTTCCGATGACCACCGAGAGCAGGACCGCGAGCACCCCGACCTCGAGGGAGGAACGGATACCGAAGACCAGCCGGGAGAAGATGTCCCGGCCCAGGTCGTCGGTGCCCAGCAGGAAGCCCACCGTGCCGGGCTTCTGGAACGGGGTGGCGAAGTGGACCTGCGCCGGATCGTACGGCGCCAGGAGCGGTGCCAGCAGTGCGACCAGGACCACGAGGGCCAGCAGGATACCGCCGGCCAGGCCCAGGGGGTTTCGCCGGAGCGACTTCCAGATGCGTCCGCGGTCGGAGCCCAGGCTGGTTGCGCCCGGGGCTGCAGGGCGGATGTCGGTGACGGCCATCAGTTGCTTCCTACTCGGATTCGCGGGTTGATCACGGAGTACAGGATGTCCACCGCAAGGTTAATGAGGATGTACCCAACGGTGATGACCAGCACCACGGCCTGGATCACGGGGTAGTCGCGGGTGAAGACGGAGTCCAGGGTGAGCTTGCCGAAGCCGGGCAGGGCGAAGATGCGCTCCGTGACCACGGCGCCGGAGATCAGTCCGCCCAGCTGCAGGCCCACGATGGTGACCACCACGATCAGGGAGTTCCGGAGCCCGTAGCGGAACAGGATCCGGCCGCCGCCCAGGCCCTTGGCGCGGGCGGTTCGGACGTAGTCCGTGCTCATGGTTTCGATCATGGAGGCCCGCGTCTGGCGCAGGATGACGGCGGCGAGGCCGGTGCCCAGGATCACCGCCGGCAGCGTCAGGTAGTACAGGCCGCGCACGGGGTTCGTAGCGACGTCGACATAGCCTGACGCGGGGAACCAGCCAAGGTTGACGGCCAGGTAGAGGATGGCCAGCAGGCCAAGCCAGAAGCTGGGGACGGACAGGCCGATGAGGGCAAAGCCGTTGGAGAGCCATTCCGGCCAGCGGCCGCGGTACCGCTCGGCCACCACGCCGAGCAGGACGCCGACGACGACGGCCACCACGATTGCGTAGGCGGCAAGCCACAGCGTCACGGGCAGGGTGCCGGCGAGCAGGTCCGTGACGGGTGTTCCGGTGCGGGTGGACTTTCCCAGGTCTCCCTGCAGCAGCCGGCCAATGAAGGAGAAGTACTGGACGGGGAGGGGCTGGTCCAGGCCGAGCTGGGAGCGGATGGCGTCCAGCTGTTCAGGACTGGCCTCCTCCCCCGCCATGGCAATGGCCGGGTCACCGGGGAGTTGGCGGATGCCAATAAAGATGACCACGGAGGCGAGCACCAGGGTGATGGCTGAGTGCCAGAGACGGGTCGAGAGGTATCGGATCATGGTGGAGTCCTTATTTCTTCACGAAGGCCGCGTTGCTGAGGTGGACCACACCGTCCGCGAACGTTTCCACTCCGGCCACTTTGTTGGAGTAGGCCGTGAGGCTGTGGATCCGGTAGAGGTAGATGATCGGGTCGTCGGCCTGCACCTGCTGGACGGCTTTCCCGTAGAGGGCCGCGCGGGCTGCCTGGTCTGTGGTGGTGGAGGCGTCGGTGAGGAGCTTGTCCACGGCAGGGTTGCTGTAGCCGGAGTAGTTGTTGCCGCCGCCGGTGGCCAGGAAGTTGTACATGTTCCCGTGCGGGTCCACGCGTCCGGACCAGCCGAGCAGCAGGGCTTCGAAGCTGCCGTGGCTCTGGACGTCCAGGAGCGTGGAGTACTCAACGGGCGCGATGGTCAGCGCGAATCCGCCGTCCGCCGCGGACGCCTGGAGCGCCTGCGCATACCGCAGCGAGTCCGGCGAGTTGGTGACCTGGACCTTGATGGGGAAGGGCACCGGAACCCCGGCGTCCTTCAGCATCTGCTTGGCCTTCGCCGGATCGTAGGCCGGGCAGCCTTGGGCGGCGTCCGAAGAGAAGGGGCTGGAGGGTGCCACGGGGGAACAGGCAGGCTCGTACCAGTTGTTGAAGAGCGTGCTCACCAGGGCTTTGCGGTCGATCGACATGGACAGCGCCTGGCGGATGGTGGCGTTCTTGGCCAGTGGCGTGTTGAGGTCCCCCACCGGTTTGCCCACGCCGTTGGTGTTGCCCAGGTTGATGGTCAGGCCCTGGTAGCCCAGGGATCCCACCTGGAGCACGCCGACGCCGCGTTCCTTGGCGAGCGCGTCCACGTCCTGGGGTGCGATGGAGTCCGCCACCTGGACGTCGCCGGAGCGCAGGTTGGCGGTCCTGATATTGGAGTCCGTCATGATCCGGTACGTCACCGTGTCCAGGTGGACGTTTTTGGCGTCGTAGTAGAGCGGGTCCCGTTCCACCTGGATGGAGGTTTGCGGGATGCGCTGCTTGAACTTGAACGGTCCCACGCACACGGGGTGGTCTCCAAAGGAATCCCCTGCCGCAGCAACCGCCGTGGGCGAGAGGATCATGCCGGCCCGGTCCGCGAGCGCTGCGGTGAGGGGAGCGAACGGCTTCTTGTAGCTGATCTGGACGGTAGTGGGGTTCAGGGCCGTGATGCCGCTGATCGGGCCAAGTTCGCTCTTGCGGGCGGAACCTTTCATGGTCAGGTCCCTGTCCAGGGTGGCGCGGACGGCCTCGGCGTCGAACTTGGTGCCGTCGGCAAACACGGCGTCGTCCCGCACCTGGATGGTCACCGTCTGCCCGTTGTTGCTCACCTCGGGAAGCTTGGTGGCAAGCTGCGGAACGATCTTGCCCTCGGCGTTGATGTCGTACAGCTTCTGGCACATCGTCTGCATGACGTACCGGGTGTAGAGGGACGACGACGTTGTGGGGTCCAGGCGGTCGGGTTCAGCCGAGAGGGCCATCACCAGGTCGCCGCCTTCCACCACTTTCTGGTTGCCGATGGGGGCGGAGGTCACGTCGTTATGCACTACCGCCTCGGGCAGGGGCTGGATGGGTGCGCAGGCGGTCATCGCCAGTGCCAAGGCGGCCACGCCGCCGCCCAAGGCAGCGCTTCTCGCCCTGAATGGAGTGCCGTCCGGAAGGGCCCGGGGGCGGAACGGGAGTCTCATACAAGTCCTATGATCGAGCAGGGAATGTGAGATTGAATACAATCGCTGAACGAACATATCCTTGGTATACGTTTAGATTCAAGGGTGTATTGGAGAATTTACGGTGAGGAAACATTTTTTCGGCTCAGCTGAGCGGCTGCATCTGGTGCTGATGCTGGCCCTGACGTTTTCCACCGGCGTGGTGGACGCGATGGGATACCTTGGCCTGGACCGCGTGTTCACCGGGAACATGACCGGCAACGTGGTGCTGCTGGGCATGGCCATGGCGGGCGGAACAAGCCTCCCCGTGCTGCGGCCGGCGTTGGCGCTGGCCTTCTTCATGCTTGGCGCGGCCCTGGCAGGGCGGCTTCTTCGGCGCAATGGCGAAGGCTGGTCGCCGCAGACCTCCGCGGCCCTGCTCGCGGTGTCGCTGGGCCTGTGGGCACTGACGGTCTTCGTGCTCCTGGCCCCCGTGCAGGCGGACCCCACGCTTGGCAGCATCGTCACCAGCGCACTCGCCCTGCTCATGGGCACCCAGGCCGCGACGGCGAAACGCCTGAAGGTCGCGGAGATCACCACCGTGGTGGTCACCTCCACCATCACCGGCCTCGCGTCGGATTCGCGGCTGGCCGGCGGCAAGGGAACGTTCTGGCAGCGGCGCGCCCTGGCCATCGCCCTGATCATGCTGGGAGCCCTGGCCGGAGCGGCTGCGCTGCATGTGCACCTGGCGCTTGCACTGTCCATGGCTGCGGTGATCGCTACGGCAGTCACGGTGACAGGGCACGCCGCACATCGCCGCGCTGCCGCAGAGGCAAAGGCAGACTCAGAGAGTCCCTCGCTGGCCCGGGACTGAGGCGGCGCTGACCGGGGACTAAACCGGTCAGTGGGGCGGGACGGCGGGCACGTCTGTAACGGCCGCCGTCGGAGGGCTGCGCGATTCGCGCATTGAGCCTTGCGCTAATCGCGCAACAGTAGCTATGATCTACATCATGCTTCGGGCCTGCAGCCCGACCTCCCTCTCCCCCACACAACAATGAGGTTGCACATGTCTGTCCCCATCAAGGCCACCATGGAAAAGGTTCCTGGCGGCATGATGCTGATCCCCCTGCTCATCGGCGCCGTGCTCGGCACCTTCGCCCCGGATTCCGCGAAGTTCTTCGGGTCCTTCACCGGCGCCCTCTTCACCGGCGGCACCACCATCCTCGCGGTGTTCTACGTCTGCATGGGCGCCAGCATCGACATCAAGGCCACCCCGTATATTCTGAAAAAGGGCGGCGTCCTCTTCGGCAGCAAGGTCCTGTTCGCCATCATCATCGGCGTCATCGCAGGCCGGTTCATGGGTGAACTTCCCATCGACGGCGGCCTGCTGTCCGGCCTCTCCGTGCTGGCGATCCTGGCCGCCCTCAATGACACCAACGGCGGCATGTACATGGCCCTCATGGGCCAGTACGGCAAGCCCAAGGACGTGGCGGCCTACTCCGTGATGACGCTGGAATCCGGCCCCTTCCTGACCATGGTGACCCTCGGCGTCGCGGGTCTTTCGGCCTTCCCGTGGCAGGCCCTGGTGGGTGCCATCATTCCCCTGCTCCTCGGCGCCATCCTGGGCGCCCTGGACCCGGCCATGCGCAAGTTCCTGTCCTCCGCGGCACCTGTCCTGATCCCGTTCTTTGCCCTGGCACTGGGCTTCGGCCTGAACCTGGGCCAGGTCCTGAACGCCGGGCTGCTCGGCGTTGCCCTGGGCCTGTTCGTGCTCATTGCCGGCGGCGCCGTGCTCTTCTTCGCGGACAAGCTCACCGGCGGCTCGGGCATCGCCGGCCTCGCGGCAGCCACCACCGCAGGCAACGCAGCAACCGTTCCCATGCTGGTGGCCGCGGCCAACCCGGCATATGCCCCGGCAGCGGGCCCGGCAACCGTGCTGGTGGCCGCGTCCGTAGTGGTGACCGCCATCGGCTGCCCGCTCATGGTCGCTTGGTACGCTAAGCGCCTGAAAGCCAAGCAGCCCGTGGAAACCCCCGAGGTGGCCCCAGCAGTATGAGCACCCCCGCAGCCAAGCGCTGGGCAATCATCGCCGACGACCTGACGGGAGCGGCCGATGCCGCCGCAGCCCACGGACCCACCCACAGCAGCTCCGTCATCCTGGACCTGGACTCCACGTGGCCCGAAGCGGACATCCTGTCGGTCAACACCGAGAGCCGCTACCTTTCAGCGGAAGATGCAGCGGCTGCCGTCACCGCGGCTGTGGCACGCGCCCTGGAACAGGACCGGCAGGTTTTCAAGAAGATCGACTCGCTGCTTCGCGGCAACGTCGGTGCCGAGGTTGCCGCAGCGCTGGGCCGCGTCAGTGAAGGCCGCAGCAGGGGCCTGGCCCTTGTGGCCCCCGCCTTCCCGGCTACGGGAAGGACCACCGTACGCGGGTTGGTCCACGTCAACGGTGCGCACAACGCGCAGGGAAGCTTCGACGGCGACGTCGCGGCGGCGCTTGCCGCCGGCGGTCTTTCGACTGAACTCGTGGAGCGGGAAACGCACCCCACCCCGGAGGAACTGGCCGCGCACCTGCGCAACGTGCAGGAACGCGGGCGTGACGCCGTCGTACTTGACGCTGTTTCCGACGACGACCTGAAACGCGTGGCTGCCGCGGCAGCCCTGCTGGACTTCCCCGCACTCCTGGTGGGCTCCGGCGGACTGGCCGGGCACGTTGCCCCTCGTGGAGAAGGGCAGGATGTTCTTCAGGAGCACGCGAGGTGCGTGACACGGACGCTGACCGTGATTGGCAGCTATTCCGGCCTCGCCCGGCAGCAGACGGACGCGCTGGTCGCCGCAGGTGCCCGGCACATCACGCTGGACCACCAGACGCTCGAGGATCCGGCAGTCGCGCGCGAAGTTGCGGCGGCGATGCTGCGGACGGACGTGGTGTTGACGCCGGATCCCATGGGCGCCGTGGATAAATCGCAGGCGCTGGTGGTGGCGGAGGCGCTGGCACGGGCCACTGCGGCCGGCGTCGAGCACTGCGAGGCGCTGGTCCTGACGGGCGGGGAAACCGCCACGGCCGTCCTAAAGGCCCTCGGCGCCGGCAGCTTCACCGTCATCGGGGAGATTGAGCCCGGAGTGGTCGTGAGCCTGCTTCCGGAGCCCCTCCCCCTGCTGGTCACCAAGGCCGGTGCATTCGGGGACGCCGGCACGCTGGCCAGGACCAAACAGTTTTTCACTAGCACTACGACTGAAATGAGTAGCAAATAATGGGACGCCCGATTGTAGCCATCACCATGGGCGACGCGGCCGGCATTGGCCCGGAGATCATCGTCAAGGCCCTGGCGGACAGCGAACTCCGGTCCAAGGCGCGGATGCTGGTCATCGGCGATCTGCGCCGGATGCAGCTCGCCGCGGACATCGTGTCCAGCCCGCTGACCCTGCGCAAGGTCACCGAACCGTCGGAGGCATTGTTCCAGGAAGGCACCATCGATGTGCTGGACATCGACTGCATTCCGGAGGACCTGGCCTGGGGCGAGCTGTCCGCCGCCGCCGGACACGGTTCGTACCTCTTCATCGAGAAAGCCGTGCAGCTGGCAATGGATCGCCAGGTGGATGCCATCTGCACTGGACCGCTCAACAAGGCGGCCCTGCACGCGGCCGGACACAAGTTCCCGGGCCACACGGAACTCCTCGCCGAACTGACCGGCACCGAGGAAGTGTCCATGATGCTGACCGCGCCCAAGATGCGCGTCATCCACGTGACCACGCACATCGGCCTCATCGACGCCATCGCCAAGATCAACGGCGACCTGGTCTACCGGACCATCAAGCGCGGGTATGAGCTGCTGCGCACCTCCGGGATCGAGAACCCGCGGATTGCCGTGTGCGCCATTAACCCGCACGCGGGCGAGAACGGTCTGTTCGGCTACGGCGAAGAGGCGGAGAAGATCCAGCCGGGCATCGAGAAGGCCCAGGCGGACGGCATCAACGCGTTCGGCCCGCTCCCGGCGGACACCCTGTTCTTCCTGGCCGGCCGCGGCGACTTCGACCTGGTGGTGGCCCAGTACCACGACCAGGGCCACGGACCCGTCAAGGTCCTGGGCCTGGAGAACGGCGTCAACATCACCGTGGGCCTCCCCGTGGTGCGGACGTCAGTTGACCATGGCACGGCCTTCGACATCGCCGGCAAGAACATTGCCGACCACGAGTCGCTGCTCGAGGCGCTGCGGCAGGCAGTGGACCTGGCACCAGCGCGCGACGAGGCCTGAACGCTTCAGTAGTGAAACGGCCGGTCAGCGTAGAATTGCTGGCCGGCCGTTGCCGTCCCTGATTCGTTAGAGCCGGAACTAGCATGGGTAGCACTGCCACTGCCATACCCACGGGAAGGAGACCGGGAATGCTCAGCGCAAACGCGCGGCGCGAGGAGATCTACCACCTTGCCGTGACCACCGGCCTTGCCTCCGTGGAGGAGCTCTCCGCCAAGTTCGAGGTGACCGCGTCCACCATCCGCCGCGACCTGGCGCTGCTGAATTCGCAGGGCCGGCTGGCCCGTACGTACGGCGGGGCGATGGCGCTGGGCGCGCATCCGGAGGCGTCGCTGCGGCAGCGCACGGGTGAGGCGTTCGAGCAAAAGCATGCCATAGCCCGGTGGGCGGCGTCGGTGATCCAGCCCGGGGAAAACATCCTGCTCGACGCCGGCTCCACGGCGGGTGCACTGGCACACGAACTGCGCGGGTTTGATCGGCTGTCCGTGACGACGCCTGGCCTGAATACTTTGCAGGAGCTGGCCGATTCCGAGGGCATAGAGGTGGACTGCCTGGGCGGCCGGCTCCGGGGCGTCTCGCAGAGTTTCGTGGGGCCGTTGGCCGAGGCGGCGCTGGAGCGGATGAGCTTCGACCGGGTGTTCCTGGGCGCGGACGCCGTCACCGCCGAGGACGGCATCTGCGAAGCCGACCACGCCCAGACCCGCCTCAAGGAGCTGATGGCCCGGCGGGGGCGTTTGGTTTATGTTTTGGCCGACTCCTCCAAACTCGGGCTGCGGCCGTTCCACGCCTGGGCGCGGCTGGCACTCCCGTGGACCCTGGTGACGGACGACGGCGCCGACCCCGCCCAGGTGCAGAAGTTCCGCGACGCGGGGGTACAGGTTGAGGTGGCCTCCGTTTCCGGGTAAGTCCCGGTGGGTAGGCTATTTCTACAACGAACGAAACCCCTGAACGATATGGAGACGCGCATGCACGCCGTGCTGGAATACACCTACGCAGACGACTACCTCGAAAGCCGCGAACAGTACCGCGCAGACCACCTCCGGGCGGGGTGGGAGGCAGTCGAACGCGGCGAGCTCCTGCTGGGCGGCGCCGTTGGCGAAGTCCCCTTCAAAGGCTTGTTGATCTTCACCGGCGAAAACGCAGTGGAAGCCGCCAAAGCTTTTGCAGCCGCCGACCCCTACGTCCTCAACGGCGTGGTCACGGAGTGGACCGCCAACCCGTGGACAACGGTGCTCGGAAACGAAGCGGCCACACCAGTCCGCCCCTAAGCCGCGTAGACCCTGCCTTACTGCACGGATGGCGCACATGCGCCTACGTCGAAGTTCCCAACGCGCCGGACTCCTCAAGCACCTGCTGTAGCCCGGTGACGGGAATGTCGGGAAACTCGGCGCGCGCCAGGCCAAACTCAAAAGCAGCCGTCCCCGATTCCTCCCAGATACCGGCCCCTGCCACCCTGGCCAGGAACGGTGAAAACGGCTTGGCCGCCACCGACAGCACCCGCAGGGCGGCCGCCGGAACGCGCTGAACCTTTCCATGGCCTGCCCGGGCAAGCACAGCCTCCGCAAGCTGGTTGCCGGTCAGCGTGTGCGAGCCCCACTCGATGACGCGGTCCCGAAGCGCCGGGTCGCGGAGGGCACGGACCACGACGGCGGCGGCGTCCCGGACCGAGGTATAGGTCACGGGGGCGGATCCCGAGCCGAACACCGGCACCTTGCCCTTCGATTCAAGCGGGGCCGTCATGGTCTCAAGCCGCTGTTCCAGGAGGGCCCCGATCCGGACAATCGTCCAGTGCACGCCGGACGAGCGCACCGCATCCTCGGCCGCAGCCTTGCAGCGCAGGAAGTCGATAGGCCCGTCGGCGGCAGCACCATGCATGGACATCATCACCACATGTTTCACTTCGGCCGCGGCCGCCGCGCGGACCAGCCGGATGGCGCCGTCGCGGTCCACCGTCCGCGGGTTCGAGTCCTTGACCCCGAATCCTGAAGCCGCGAACACCAGCCCATCGCAGCCAGCCACCGCTTGCTGGCAGTCCGCGTCTGAGCCGAGGTCCCCGCGGAGGAGCTCGACGCCGTCGCTCATCTTTCGGGGGAAGGGCTGGGACTTGCCCCGGGCCATGATGCGGACCTGCTGCCCGGCGGCAAGGAGCAGGGAAACCACGGCGCGGCCGAGGCGGCCGGTGCCGCCGACCACCAGGATCATGACCGGTCACCTCCAACTGCCCCATGGACTGCCTCGCTGATGGCCACGTTCACGTCGCCGGAATCCTGGTCCACGGGTTCAAGGTAAAACTGGGCTGCGGCGATTTTGTCGCCGCGGACGGTGAGGATGGAGACCCCGGCAGCACGCTGTACGGACCCGTCCGGCCGGGTGCCGCGGTTGCTCCATTCCATCCAGACTTTGCCATCCGGCCCTGTGGCCACGTCGTGGACGGTGAGGGTGAGATCCGGCAGACCGGCAAAGAGCGCCGTCCAGTTCTTCCGGACCTGCGCGGAGCCGGTAAAGCTGCGGGCGGGGTGGACGGGGGTGGTGTTCCTGTAGTCCTCCGCGAATTCAGGAACCATGGCCTCAAGGTCATGGCGGTTGGCCGCGGCCAGCATACGCCGCACTGGGCCTTCGGGGACGCGCTCGATTCCTGAAGCGTCCATGATCTGCTCCTTAGTTTCCGTCGCGGGAGGCGGAGAGGCTGGATCGCTGAATTTGATACAGTTAGCTGTATCTAACTGATACAAGGAGCATAAGCCCGATGGGACCCGCAGTCAACGGTGCGCCGCCCCGCCCCCGCAGCTACGATGCCCGCCGCCGGCAGGAGGCGGCCGAGGAGTCCAGGAAGCGGGTGCTGGCCCAATCGCGCGAGCTGTTCCTGGCCCACGGGTACGGCCGGACCACTATCGCGGCCATCGCCCACGCCGCCGGCGTCTCCAAGGAATCCGTGTACAAGGGGTTCGGCGGAAAGCCGGGGCTTGTCCGGGCCATCTACGCACAGAGTCTGCTGGGAGCAGGCGGTCCCCCGGCCGAGGAACGGTCGGACCGCGCCCAGGCCACGGTCACCGATCCCCGCGAACTCATGGAGCAGTTCGGCCGGTTCATCGCCGAGGTCAGCCCGTTGGGCTCCCCCCTCTACCTGCTTATCAGAGACGCCGCGGCGAGCGGGGACCAGGATATGGCCGCACTCCTGCGCGACGTGGACGACGAGCGGTACCAGCGCATGCTGCACAACGCGCACCAGGTGCTCGGAAGGGGGTTCCTGCGCCCGGGCCTGACCGCGGAGGAGGTGGCCGACGTCTTCTTCATGAGCACCTCGGCTGAGCTCTACGAGACCCTGGTCCTCAAGCGCGGCTGGACCGCGGAGCGCTTCGGGGTGTTCATGGCCAGGACCCTGGGGGCCAACCTCCTGCCGGACGGGAACGCTGCGTCTGCCAAAGACCGAAACCCCTAAACGACATGGGCAGACACGCGTGCACGCAGCGTGGGCGAACGGCCGCCACTGCCCTGAGGCAGTCCGTCGATCGGGCTTGCGATCAGGCTGGCTTAACCTTCGCAAGCGTGAATATCCCGTAGCGCATCGTGCCGGTGCGGTAGGCCAGGATCATGCGGGGAATGCTCCAAAAGGAGTCACGGTTCCGGGCGCCAAGGGCGAGTCGACGGATCTTCGGATCGACGAGCAAGGCCTTCATCAGCCGGGCGGCACAGATTACCCAGGTGCGGGCAACGCGGCGGCTGACATCCTCGTAGTCCCTGACCGCAAAGCCCGCCGCCAATGCCATCGCCTCGTACTCCTCGCGCGTGCCCATCGAGGGCAGGCGCCCTTCCCGGCAGATCGGCGCAAGCAGGTGCCGGACCTTCCAGCCCCTGGCATCGGTCCCAGCGAGCCAGGCACAAACGACCAACCGGCCGCCGGGCGCCAGCACTCGGTGCGCTTCTGCGAAGAAGCCGGGCTTATCGACCATGTGCTCGCTTGACTCAATCGCCCATGCCGCACCGGCCGAGGCATCGGGCAGCCCGTTGAAGAGCCAGTCACGCACCTGGATGTCCACACCCGGCGCGGGATGGGCGGCGGCATAGGTGCCCTGCTCAGCGGACAGCGTGAAGCCGGTAACGCGGACCTTGCGGGTCATGGCGAGCCGCCGTGCGGTGGCACCGTAGCCGCAGCCGATATCCACGCTCTCCTGGCCCGGCTCCAGGTTCAGCCGGTCGGCGACGGCGTCGACCAGCGCCTCGACGGCCTCTTCGGCTGTCTCGCGGCCCGTCGCCCACAACCCGTGATGAACATGGTCCCCCCACACCTGGCGGTAAATGGGATCGAGCTCGTCGTAGTGGTCCGCGACCGCCGCGGCATCCTGGGACGTATCTGGGACGATCACGGCACGACACTACAACGGCGCTCCACAGCGAAGGAAGGGGAAGGACGACGGCGGCACTTACGTCCCGCCGTCGTCCTCCCCCACGTTGGCGGGTATCAGACCAGGGGCGTAATCGGAGATACGGAGAAGGGTACGGCCAGCAGGGACTGCACCCCGTCCACGAAGTCCTTAACATGGACTTCCTCGTTGTGGGCTTCCAGGTCCCCGCGGCGGGCCCATCCCTCAATGAGGAAGTACGTACCTGGCCTTTGATCGTCTGCGAAGACCGTATATTCCAGGCAGCCGGTGTCCTTTCGGCTCAGCGACTGCAGTCCGAGGAGTGCTTCCTGCAGCGTGGCTTCGTGCCCTGCTTTTGCGGTGAACACCGGCATTAACCAGACTTGCGTTTCGTCGTGGCTGACTGTTGTGTGTGGCATTTTTCGTCCTCGGGTGGTCCTGGGCTTGCGGGAGGGGCGGATTCGTCGCCGCCCCTCCCCTTACGTCATGCGTTGATCTGCGGAACGTCGACCCAGGATTCTTTTGCCGCCGACTCGACAATTGCATCGTCGATGAGGGCTACCTGATATCCGTCGGCAAAGTTCGGGCTTACGCTGCCGCCTTCCGCGATGGCCTTGAAGAAGTCGTAGGCCTCGATGATCTTGGTTTCGCCGTATCCAATGCCGAGCGCAGGGATGGGCCAGAGTGCATCTCCGTGGGGGTGTGCGGGCCCGGTGTAGACGGTGCGGAATCCGCGGCGGTCGGCCTGGTCGGACGCGAAGCAGACCTGCAGTTCGTCGCGCCGCTCATAGTTGAAGACGATGCTGCCCTCGGTTCCGTGGATTTCGAAGGTGATGTAGTTGTTCCTGCCGTGGGCGTTGCGGGTTGCTTCCACGGAACCCACGGCACCGTTGGCAAACCGGATCATGGTCATGACTTCGTCGTCCACGTCAACCTGGCCACGGGGGCCTTCTCCGCCCCGTACGGTGCCGAGCGCGTCAGCACCTCCGGCTTGGAGCGGCCGCTCGGGGATCCAGGTGGACAGGAGGGCGTTGACGGCGCTGAACTCGCCGACAAGGTAGCGGGCCATGTCAATGACGTGCGTTGCAATGTCGCCAAGGGCGCCGGAGCCTGCGATGGATTTCTGGAAACGCCAGGAGAGCGGGGAGTTGGGGTCGGCGCTCCAGTCCTGCAGGTAGGTGCCCCGGAAGTTGAGGATTTGTCCGATGGCCCCTTCCTCGATGTATTTCTTTGCCAGTGCAACGGCCGGAGTCCGCCGGTAGTTGAAGGCGACCATATGGACGAGGTTCTTGTCTTTCACTGCGTCGTACATGGCCTTGGATTCTTCGCCGGTACGCGCCAAGGGCTTTTCGCAGATGATGTGCTTGCCTGCTTCGGCAGCGGCGATGGCAATCTCGGCGTGGAGGTGGTTTGGCGTAGCAATGTCGACGACGTGGATGTCCGGATCATCGATGATGCTGCGCCAGTCTGAGGTGGAGTTCTCGAAGCCGAAGCGGCGGGCAGCTTCCGAAGCAAGGTCTTCGGTGGCTTCGGCAATGACTTTTCGGACCGGCATGGCTGGTGCGGGCCAGAAAAACATGGGCATGGCGGCGTAAGCCAGCGAGTGGGCCTTGCCCATGAAGCCGCCTCCGATGAGGCCGACGTTGAGGTTCTGCATGTGAATCGTGTTCCTTCCGGAAGGCAGGGCAGTTGCCGTCTGTGGCAGTCCCCGCGGTTGAAAAATTAGTGAGAGAGGAGCTTTTCGAGGTACTTCTTGCTGAGGGCCGCGGCTTCCCGGGGGTCACCGTCGTAGTTATCGAGTTCGACCATGAGCCAGCTGTCATAGCCGCTCTCGCGGATGGCTGCGATGATGTCGGGGAAGTCGAGCTCACCCTGTCCAAGCGGCAGGAAATTGAAAGGGTCCTTCTGGAAGTCCTTGAGGTGGACGTGCCGGATCCTGTCGGGGTACTTCCGGATGACTGCGGCCGGGTCCGCTCCTCCGGCTGCAAGGTGTGCGGTGTCCGGGCAGAAGCCGATCCGGGTGAGCGGCATGAGCCTGTCCAGTTCTTCCGGGCTTTCGACAATGGTGCTCAGGTGCGGGTGATAGCTTGCCGACAGGCCGAAGCTTTCCGCGATGTCCGTCACGCTGTCCAGGGCTTCGCCGAGGCGGTGGTAGTCCTCGTCAGTGGTTCCGGCGGCGCGGCGTGCCCCGCCTCCCACTACCAGCCGTTCTGCTCCAAAGTTGGCGGCCAGTTCGGCGGCACGGTGGATCCGGTGCAGCTCGTCGGGAAGGATGTCAGCGTAGATGAAGTTCGCGCCGGTATAGACACTGGTTAGCTCGATGTTGTTGCTGCTGAGGATCTCTTTAAGTTCTTCGGGCTTGTCGGCGTATTCGGCCAGGTTGCCGTCGAACATCTCCACGCCCTGATAGCCAACGGAGGCGATGTCCTGGACCGCTTGCTGCATGGACCCGTGGGTCATGTAGAAAAGGTCCTTCACGCTCGTCACACCTTGCGGGTGGCCGACGACGCCGCCCCAGGTGATGGAACAGTAACCGAGTTTCATTGCTTCTGCCTTTCAGCTGCGGGGGAAGAGGTAAGTGATCCGGTGAGGTTGTCCGTTTGCGGAACCTCGACCCAGGTCTGGTGCGCGGCCGAGGTTACGACTGCATCCGTAAGGAGGGCTGCCCGTAGGCCGTCCCGGAAGGTGGGCATGCCGTCCGGTTCCTGGCCGTGGACGGCCGCATACACGTCCGCGACGAACGCGTTGAAGCTGTCCTGGTAACCCTGGGGGTGGCCCGGGGGAAGTTTGGCGTAGCGCCGGCCGCCCGGCGTCGTGAGTGTTTGCGGGCCGACCGGGATCTCGGAACTTGAGTCGCTGCGGCCGACGTGCAGGGTGTCGGGCCGTTCCTGGTTGAAGCTGAATGACGCTTCGGTTCCGTCGAAGGAGAACCAGAGTCGGTTCTTCCTGCCGGGACTGACTTGGCTGACCACCACGGAGCCGGTGGCACCCTTGTCCGTCTCGAACAGGAGCGTGGCGCCGTCCTCGGTAGCGACGGAGGACAACCGGCCGCCGGTTTCGCGTTCGTCGTATGCCCTGCTGGTCTGGGCCACAAGCCTGGTGATTCTGTGTCCGGTGGTGAACTCCATCAGGTCACACCAGTGGACGCCGATGTCGCCGAACGCCCTGGACGCTCCGCCGATCGTTGAATCGACCCGCCAGTTCGTGGCTTCCGCGCCGGCCAGCCAGTCCTGCAGGTAGGAGCCGTGCAGGAGCCAAAGCCGGCCGGCGTCGCCGCGCTGGATGCGGTCGCGGGCCTCGCGGACGGCCGGATAGAACCGGTAGACGAAGGGCACGCCGGTGACGACCCCGGCCTGCGCCGCCAGGGTTGTCAGTTCCAACGCGTCCCCAACGTTCGTGGCCAGTGGCTTTTCGCAGATGACTGCTTTTCCTGCCGCAATGGCCTTGCGGGCAAGGTCGGCGTGGGTGGCGTTCGGGGTGCAGATATGGATGACATCTACATCTGCCCGTGCGATCAGTGCTTCAGGCGATTCGGCTGCGGTTCGGGCGCCGAGAGCGGGTGCTGCGGCTTCGGCGGAAGCCTGGCTGCTCCCGGCGACTGCGACAACCTCACCGCCTGCTGCGCGGACCGCATGGGCGTGGACAGAGCCCATGAATCCTGTTCCGATGATTCCGGCCCGTAGCTGGGAAGTCACGGGTGCTACTTCTTCCGGGCGAGGGCGACGGCCAGGATGATGATCGCGCCGCGGACCACCTGCTGCTGGCTGCTGTCGAGTCCGGCGAGGATCAGCCCGTTGTTGATCAGGCCGATCAGCAGGGCGCCGAAGAGTGTGCCGATGATGGAGCCGAACCCGCCGAAGAGGCTGGTTCCGCCCAGGATGACGGCGGCGATGGCGGAGAGTTCGTCTCCTGCTCCCCACTGGAACCGTCCGGACTGCAGCCGGCCCGCGTAGAGCATGCCGGCGACGCTTGCCACCATGCCCGAGATGAGGAGCACCTGGAACTTAATGCGCTTGGTATTGATGCCGGTGAACTCCGCGGCGTTGCGGTTGCCTCCTGTGGCCAGGACCTGGCGGCCGAACCTGGTGCGGTTCAGCACGACGGCGCCGATGGCCACGAAGATGGCGCTCCAAACCACCAGGCCCGGAACAGGACCGAAGTTGCCGGATCCAAACACGATGTTGAACGTGTCGTTGAGGATGGGCTGGGGCGCCGACGCCGTGATCCACTGGGCAACGCCGACGGCTATGCCCAGCATGCCGAGTGTCACCAGGAAGGACGGGATGCCCAGGAGGCTGACCAGGGCGCCGTTGATCGATCCGACGACGAGACCGACAGCGAGGCCGGCGAGGATGCCGGGCACCAGGCCCCACTGGGAGAGCGCCATCGCAGTGCACACACTGGACAGGCCCGCCACGGATCCGACGCTCAGGTCGATTTCTGCGCACGCGATCACGTACGTCATACCGACGGCGATGACGGTGATGGTGGCGGTCTGCCGGAAGATGTTCAGCAGGTTGTTCGGCGACAGGAAGCCCTGGTCGCGGAGCAGAACGGCGAAGAAGAGGAAGACAACGACGAAGCCGATGTAGATGACGTAGCGCCGCCAGTCCAGTTCCTTGAGGATAGTGCCGAAATTACGGGGTGCCGCGGTATCCCGCGGCGCGATGGTGTTTGCCTTGCTCACTTTTCAGACTCCCTGCACTGCAAGTTGGAGATACTCCTCGTCAGCAATCTCGCTGCGGGGGATATCGCGGATGATGGAGCCGTCCTTAAGGACGAGGACGCGGTCGCTGACCGCGAGTAGTTCGGGGTACTCGGAGGAGATGACAATGACGGCCGTGCCGGCACTTGCCAGCTCACGGATCATGTCGAGGATTTCGCTTTTGGTGCCGATGTCGACGCCGGCCGTTGGCTCGTCAAGGATCAGGATGTCCGGATCGGTGCCCAGCCACTTGGCGATGACCACTTTCTGCTGGTTGCCGCCCGAGAGAAGCCGCACCGGGCGGTGGGGATGGGCTACCTTCACTGCGAACCTCTTGATCAGTGACGAGGACAGTTCCTTCCCCTTCGCGCCGTCCAGGAGGGGTCCCCGCTGGATCTGGCCGAGGAGGGGAAGCAGCAGGTTGTCCTGGACGGAGTGCTCCAACACCAGGCCCTGGGCCCTGCGGTCTTCCGGGATAAGGGCAACTCCAGCGTTGATGGCCTGCTGCGGAGACCCAAGGTTGACCTTTTTGCCCCGCAGGAGGACTTCACCGCTGTCCAGCTTGTCAATGCCAAAGAGAGCACGGGCGAGCTCGGTTCGTCCGCTGCCCATCAGCCCTGCCAGGCCGAGGATTTCGCCAGGCCGGAGCGCGAACGAAACGTCCCGCACCCGCTGCCCCGCGTTAAGCCCCCGGACTTCCAGCAGCGGCGCCCCGTCGTGGGCCACATGGTCACGCGCACGATAGGAAAGCTGGCCCTCGATCTTCTTGCCGACGATGCCTTCCACGATCTGTTCGGGGGTGACGTCCGTCAGCGGCGCGGTAAGGAGGTGGCGGCCGTCGCGGAGGATGGTGATCCGATCCGCGAGCCTGTACACCTCGTCCATGCGGTGGGAAATGTAGATGATTGAGATGCCACGCTCTTTGAGGCGGTCGATCAGTTCGAAGAGCGCTTCGGACTCATGCCGGGCAAGGCTGGCGGTGGGCTCATCCATAATGAGCACCTGGGCATTCTGGGCGAGTGCCTTGGCGATCTCCGTCAGTTGCCAGTATGCGGTGCCTAAGCGTGCGACCCCGGCGCGCGGGTCGACGTCGACTTCCATCTCACTGAAAACTTCCTTGGCACGGCGCACCGCAGCACGATCGTCGATGAGCCCGCCCTTGCCGAGCGGTTCGGCGGCGAGGAAAATGTTCTGCGCAACGGTCAGGCTCGGTACCAGGCTGAACTCCTGGAAGACCATTCCGATCCCGGCGGCCTTCGCGTCCTGGATCGAGTTGATGGCGGTCGGCTTGCCTCCAATAAGGATTGTGCCGGCGTCTGCCTGGTACACGCCCTGGAGGATCTTCATGAGCGTGGACTTCCCGGCGCCGTTGCCGCCCGCCAGCGCGTGGACCTCACCCTTGCGGACATCGAAACTGACGTCTTTCAATACGGGAACGCCGTTGAAGCTCTTTGATATTGAGCGCATCTCGACGACATTGTCTGCGGTATTCATCGTTGCCCTTTCGGCGCGGTGCGGGGGCGGACCCCCGCACCGCCGGTTCTTGCCTACTTCTTGTAGGAGTCCTGGATGTCCTTCGGGGCGTCTTCGTGGTAGACCTGCTTCCACGCATCCAGGACGTTGGAGTGGTCAACCGGAAGGGCGCTCAGCGCCACATAAGCGGGTGCTTTCTTGCCGATGAGCGCTCCGGCGGCCAGCCGCGCTTCCGTGACACCCTGATCGAACGGAACCTGCGCTCCAAGGCCGACGACGAGTTCGTCCTTGGCAAGGGCAATGGCCACGTTCTTGCCAAGGTCTTCCGTGGCAATCTTCAGGTCAGGCCGGCCGGCGGCCCGGGCGGCAGCCATGACACCTTCTGCAGGAACGTCCCAGACCGCCCAGATTCCGGAAAGGTCGGCGTACTTGCTGAGCATGGCGTTCGCGGCTGCCTGGGCATCTCCAGCGAAGTCAGGGCCGGCGATTCCCTTTTCCTCGACAATCTTGATGTCCGGGTATTCCTTCGTAATCGTTTCCTTGAATCCCTGGTAGCGCTGCTTGGTCACGAAGAAATCGGCCTGGTGGAAGACAAGCCCGATCTTCCCCTTGCCACCGAGCGCTTTAGCCATCTGGTGGGCGGAGACGACGCCGTTGCCGTAGTTGTCGGCAGAAACAACAGAGACATAGTCCTGGCCGGCGGTCAATCCCTGGGGGACGTTGTCCATGAAGACGAGCTTGGTGCCGGCAGCCGCGGCTTTCTTGTAGGCGGAGGCCGTAGCCACGGGATCCGTGGGGATCGAGACGATGACGTTCGGGTTCTGCGACATGACCGTCTCGATGTCCGAGACCTGCTTGTCCGGCTTGAAGTTCGCGTCGGTGGTGGCGATGACTTTGATGCCGAGCTTTTCAAACTCGGACTTTAGGCCGTTGATCTGGGCGTTGGCCCAGTCGTTGCCGCCGTAGTGCATCACAATGGCTGCCTTGGCGTTGAGCGCCTTGACCTTTTGGATCTCGTCCGGAGTGAGGTCTGCTGCGGACGCCGGCGAGGGCGTCTCGCCGTTGGGCCCCTTGCTCAGGACCTGTCCCTTGATCTGGTCAAGGGCCTGCTGGGCCTTGCTGGACACACCGGCGTCGGGAGCATTGGACGTGGCCGTGGTCGAACTGCTGCAGGACGCGACCGAAAGGGACAGGACTGCGGCAAGGGCCACGAGGGGAAGCCTGCGGATCATCATTGTTCTCCAGTGCTTGGGGTGGGTGGGGGTGGATGCCTGGGATGGTTCAGGCGAGGGCTATAGCCAGGGCCGGCGGAACCGGGGACAGGACGAGCCCGCCGGAGGCCGAGGCTGTGCGGACGGCAGTGGCCTTGTCTGAAGCTGCCAGCAGCGCCTCTGCGTGTATTTTGTCGACGAAGAAGCCCAGGGAACACGGTCCGTGGTGGGCTTGAACCCACTTCACCGCTTCGTTGGCCGCCTTCGTCATGTCTTCGCCCGCTTCCCGGACCGGGCCGGGGATGGTGGACGCGGACGCGGGTTTGCCCGAATTGTCGACGGAGACCACCAGGCTTGCCCAGAGGCGATCCTCATCGAAGACTCCGACGACTGCCGAAGAGCCGGCAGAGACAAAGGTGCGGACAGCAGCTGCCAGATCGCCGGGCGCCGCATCTTTCAGGAGCACTTCGAGATTTGCCCACTGGGTTTGGTCGGCATCCCGAAGTCCGGCGTTCGGATCGAGCGCGAGTGCGTGGACGATCGTGTCGGGCATCGCGCTCCCTTTCTTCATTGAAATGTGTGGCTGCGTAAACGTTCACGAAGCGTTCGTAAACGTTTACGGACATCATCGTAAACGTTTACGGTGTTACGTGTCAACGGTCACATGGACAGTTATTCCAACGGATACCGGGGTACGGTCCGACGTAAGATCGAAAGGCACGGAACCCGAAAGGTTCCAACCAACGTGCAAGACAGGAGTGGGCATGGCAGGCACAACTGTTCCCCGTGAGGCGAACGGGAGAATGCCGGAAGCCTCACGGCGCCGGAAGCCCACCATCAACGACGTGGCGAGCATGGCCGGCGTCTCCTTCGGCACAGTCTCGCGGGTCCTCAACGACGCACCGGACGTGAGTGCGGCAACGCGGCAACGAGTCCTGCATGTGATCAAGGACATCGGGTACCGCAGGAACCGGGCCGCCACGGCGCTCGTCACCAGCCGGTCCACCTCCATAGGCATACTTTCCGACGGCTCCCCGCGGTTCGGCCCGGTGGGGACGCTCATGGCCCTCGAGAACATTGCACGCAGGAAGGGTTACGCCACAACCGTCATCAGCGTTGAGCGGCCCTACGGAGAGTCGGTCCAGGCCGCCCTGGACACCCTGGACGACACCGGCGTGGGGGGAATCATCGTCATCGCCCCCGTGGTGGAGATGGCCGCAGCCGTATGGAATGCCTCGTGCCGTGTACCGGTGGAGATGATCGCGGCAGGAGCATCATCGACTCCCAACGTCTTCTCATACTCGGAGAACCAGGAGTTGGGCGCACGGCTGGCCACCCAGCACCTGATAGACCTCGGCCACACCGACATCGCGCACTTCGCGGGCTCCATGGACTGGTTCGACGGCCGGGTCCGCAAACGCGGATGGGAAGCCGCGCTGCGCGACGCCGGGCTTACACCAAGGCTGTGCCTCGAAGGCGATTGGAGCCCCCGGTGGGCCTACGAGACCGCGCTCCAACTCGTGCGGGAACAAAAGGTGCCCCAGGCGATCTTCGCTGCCAGCGACCACACGGCTCTCGGGCTGATACGGGCCTTCGCGGAAAATGGGATCAGGGTGCCGGACGACGTGAGCGTGGTCGGTTTCGACGACATCGAAGGTTCAGACTATTTCCTGCCTCCCCTGACCACTGTTCGCCAGGACTTCACGGCCTTAGCGCTCATGAGCATGGAAGTTCTCCTTGGTGCCATGGAAGGGCGGGAGGTGGACCGCACCCCGATCGCGCCCACCCTTGTTGTCCGCGACAGCGCCCGCCAGGCCACCTCCCCCAAGTAGGAGGGGGACGACGGCGGCACCCGCCTCCCGCCGTCGTCCTCCACACGCACTGGTACCAGCAGCGCTAAGACCTGCGGACGCCGCTTGTCCAACAAACGGATCAGACGCTGAAGTAGGCTGGAATCCCAGAAGAAACCAACCAAAAGCGAGGCTAAACGTGCACCAGGACGCCGTCCGGTTCCTGTCCCAGCCGGTGGCCGCCCAGCCCGGCGCTCCCCTGCGCGTCGCCGTGTACTCGCGGATCGCCGAAGCGATCCGCAACGGCCTCCTCACGCCCGGCTCCATGATCCCCACCGAAACCGAACTCGGCACGGACATGAAGGTCAGCCGCACCGTGGTCCGCGAAGCCCTCATGCTGCTCGAGGAGGACGGCCTGATCAGGGCCAGGCGCGGCGTCGGACGCTTCGTCTCGGACACACTCCCCCGTATCGGCATCGAACGCATCCAGCCGTTCGAGGACGTCCTCGCCAGCCCCGGCCAGACGCTGGAGGTCAAGCGCATCCAGGTGGTCCGGCAGGCGGCCTCCGAATTCGTCGCCCCCGGCATCGGCGTCGAGCCCGGGACCGACTGCTGGCTCTGGGAATCCGTCGTCATCCGCGACGGCGAAGCGATCGCCCACCTGCAGGAAAACGTTACCGCCCAGCCGGTCAGCCTCGGCAAAGGTGCCGCCGCGCCCCTTGAGATAGAGGACGACGGCGGCGCCACCCTGCTTGCCGCGCTCACCAAGCAGCTGGGCAGGCTGGCCGGGCCGGGCGAGTGCCAGATCAGCGTCAGCCAGGTGGGGCCCAGCGGGGCGAAGCTGCTGGATCTGCGCCCGTCGGACCCGGTGCTGGTCCTGACGCAGTACGTCCGGAACGCCAACCGGCCGTTCTACCTGGCCAAGTGCCTGGTTCCGGCCCGGGCCGGGCACCTATCGGTGATGCAGCAGTTCCAGTCCTAGCCGGTCACCCGGCGGCTTGACTGCTGTCGTACCCCAATGCACGGCTGGCTTCCAGTCCCGCCCGGGCCACCACCGGCCCCAGCCGTTCAACGTCGGCAGGCCCGATCCGCTGGGTAGGGAACCCCAGGCCCACGGCGCATGCAAGCCGTCCAGTATGGTCGAAAACGGGCGCGCTGATGGAGCCCACGTCCTGGTTGCGTTCCCCGAAGGCCGCAAAGAAACCCTGCTCGCGTGCAACGGCCGCCTGCTGCCTGAGCGTCTCCATTGACACCGGCGTATCGGCCGTAAAGCCCTCGAGCCCCTGCTGGTCCAAGGCATCCCAGGCTCCGGGGTCGAATGCCAGGAAAATCTTGCCGGGGGCGCCGGCGTGCAGCGGCATGACCATGCCCACCATGAACGGCCGCATCACCACGTGCCGCGTCTCGGCCACGGCAACGATGGTCCGGAACGCCCCGTCCCGGACGTACAGGCAGGCAGTTTCGCCGGTTTCGTCGCGCAGCTGCTGCAGGACCGGCTTCACCAGCCGGACCACGTCCAGCCCGAACGTCCCGGGGGTAGCCCAGCGGACCAGGCCGATACCGATCCGGTACCGGTCGCCGTCGCGGTCCAGGAATCCCTCGCGGAGCATGTTCTGGACCAACCGCTGGCAGGTGCTGGACGGCAGCCCGGTTTTGCGGATGATCTGCTGCAGCGTCGGCTCGGGCTCCTCTACCGAAAAGCAGTCCAGAATCTCCGCCACCTTATGCAGGACCAACAGGGGCGAGGCCCCAGCTCCCGGTTCCTTCGCCACTGTCCGAACACCCTTTCAATCTGTTTCCGCCAGCCTCCAGCTTAGTGAGCAGGGAGCCGCCCCAGCATGTGATCCATTTGACATCCCATCAGGGTGACCCACATCATGGGATTAGAACTCACTTTATGGGTTTACTCGCAAATCCCCAACACAACGACGTGGAGCATCCATGAGCACCCCCGCAATCACCTGTGAAACAGCCCCCGAGCCCAAGCGCCCCGGGATGAGCCGCGTGGGACTGATCGTCCCCAGCTCCAACACCACCATGGAGACCGAACTGCCGGAACTGTTCCGGCGCCAGGCCGAGGCGACCGGCCACAAGTACACCTTCCACTCCGCCCGCGCCGGCATGAAGAAGGTCACCACGGAAGAACTGCTGGCCATGGTGGGCAAGGCAGCCCAGTGCGCCGAAGCGGTCTCCGACGCCGACGTGGACGTCATCGCCTACGCCTGCCTGGTGGCCGTCATGGCCCAGGGCCCCGAAGCCCACGAGGGCTCCGAAAAGGTCATCGCCGACGCCGCCGCCGGCAACGGACACCCGGCACCGGTCACCAGCAGCGCCGGCGCCCTGGTCCGGACCCTGCACGAAATCGGCGCCCAGAAGGTCGCCATGATCACCCCCTACATGAAGCCGCTGACCAAGATGGTGGTGGACTACATCGAGGGCTCGGGCATCACGGTGCTGGACGCCATCAGCCTCGAAGTAGCGGACAACCTCGAAGTCGGCTGCCTTGACCCCCAGAACCTCCCCGCACTGGCCCGCAGCCTGCAGCGCGAAGGCGCAGACGCCGTCGTCCTTTCCGCCTGTGTCCAGATGCCCTCACTCGCCGCCGTCCAGGCAGTGGAGGACGAGCTGGGCCTCCCGGTCATCACGGCGGCCACGGCCACCACCTACGAGATCCTCAAAGCCCTGGGCCACCAGCCCGCCATCACCGGAGCGGGCAGCCTGCTGTCCGGCGCCGGCGCCCGGACCGTGGCCCACACGTAGGCGGCGGGCACCATGTCGCTCTCACTCATCGCGTTCCTGGTGCTGGTGGCGGCCTTCGCCGTCGGCTCCTTCACCAAGATCAACGCCGGACTGCTGGCCACCGTCGCCGCATTCGGCGTCGGCACCCTCCTGGCCGGGATGTCCATCAAGGATGTCATCGGACAGTTCCCCGCCGGACTGTTCTTCATCCTGGTCGGCGCCACCCTGCTCTTCGCCATAGTGCGGATCAACGGCACCATCGACCTGCTCGCATACTGGGCAGAACGGCTCGCCGGCGACCGGAAAATCCTGGTCCCCATCCTGATGTTCCTGCTGACCGCAGCCCTTGCCTCCGCCGGCGCCTTCACCCCCGCCGCCATCGCCATCGTCGCCCCGGTAGGCCTGGCACTGGGCGCGCGCTTCGGCATCAGCACCCTGGCCATGGGCCTGGTCATCGTCCAGGGCGCCAACGCCGGCGCCTTCTCCCCCGTCAACCCCTTCGGCGTCCTGGGCAACAAAATGCTGGACGGTGCCGGCGCTTCCGGCGATTCCTTCAAGCTCTACGCGTACTGCTTTATCTTCAACGCCATCCTGGCCGCGATCGCCTACGCCCTGGTGCAGGCCATCATGAAGCGCCGGGCAGCCAAGGCGGAGTCGCGTCAGGCGGACGGCGGCAATGCCCTTAAGAACGACGACGGCGCTGACACCCCCTCAAGCGGCAGTGTTTCGGGTCCCGGCGGCGCCGGAACGGCCGTCCTCACCGCACCGGCACAGACCATTGTGGCCACCGGAACCAAAACCGGCCCGGTGAAAGTGGCCGCAACCCCCATGCGCATCCTCACGCTGGTGGGCATCGCCTCCCTGCTGGTGCTCACCACCGTTCTGGGACTCGATGTGGGAGTCGCCTCGCTGGTCATCGCCGCGGTCCTGATCGTCCTGGACTCCAACGTGCAGAAGCCCGCGGTGGAAAGCATGCCGTGGTCGGCCATCATCCTGGTCACCGGCATCGTCACCTACGTGGGCATGCTGGAGAAAATGGGCGCGCTCAAGGAACTCCAGGAAGGCATCGCAGGCCTGGGCAACAGCTCCCTCGCTGCGCTGATCGCCAGCTACGTGGTGGCCATCGTGTCAGCGTTCGCCTCCACCACCGGAACCCTCGGCGTCATCAGCCCCGTGGTCGTGCCCATCGCCATGGACCCGCTGCTCACCCCCGTGGGAGTGGTGACGGCCATCGCCATCAGCTCCTCCGTGGTTGACGTCAGCCCCATGTCCACCAGCGGCGCCCTGCTGATGGCCAGCGCCCAGCCCAAGGACGAGCGGATGTTCTTCCGAGCCCTGCTGCTGTGGGCCATCGCGATGATCGGTGCGGTGCCGCTCCTCGTCTGGTTCGTCTTCGTCCAGCTCGGCCTCGGCTAAGAGCCCCGGGCGGACAAGGGAAAGGGACGTCCTCGCCGGGCGTCCCTTTTCCTTTGCCTTTCCCCTTGCACGGGCAGGGCGGGCCGGCCGGCCCTAGTCCTTGGGCCGGAAGTCGCCCGGCCAATCCTTCAGCCGGATCCGGCCGAGGTCCTGGATTTCGCCGAGGGTACCCCACTCATCCAGGCCCAGCCGGGCCAGGGGCTCCAGCAGGTCGATGCGCGGGTGGCTGCCATCGAGTACTTCTTCGCTCACGGCGGCATGGGTGACTTCGCCGAAAACCAGGGTGGAGTCCCCTATCGGCAGCACGGAGTGGAGACGGCATTCGAGCACCGCCGGCGATTCCTTGACCCGGGGCGCGGCCACGGTGAGGCTCGGCTCCCGGGTCAGGCCGGCGGCGTCGAACTCGCTGATCTCCGGCGGGAAGTTGGTGCCGGTGGCGTTGACCTCTTCCAGGAGTGCGGCGGGGGCCAGGTTGACCACGAATTCGCCGGACGCGGTGATGTTGCGGAGCGAATCCTTCTCCCCCACCGACGTGAACTGCACGATGGGCGGATTGGTTGACGCTACGGTGAAGAAGGAGTGCGGGGCCAGGTTGTCGATGCCTTCCGGGGAGACACTCGAAACCCACGCGATGGGCCGGGGCACCACCACAGCGGTGAGCAGCCGGTAGAAATCACGGGCGGACGTCGCTGAGGGACTGAAATCAGTTCGCATGCTGCCAGACTAACCGGCGCCGCAGACAGGAAGGACACGCACATGAGGTTCCAGCCGTACCGTTCACCCTCAACCGGGCGCCCGGTGCGCGCCGTCCTCTTCGACACCTTCGGGACCGTGGTGGACTGGCGCACGGGTGTGGCAAGGGAGGTGGCAGCTTTCGCGGCAGCACACGCGCATACGCTCGACGCCGAGGCCTTCGCCGACCACTGGCGGGCTCTCTACCAGCCGGCCATGGAAGCCATCCGCTCCGGAAAGCGCGGCTTCACCAAGCTGGACACCCTCCACCGCGAAAACCTTGACGAGGCACTCCGCCGGCACGGCATCGATCCGGCACAGGTGCCCAGGGAAACCCTGGAGGAGCTGAACAAATCCTGGCACCGGCTGCAGGCGTGGCCGGACAGCGTGGAGGGCCTCGCTGCGATCCGCCGCCACTACATCGTGGGCCCGCTATCCAATGGCAACACCTCACTGTTGCTGGACATGGCCAGGAACGCCGGCCTGCCGTGGGATGTGATCATCGGTTCGGACATGACGGGCACCTACAAGCCGTTGCCCCAGGCCTACCTCCGGACAACGGAGTTCCTGGACCTTGAGCCGGGTGAGGTAATGCTGGCGGCGGCCCATAACAATGACCTGCGGGCGGCGCGCGAGGCTGGGCTGGCCACGGCGTTCATCGCCCGCCCCACCGAACACGGCCCCGGCCAGTCGGCGGACCTGGCCCCTCAAGGCGACTGGGACCTGGTGGCGTCAAGCATCACGGAACTGGCGGAGCTGCTAGGGGCCTGACCGCTCTTTGGCAAGGGGACCCGAACCGGGCCTACTTCGGCGCGGTAATTCCGAGGCGGGCCATCCGGCGGTAAATGGTGGCCCTGCTCAGTCCCAGTTCGTTGGCGGCCGCGGCCACCGTGATGCCCGGCCGGGAAAGGCACCGGATGATCTCGTCCCTCTCGACGGCTTCGATCCGGGTGAGGTGTGGCCCGGCGCGTCCCACAAGCCGGGAGGGCAGATGCCGCACATCGATGGTTTCCGTCCGCATGGCCGCGTCATTGACCATGGTGAAAAGTTCGTCCACGTTGCCTGGCCACCCGTAGCCGGTCAGCGCGTATTCGGCAGCGGCCGTGAAATCCACGTCACGCATACGCGATTGGCGGGCGGCGTACCTGGCCAGGGGCATTACATCGGTGGGGCGTTCGCGCAGGGCAGGCACCGGCACCACGGTTTCCACCGAGGCGGCCAGTGGCTGCGGGACGGCGCCCAGGTCCTCCGCGGTCATGGCCCAGGTAATGGAGGCTGGGCTTCCGGCCGGTGCAGGCAATGTCTTAACCGCGGCGGCAGCCCGGGTGCTCAACTCCTGCGCTGCCCAGGCGGGCAGGAGGTCAACGTTTTCGACGATCACGGCGGTATCGGGCTTGGTCAGCTCGGGGGTCCAGAGCGACAACCACGCCTCCACGTCCTCAGGCTCCGGAGCTGCTGCACACAGGATGCGGCTCCCGGGGTGCGCCTGCCGGATAGCCTGCCCCAGCAAGGTGGCGCGCCCGGAGCCTGGTTCTCCGACGGCGGCCACGACTCTGTTTGTCGCAAGGGCCAAGGCCGCACGGTCCAGTGCCTCCGTCCAGTCCGGGGACATGGCGCGCAGCGTTCCCGCACCCGGTTCAACCCGGCCCCGCTGGACCCGGAAGACGCCGCCCTTGGGTCCCGCTTTCGGCCTGTGGCCACCCGATTTTGCGAGCATGAGGGCAGCGGTGTTGCTCGCTGCCGACTGGGCCAGGGCCAGGAGCAACTCGGGAGACGACTTGGACCAGGTGGTGATGTTCACGCTGCCCTCGAGGCGTCCGCTGAGGGGATCGATCACCGGCACGGCAGCGCAGGTGTACGTCCGGAGGCTTGCGCTGAAGTGTTCCTCGGCACGAACCAGGCTGGGCGTCCGGTCCGCAAGCGCCATACCCAGCCCGCTGGTTCCCGCTTCCCGCTCGGAAAAGGCAAAACCGGGAGCCAGATGGACTTTGTCGAGCGCCCGCAGCAGTGAGGTGTCGCCGCTGAACCGGTTGAGGACCAGCCCGTTGGCGTCGGTGAGCATCAGGCTCAGTGGCTCGTTGGCCAGGGTCTGGTGCAGGCTGGTGAGCACCTCCTGGCCGCACTGGTAGAACAGCGAGTCACCGGCCACCGACCCGGCCCAGACGGGATCGATGGCCTCGGCCGAGACGCCGTATTCCTCACTGCGCTGCCATGAGGCGAGAAGGCGTCTTGAGACAGTAGTCATCATGCCTTCCGGCCCGCCGGCCTGTGGCCGCGGGACGGGAACGTTCTGGTCCGGCACCATCACCGCCCTCCTTGTCCTGGTCATTCGAGATTACGGCGTTGTGCCTCGAAAGGCGATGCCGCCCTGTCTCAAAATGAGACACCGGTCACAGGTTGACAGGTGCCTTTTGGCCATAGCGTCGTCCCTGTCGCGACTATGGCAGTCGCGGGGAGGAGAACGATATGTACAGCAAAGACGGCGAGAACTACTTCATCGTCGACGCGCACGTCGCGTTGTGGGACGCCCGCCCGGAGAACCAGCGGAATATCCAGGGCAAGCAGTTCATTGATTGCTTCTACGACTACCACCGCAACCTCGGGCCCGAGGAGGAACACTGGTCCTACGAGGAATTCCTTTACCAGGGCGGCGAACGCCTCATGAAGGACCTGTTCCAGGACGGCTACGTGGACCACGCGATCTTCCAGCCGGCCTATCTCGGCGCGTTCTACAAGAACGGCTTCGCGCAGGTGGAGGAAGCCTATGGACTGGCCGCCGCGCACCCGGACAAGCTCACCTACAACCACTGCTATGACCCCCGGGAGGGTGAGGCAGGCCTTGACCGGCTCCGCGCCGACCACGAGAAGATGAAGTTCAAGGGGGTCAAGCTCTACACCGCCGAATGGCGTGGCGAATCCCGCGGGTACAAGCTCTCCGATCCCTGGTCCTACCGGTATTTCGAGGAGTGCCGCAAGCTCGGCATCAAGAACATCCACATCCACAAGGGCCCCACCGTCCGCCCGCTGGACCGGGACGCTTTCGACGTCGCCGACGTCGACCACGCCGCCTCCGACTTCACCGACCTGAACTTTGTGGTGGAGCACGTCGGCCTGCCCCGGCTGGAAGACTTCTGCTGGATCGCCACCCAGGAACCCAACGTCCACGGCGGCCTCGCCGTCGCGGTCCCGTTCATGCACACGCGGCCGCGGTACTTCGCGCAGATCATGGGCGAGCTCATCTACTGGATTGGCGAGGACCGGATCCAGTTCTCCAGCGACTATGCCATCTGGTCACCCCGCTGGCTGATCGAGCGGTTCGTTGACTTCCAGATCCCGGAAGACATGACCGAGTACGCCCCGCTCACCGTGAACCAGAAGAAAAAGATCCTGGGACTGAACGCGGCCAAAATGTACGACATCCCGGTGCCCGCAGAGCTCCAGCTCCCCAACGCGGACGAGACCAAGACGGGACCGCGGCAGCCGGAACGGGCGGACCTGGCAGGCGCGGCATGACGGCGGCATTGACGGAGCGCACGCTCCGGCAACGGGACGCGGCGGTGACAGCAGAGGACGTCCGGCAGGCGCTGGGGGCCGTGCTGGATCCAGAGCTGGACGAGCCGATCACGGATCTGGGCTTCGTCCGTTCCCTCCAGATCACCGGCTCCCCGGCGGGCGCGACAGTGGTGCTGCACCTGCGACTGCCCACGTCATTCTGCTCGCCGAACTTCGCCTACCTGATGGCGTCCGACAGCAAGGACGTGGTCTCGGCGCTGCCCGGGGTGGCGGCGGTGATGGTTGAACTCGATGACCACCACGACTCCGACCTCATCAACGCAGGCCTCGCGGCCGACGCCGGATACCAGGGCACCTTCGGCCACGAGGCCGAGCACAGCCTGGAGGAGCTGCGGTGGACCTTCCGCCGCAAAGCCCACACCGCCGCGATGGAGCGCTGCCTCACCGAACTGCTGCGCGCCGATCCCACGCTGGCGGAAGAAAGCGTCGGGACGGTGCGGCTGGGTGACCTGCCGGCCGGCCGGACCAAGGACGCTTTAGTACGACGGCGGACGGCACTTGGGCTGCCGACGGAACCTGCCGCCGTCGTCCTCGTAGACCATGACGGCACGCCCTACCCGCCCGACAACGTGCCGATGGCGCTGCGGCGGGCGCGCTCCACCCGCATTTCCATCGACGGCAATGCGCACTTCTGCCGCGGCCTGCTGCGGACACGCTACGCCGGCTCCGGCGTCGACCAGACAGACCGGCCCGAGGGAGCCGAGCCTGCCGACCAACACCACCAGCTTCCGTTCACAGTCAAGGAGATCCACCCATGAACACCATGCGAGCCGTCCAGGTGGTCGGCTACCACGAAGGCCTGAAGATGACCGAGGCGCCCATTCCGGAAGTGGCCGGAGCCTGGGACGTCGTGGTCAGGATCGGCGGAGCCGGCGTGTGCCGGACAGACCTGCACATCCTCGAGGGACAGTGGGCGGAAAAGTCCCAGGTGCAGCTGCCCTACACCATCGGGCATGAAAACGCGGGGTGGGTGCACGCCGTCGGCAGCGCCGTCACCAACGTCAAGGAAGGCGACAAGGTGATCCTGCACCCGCTGATCACCTGCGGCCTGTGCCGCGCCTGCCGCTCCGGCGACGACGTGCACTGCGAGAACAGCAGGTTCCCCGGCATCGACACCCACGGCGGATACGCCGAGTACCTCCTCACCTCCGCCCGGTCCGTGGTGAAGATCGACGATTCACTGGAACCCGCGGACGTGGCGGCCCTGGCGGACGCGGGCCTGACGGCCTACCACGCCGCGGCGAAGGCGGCCAAGCGGCTGACGCCGCGGGACAACTGCGTAGTGATTGGCGCCGGCGGGCTGGGCCACATCGGGATCCAGGTGCTGAAGGCCCTCACGCCGAGCCGGATCATCGTGGTGGACCGCAACCCGGCTGCCCTGGAGCTGGCAAAGTCGATCGGGGCCGACGAAGGGGTCCTCGCCGACGGCACGCAGGTGGAACAGGTGCGCGCCCTCACCGGCGGCAACGGCGCCGAGGTGCTGATCGACTTCGTGGGCGAAGGCGGCGCGACGTCCGAGGGCATTGCGATGCTGCGGGAGGCCGGCGACTACTTCGTGGTGGGTTACGGCGAAAACATCAGCGTGCCCACCATCGACATCATTTCCTCCGAGATCAACATCATCGGCAACCTGGTGGGTTCCTACAACGACCTGCAGGACCTCATGTCGCTCGCCGCCCGCGGGGCCGTCACGCTGCACACCCAGAAGTACAAGCTGGACGACTTCCAGCAGGCCATCAGCGACCTGGACGCCGGCAAGGTCCGTGGCCGCGCCATCCTGGTGCCCTGACACCCGTTTCGCACCAGCCCGCACGAAGCTTTATCTAGAGGACAAGTGATGATTTTCATTACCGCAAAATTCCCGGTGAAGCCGGAGCACGCCGACGCGTGGCCGAAGATTTCCAGGGACTTCACTGAGAAGACGAACGCCGAGGAGGGCTGCCTGTTCTTCGAATGGGCCCGCTCCCTAGCCGACCCCGACACCTACGTCCTGATCGAGGCGTTCCGCGATGACGAGGCCGGCGGCGAACATGTGAAGTCGGAGCACTTCAAGAAGGCCACGGCTGAGCTGCCGGCGTACCTGTCCCGGACTCCGGACATCGTGAACGTCAAGGTGGACGGGTGGTCCGAACTCGGGGAGCTGGCCGTCAAGTAAGCCCTTCGGCACGCCAGACTTCCTCGCGTACCGGCGTGTCCCACACGGTGGTCCGGATGGCAGCGGTGCTGCCATCCGGACCACCGTCGTTTTCAGGACGCATTTCGTCCCGACGGCGGCCGGAGGGCTACCGCCAGTGCTGCAGGGAAATCGCCTCCTGGGCGTTGATGCTCACCAGCATGGTCCGGTTGCGTGCCCCGGTCTTGCGGAGGATGGAGCCCACGTGCTTCTCAACCGTCTTCACGGAAATCTCCAGCTCCCGGGCAATTTGCTTGTCCGCCATGCCGCGGATGACCATGTCGTGGACTTCGCGTTCGCGCGTCGTGAATTGAACGGACCCGGCGTCGGCAGCGGAGCCGCTGATGAGGTGGTCGAAGATTTCGCCTTCCATCGAGGCTTCGCCCTGGCCTGCGGCCACGATAATGCGGGCCATGGTCTCTCCATTCGCGCGCCGGTTGATGAAGCCGCGCACCCCTGCTTGCCGGGCGGAGCGCACCTGCTCCACAGTGGGGTTGTCCGTGAGCACAACAACCGCGACACCAGGGTCGAACTCGTGGATCCGGGTAAGAAGCCCGGTGGTGTTCTGGTGGACCATGTCCAGATCCATCAAAATCACGTCCGGGCGCAGCAATTCGTAGGCGTCGCAGAGCTGCTCGGCCGAGGTCACCTCAGCGCTGACCTGAATAGCGGGCTCGGCGATGCCCAGCAACCGGACCAGGCCGGCGCTAATGATCGGATAGTCATTGGCAATCAGGATCTTCCACTGCGGCTGCCCGGACGCCTCCGGCGCAGGGGCTCGGTCCGGAAGGGTGGCCCGCACCTTGGTCCCCCATCCCGAAGTGGATTCGATGTGCAGGTCGCCGCCCAGGTGCACGGCCCGGGACGTCATGCCGTGCAACCCCAGGCATCCGGACGGACGCGTGGTGTGGTCACCGTGGGCTGCGGCGAGGTCGAAGCCTTGACCGTTGTCCTCCACGACGATGGCGAGCGCGCCGCGCTCGTAGATCAGTCCGGCGCGCACCGTCGTGGCGCGCGCGTGGACCACCACGTTGTTCAGTGCCTCCTGGACAATCTTGAATGCCTGGTGCGCAATCTCGGGCGCCAGCGGGCGGGGCTCGCCGATCACTTTCAGCTGGGTTCCGGCGCCGGTCATCGACTCCACCCATACCAGTTCGGCGGCAATGGCGTCATCAAGGGTCCGGCCGGCGAGCGCGGCCGGGCCCATGCCCAGGACCGTGCGGCGGGTCTCGGCCAGGGCATCGTGGGCAATGGTCCGGGCTCTGCTGAGGTGCGGAGTGATGGCATGTTCCGCCCCGTCGAGCCGGCTGGCTTTCTCAGCCTCGTCCAGGCTGAGCAGCAGGGCAGCAAGGGCCCGGCCAACGGTCTCGTGCACGTCGCGGACCGCACGTTCGCGTTCGGCGGCCACGGCAGCCTCGAGTTCACGGGCGGAGGCTTTGGAGTGCAGTTCCGAGTTGGCCAAGGCAATTGCGGCATGGTTGGCCAGGAGTTCGGCCAGCCGGGCTTCCTCTGAAGTGAACACCCGGCCCGGCTCCGGGCCGAAAACAATGAAGGCGCCCACGATCTGCTCGCCCCATTGGATCGGGACACCGATTACGGCGCAGTCCCACCGCGGATCCGTCGGTGGGATATGCCCGCGTTCAATGCTGCTGTATGCGTCGAGGATGACGGTGGACCGGCTGCTGACTACCTGGCCGGTGAAGCCCTCCTTCAGGGAAAAGGTCTGCCCCTCCTGGCATCCGACGCCGATGTCCACTTTTTTGGTGTAGGTGCCGCTGGCCTCGTTGACCAGGGCGATCGACCCCGATGCGCACCCCAGCAGGGAGGTAGCGTGGCCCAGGATCCGGGCCAGCAACGGCTGCAGCTCAAACCGGCCGGCGAGGTCCCGGGCGAGGGCGACGACCGTGTCCAGCTTGCCCTGCGTGTCTTCGGCGTCGTGCAGGCTGCGGATCACGGTGTCAGGTTCCGTCTCGGTGTCTGTCATTCTCGTCCTCCTTGACGAACCGTGCGCCGCAGCTCCTGCGGCGGTGCACTGGTGATCTGTCCCAGCATAACGGCACCTCCCACGCCGGTCTGCGTGCGGGATAACCCGCATCCCGACGGCGGGGAAGTCCTCATACCGCCGCTCCTGGATAGGTGGTTTCGTGGAAGACACGAAACATCACAACAGGGACGGCTCTCACGGCGGAGGTAAGACTGATGGCCCGCATCGGAATCCTGACCAGCGGCGGCGACTGCCCGGGGCTTAACACGGTTATCCGCTCGTGCGTGCTGCGCGGGATCCGCGTCCACGGCGACGAGTTTGTTGGCTTCACGGACGGCTGGCGCGGCCTCGTCGAGGGCAGCACCATCAACCTGGACTGGATGAGTGTGCGCGGCATCGCGAACCTGGGCGGCACCATCCTTGGCACGTCGCGCTTCAGCCCGCTCGGTGAGGGTGGCGGCGTCGAACGGATCCAAGCGAATTTGCGCTCCGTGGGCGTGGACGCGCTGATTGTGATCGGCGGCGAGGGCACCATGGCTGCGGCGAAGATCCTGAGCGACGCGGGGATCCCCATCGTCGGCGTGCCCAAGACGGTGGACAACGACCTCTCCGCCACAGACTTCTCATTCGGCTTCCACACGGCCGTGGAAATCGCCACAGAGGCAATCGACCGGCTCAAGACCACCGGGCAGTCCCATCACCGCTGCATGATAGCGGAGGTCATGGGCCGGCATGCCGGCTGGATCGCACTTTACGCCGGTATGGCCACCAGCGCGCACGCGATCCTCATCCCCGAACAGACGGCCACCCTGAACGAAATCTGCGACTGGGTGGAAGGCCCGTTCCGGCGCGGCCGCACCCCGCTGGTGGTCGTTGCCGAGGGGTTCGTGTCCGCCGACATGTCGGTACCGCACGCTGACCGGGGCCTGGACGGCTTCAATCGGCCCAGGCTCGGCGGGATCGGCGAGCGGCTCGCCCCGGTGATCGAGGACCGCACCGGCATTGAGACGCGTTCGACGACGCTGGGCCACATCCAGCGGGGCGGCGCCCCAAGCGCCACGGACCGGGTCCTTGCCACCCGGCTGGGCCTCGCCGCCGTCGACGCGATCCACGAGAGGGCATGGGGCAAAATGGTCGCCACGCGGGGGGACAAGATCGTCCGGGTGAGCCTGGCCGAAGCCATCGGCAAGCTCAAGACGGTGCCGCAGGACCGCTACGACGAGGCGACGTACCTGTTCGGCTAAGCGAGTCGGTGCGTCCGGCGTTGCGACGAGCGGCTACAAAAGCGAGCCAGGACAGAAGCCGGAGCCGGCTACCCGAAAAGGGTGGCCGGCTCCGGCTTCGTACTTCACTCCCTGGCCACCCCAATGATTGGGAGGGTCCTTTAGAACACCCGGATCGGGATCTCGGCCGGGTCCCTGAGCAGCGACTCGATCTCGTCGTCGAGCTTGACCAGGGTGATGGACGCTCCGGCCATGTCCAGGGAGGTGCAGTACTCGCCGACGTAGCTACGGCCGACGCTGATGCCCTGCTCGGCGAGGCGCTTGTGGGCCTGGCCGTAGAGCAGGTACAGCTCGCTGATGGGGGTTCCGCCCAGGCCGTTGATCATGAGTGCCACGCGGTCCCCGTCGCCGAACGGCAGGTCCTGGACGATCGGAGTGAGCATTTCCTCGACGATCTCGTTGGCGCTCATCATGGCCGCCCGGCGCCGGCCCGGCTCACCGTGGATGCCCACACCGATCTCGATCTCGTCCTCACCGAGTTCGAACAGCGGGCTGCCCTTGGCCGGCGGGGTGCAGGCGGTCAGTGCGACGCCCATGCTGCGGGTGACCGAGTTGACCTTCTCACCGATCCGGATCACCTCGTCCAGGTCCGCGCCGCGTTCGGCCGCGGCGGCGACGGCCTTGATGACGAAGAAGTTCCCGGCCACGCCGCGGCGGCCAATCGTGTAGGTGGAGTCCTCCACGGAGACGTCGTCGTTGATGAAGAGGGTCCTGACCTGGATGCCCTCGGCGGAGGACATTTCCTGGGCCATGTCGAAGACCATCTTGTCGCCGGTGTAGTTGTTCACCAGCAGCAGCACGCCTTTGGGCGAGGCCATCATTTTGGTGGTCTCGTAGACATAGTCGAACGGCGGTGCGGCGAACACGTCGCCCGGGCAGGCGGCGTCAAGCATGCCCTTGCCCACGATCATGACGTGCGCGGGTTCATGGCCGGAGCCGGAGCCCTGCACGATCGAGACCTTGTTCTGGTCCGGGCCGTCGGCGCGCATGATCAGGTTGTATTCGGGGACGTACTTGAGGGTCTCGGGGTTGGCCAGGGCCAGCCCTTCGAGCATCTCGGGGACGAACTGCTTGGGGTCGTTGACGAACTTTTTCATGTGATCTCCACGTCGTTGTGCTGGTCAGGTTGATGGAAAGACAAACAGGGCTAGCGCTGGTCCCAGCCCTCGGTGATGCGTTCAATGATGATGGCGATCGCTATCGCGCCGGCGTCCGGGGAGCCGATGCTACGCTCGCCGCTGTAGCTGGCCCGGCCCCGCCTGGCCTCGAGCTTGCTGGTGGCGTCCGCGCATTCCCTGACGGTTTTCGCGAACGCGGCCCGGCATTCGGCGGCTCCGGCACCGGCGGCGAGCTGGCGTTCCAGCTCGTCGGTGGCCGGGACGAGCGCGTCCAGCAGGGTCTTGTCCCCCAGGCTCGCGCCGCCCCGGGCCATGATGCCCTCGGCGGCTGCGCGGAGCATGGAGACTGCTGCGGCGCCGTCGATGGTGTCCACGGTCTTCGCCGCGGCGGAGGCGCGCAGGAACGCGGTTCCCCACAGCGGGCCGGAGGTGCCGCCGATCCGGCTCGAGATCGCCAGGGCGATCTGCTGCAGGAATGTGGGAACGTCGTCGCGCTTGAAGCTGTCCCAGTCCTGCAGGACCTTCTCGAAGCCGCGGGCCAGGGAGTAGCCCAGGTCGCCGTCACCCACGACGGCGTCCAGGTCGCCGAACTCCTTTTCCTTATCGACTGCAGTCTGCGCGAGGGTGCGGACGACGTATTCGACGTCGGCGAGGTCGGTGGCGGTCATGGGGTCTCCGTCGGGGTCGAAGGGGCGGCGGGGTTTGCGGCGCCGTTGCCGGGCCGGGGCGTGGACAGGATGGCCTGCAGCGTCGCGAGGGTCACGACGCCGGAAACGTCGACGCCGGCGTCGTTGGCCAGGACTTCGGCGGCCTCGCCGGCGGGGTCGCCCAGCGAGCTCACCACGAGCGAGGCACCGGTGAAGTCCTCCTCACGGGTGTAGCCACTGACCGTGACCAGGGTTCGCAGTCCCGCGCCCAGGGCGGCGCGCAGGCCGTTGGCGCTGTCCTCAACCACGATCGCATCGTCCGGGTCAAGGTTCAGCTCCCTGAGCGCTAGCAGGTAAATGTCCGGGGCGGGCTTCTTCGCCGGGACGACATCGCCGGCGAACACAGCGAAATGCTTCGCGAGGCCCTCGCCGACGGCGTGCGTGAGGACGGCGCGGACGGCCGGTTCCGCCGAGGTGGAGGCCACCGCGAGGGTCCATCCGGCGTCATGCGCTTCCTGGACGATCCGGGCGATCCCGGGCCGGGCGGGCATGACTCCGGAAGCCACCATGTCCTTGTAAACGGCGGTCTTGCGCTGGTGCCATGCCAGGATGGCCTCGTCCACGGCGGCGTCGTCCTTCAGGCCCAGGCTGTGGGCGAGTTCCGGGGTGAGGATGCTGCGCATCCGTTCCTTGCCGCCGCCGATCTTGACCTTCTCCGCGTACTCTTCGACGCTCCACTGGACCGGGACGTTGAAGTCGGTGAAGGTACGGTTGAAGGCCGGCAGGTGGCCATGCTGTTCGGTGTCGGCGAGGACGCCGTCGCAGTCGAAGATCAGGGCCGGCATCAGCGGCCGCCCTTGCCGGCGCTGCCGAACTGCTCGGTCAGCTCCTTGACCATCGCCATGACCTCCCCGCGCGTGTGCTTGAACAGCGACGGCGGGTCCCACTTGTTGTCCTGCTCGGCCTGTTTGAGGAAAGACAGGGAGGACTGCATGAACGTTTCCTTCAAGGCGGTGGAGATGTTGACCTTCGCGCAGCCGCGGGCGATCAGGTCCGCGAACTGCTCCTGGCTCAGGCCGGATCCGCCGTGCAGGGCGATGGGGATGTGCCGGGCCTCGACGATCTCGGTGACCCGGCCGACGTCGAGCACCGGGGCGGCCTTGTAGGAGCCGTGCGCGTTGCCGATCGAGGGTGCAAAGACGTCGATGCCCGTGGCGTCGATGAAGTTCAGTGCCGTCTCCAGGCTCTGCTGGGGGGCGACGTCGTCCGAGCCGTGGTCATCCTCGACGCCGGTGATCGCTTCGATCTCGCCTTCCACTTGGGCGCCGTACTGCCGGGCCTCGGCAACCACCTCGATGGTCTGGCGCTGGTTTTCCTCCACCGGCAGGCTGGAGGCGTCAAACAGCACGGAGTTCCAACCGGCTTTGAGGCATTCGGTGAGCACCTCCCGGTCCGGGCAGTGGTCCAGGTGCAGGGTGACGGGGACCTGGATGCCGGCGGTCAGCGACTTCCACATATCGAACAGCTGGCGGGAGCCGATGCTGCGGACCGTCTTCACGGAGGTCTGCAGGATGACCGGGGAGTTTGCTTCCTCGGCCGCGGCGAGGACCGCTTCCATGGTCAGGTCATTGAAAATGTTGATGGCCGGAACGCCGTAGCGGGCGTGAAAGGCCGGATCGACTATGTCCTTTAGGGGCACAACACCCATGGGAAACCTCCTTGTTTGGCTGCCTTCAACGCTAAGCGGACTTTCCTTTTCCGGGTACGGGGGGAAACCCGCACCCCGGCTTGGGGGTCATCCCCACCTGTTGCGGGGTGCGGGTCTCGTGCTCAAGTGGTGTCACGGAATCACAACAACTCCCCCAGCGAAAAGGACTGCCGCCATGGCTAACGGAAGCGTTTTGGAAACCATCACCCTCGAAGAAGCGCAGCAGGTCATCGACGCCGCCGCGAAGAAGGCCGCCGAGATAGGCCAGCCGATGGACATCGCCGTCGTTGACGCCGGCGGCAACCTCAAGGCACACGCCCGGATGGACGGCGCGAACATCGGCTCCATCACCATCTCGATCAACAAGGCCTACACGGCCATTGCGTTCCAGTGCGAGACCGGCGATTTGCAGGAAGCCACCCGCCCGGACGGCCCCATCCACGGGCTCAGTGACGCCCACGGCGGACGGCTGGTGGTGTTCCCCGGCGGCATTCCGTTGGTGCGGGACGGGCGGATCATGGGGGCAATCGGGGTGTCCACCGGGACCATTGAGCAGGACCAGGAGGTTGCGCTGGCCGGAGCCGGGGCGTATTAGCAGCCCCCTGACAGCTGGTGCAGGCTGCCCGTTGCGTACAATCGGCGCTCGTAGGCGTGCCACGGGGACCCTGCCGCTTCGGCCGGCTCCCGCTGCGGTCCGTCAGCCCTTCGCCACCCGGGCATCCCCGCCAGCCGCGGACTCGGCGATCCGTTTGATTGCTGTGAGAGTTTTCGGAATGCCGTCCAGCGCCTGCCGGGTGCGGTCGGCGATCTGGGTGTCAGCCCCATCACCAAACTTCTCCTCGAACATGGCTATGCCCTCCGGCAGGAATTCCCAGGACTCGCTCAGGATGGTTCCGTCGTCTGCCGGGGTGAGGGCGAAGCCCCAGCGGACAAACCTGCCGCCCACCACCCAGGCGAACTCGCGGCCGCGCTCGGCAGCCACCACCTGCGAGCGGGTCTCCCAGGACCGGTGCGGGAGCTCGTTACGGCCGGTGAACCAGGCACCGGGCTGGCCGGCACTGTCCTCGTCGTCCCACCAGCACGACGTGCAAACCGGGCTCCACTCACCGGTGCGGGTGATGTCGGAGACCAGGTCGTACAGCGCCTCTGCTGATGCCTTGACCGTGACCGACTCCTGGTGGTGGCGGATGCTGTTCTGGTTCATGGGTCCATCCTTACAGACGGTCACTTCTTCTGCCGCCGGCTGCCGCCGGCTGCCGCCGTGCCAGTCCTCCTGCTCACCGACTGCACCGGAGGTGACCCCGAGGGCCGGAAGCTGTGGCCGCTCTCGCAGGCTTCGCTTGAGCTCCGCGAAACCAGGGAACCGTGCCAGCCCCACCACGTGGTCCCACAGCTCGGCGGCCGACTGGTCGTCCGGCAGCCGGCTGATCACCGGCCCGAAGAATGCCACGCCGGCGGGTGGTTCGAAGTGGATGATGGGCGTGCCCACGTCCTTGCCCGTCAGCCCCAACGCCTCATCCGTCTCCTGCCGGATCTCCCAGTCCCAGGAGTCGTCGTCGAGAGCCTCCGCAAGCTCCGGGGGCAGGCCGGCCTGGGCCAGGACCGGCTCCACGAACTCTCGCGTCCCCCGTTCCTCACGCACCTCGGCCTCGCTGCGCTGGCCGGCCGTGTCCGGGGCAGCTTCGAAAATCTGGGTGCCGAACGCCTCGTACAGCCGGGCGATCGACTCGCGGCCATGCTCAGCACGTGCCCGGGCCGCCACCCGCAGGAGCCGGAGCCCGGCCGTGTGTCCGGCCTCGTACTCAGGCGGGAACTGCGCGTCATAGTCAACGTGGGCGTTGATAAGGCGCAACGAAATAAACCGCCAGTCCACGGTGTACTCGCGCTGTGCCTGCACCTGCCGCACCCACTTGCTTGTCATCCAGGCGAAAGGGCAGACGGGGTCGAAATAGAAGTTGATGTCGGCATCCACGCGTCCACCCTTGCACCTGCTAGTGACCTGCGTCTATTCGACACGGGACGTCCTTTTGTGCGCGGCCGAGCAAAACCCCGCAAGCCCCTGGTCACGGTTCCTCCACCGGGGTGCTGACCTTCCCGGGCGAGACGCACTGGAGGCCGGGGCCGGGAGCCACGTTCGTCTCCTCCCGCCGAGAGTGGACGCGGAGCCTCGGCAAAAACTGAGCTAAACCTGGGACACCGCCCGGCGTCCGGCCTATAGGATTCCCTAGTCATCCGGGGCCACGGGCCTCCGGCGAACTGAAAATTGGGGGTAATCAATGCCGGAACTCGGCCGTATCTACTGGACCCGGCAGGGGCTTCGCCTGGCGTACTCAGCGGTGATGGTTTGGCTCGCTGTCGCGGTGATGTCGGCGCTCATGTCGAAGACAACACCGGCCACCGGAGCGGGGCCGTCCGCCGCCGCGGGGGTTTCTGCGCGGCATGGTGGAGAACGTCGTCGCCGCGGTTGCACTCCCCGGCGTGGCCGCCGTCGTTCTGGGTATTGCCGCCGCCGTCATCACCCGCCGGGACGTCCGGCGCCGGGATCCGGTGCGCCGTTTCACGCGCCAGCAGCGCCGTGAAGGGATGGCCCGGGCTGCCCGTGTGTGTGAAATGGAAGTCGGCTTCGGGCGCCGTTGCGGCCGACAGGCCGAGCACGGCGACCACTTTTACCCGTGGTCCAAGGGCGGCTCCACCAGCCTGCAGAACTTCGTCGCAGCCTGTGCCAGATGCAACCGCGCCAAGCGTGCCAGAATCCCGTCGCCGGGCCAGCAGCAACGGATGGAACGACGACGGCGGGAGTACCTGCCGCCGTCGGCCTCCCTCAGCGTGGGCGAACGGCAGCCCGTGCCCTGAGGCAGTGTCTTGAACTGAAACTTGCGGTCAGTCGGCTTCCGCTGCGTTGAATGGCGCCGGCTTACCGCTCGCCGTCTCCAGCCTTCGAGAGCGTGAATATGCCATACCGCATCGCACCGGTGCGGTAGGCCAGGATCAGGCGGGGAATGCCCAGAAAGGAGCTGCGGTTGCGCGCGCCCAGGGCGAGGCGGCGGGTCTCGCGATCGGTGAGCAAGGCCTTCATGAGCCGGCCGGCGCAGATCGGCCAGGTCCGGGCGACGCGGCGGCTGACATCCTCATAGCCGGTGACCGTAAAGCCCGCCGCCGTTGCCATCGCCTCATACTCCTCGCGCGTGCCCATCGAGGGCAGGCGCCCCTCGCGGCAGATCGGCTCGAGCAGGTGGCGGACCTTCCAGCCGCTGGCACCGTTCCCGGCGAGCCAGGCGCAGATGACGAGGCGGCCGCCGGGCGACAGCACGCGATGCGCCTCGGCGAAGAACCGGGGCTTGTCCACCATGTGCTCGCTCGACTCGATCGCCCAGGCCGCATCGGCCGAGGCGTCGGCCAGCCCGTTGTCGAGCCAGTCGCTGACCTCGGTATCAACGCCGGGGACAGGATGCGCGGCTGCGTAGCGGGCCTGCTCGGCGGACAGCGTGAAGCCGGTGACGCGGACCCCGCGTGACACCGCAAGCCGCCGTGCGGTGGAGCCGTAGCCGCAGCCGATGTCGACGCACGCCTGGCCGGGCATGAGCTCCAGCCGGTCGCCGACCGCGTCCACCAGCGCCTCGACGGCCTCGCCGGGTGTCTCGCGGCCCGTCGCCCAGAGCCCGTGATGGACATGCTCGCCCCACACCCGGCGATAGATGGGATCGAGCTCGTCGTAGTGATCCGCCACCGCCACGGCGTTCTGGGAAATATCGGGGACGATCACGCCCTGACCCTACAACGGCGCTCCACAGCGAAGGAAGAGGCAGGACGACGGCGGCACTTGGGCGAATTCAGGGGGTCGTCGCAACGCCGTAGGTGGTTAGTTCGTCAAGAGTAGGTCACGCAAAACGCTCGGCTGGGGTATCCCAGCCGAGCGTTTTGCGTGGTCGCCCGTTGAGTTCCTGGGCGACGTGTTCGAGGTCTTCGGGTCCGTAAACGGACAAGTCTGTGCCTTTGGGGAAGTACTGACGCAGCAGCCCGTTGATGTTTTCGTTGGAGCCTCGCTGCCAGGGGCTGGCGGGGTCGCAGAAGTAGACGTCCATATTTGTGGCCATGCTGAACGATTTGTGGCCGGCCATTTCCGAGCCCTGGTCCCAGGTCAGTGAGCCGCGCAGGTGCTCGGGCAAGGTGCTCATGGCTGTGATGAGTCCGTCACGGACTGTGTCGGCGGTGTGGTTTCCGGGCAGGTGAACGAGCATCACGTAGCGTGTGGTGCGTTCGACGAGGGTTGCGATTGCTGACTGGTTGTAGGCGCCGGTGATGAGGTCGCCTTCCCAGTGGCCGGGCACGGCCCGGTCTTCTATCTCCGGGGGCCGTTCGGAGATGTTGATCGTCGGGTCCGCGAACCTGGGAGTGCGTTGGTCGCTGCTGCTACGTGTTTTCCGGCGTGCCCGGCCGGTGCGCAGAGCCGCTTGAACCTCGCATTTGAGTCCACCGCGTGCTTGGAGGTAAACGGATTGATAGATCGTCTCGTGGCTCACGCGCATCTCCGGGTCATCGGGGAATTCTTTGATCAGGGTGTGGCTGATTTGCTCCGGTGACCAGCGTATGGCCAGCTTCTCCTTCACGTATTTGCGCAGCTGTCCTTCGACTGCCAGTTTGCTGTCTTTGGGCCGAGGCCGGCGTGAGGCTGCAGCCCGGTGGGCCGCGTACGGTTGGTACCCGCGCTCCGGGTCGCTGTGCGGGCTATTTCACGGCTGATCGTCGAGGGCGAACGGCCCAGGGCCTTAGCGATCTCCTGCTGCGACGTCCCGGTTTGAAGCATGTCACGGATCGTTTCGCGTTCCTTGATCGAGAGGTAGCGTTCATCAATGGCCTGCTCCAGCGCAGGCAGCGGAACCATGCCAGTTCCGCTGGCCGGGATTGTGGTGGTCACTTCCTTGTTGTAATCCACCATCTGGCCGTCGGGGTAAATCCGGCCGTTTTAGTCCTGCGGATCCCCGTGTCCCACTCAGCGGCGGTCGTGCGGTGGATACCCAAGGCCCTGCCCGCATCCCTGCGCGAAAGGCCGGACTCACGCAACCTGCGGAAGTCCTCCCGGCCGGGCTGGCCGGCGCGCGTGCGGGCCAGCCCCGCCTTCTGAATCCAGCGGTAACAGGTATTCCGGTTCAGCCCGAGCTGGGCGGCGGCCTCTGTAGCGCTCCCCAATCGCTGAAAGACCCGGAAGAACTGTTCCTTTTGCTGAGCAGACGCTCTCGCAAACTTCCGGGGCGTAGACAAAGCCTCACTTCGATGTGGCACGGTCGTTGCAACTCCAAAATCATTGGGCGTTGCAACGACCGCTAGAACTCAAGCTTGCGTCCCGCCGTCGTCGTTCCTTCCCTGCCGGGGAACGGCAGGCGTCCTACGGATGCACCGGCATGTTCACCGCCGTGTCCTTGTGGTTGATCAGGGTGCCAAATGGACCAATACGAGACGTCGGAATAGCGGCGGCTACCGGGCACTGCAAAGTGCCAGAGCGTTCGTCGAAACCTGCATTAAGTGACAGAGCGTCTGAGGTGGAAACGGTGGGTGAACAATGTCGTAGCCATCGCCTAGAGTGATTTCGACGACGTGACGCACCAAACACGGGACCGCAATGGACTTCTACGCCATCAATTCCCTGCGGGAGAACCACGCAGGTTGGTCACTGCTCCGCGCCCAGAACGCGCCCCTGGCTCTGACGTTCTTCATGGCTGCGTTCACCGGTCCCAACCGGCGTAACCTGGGGCGGCAGGAGCTGATCGACGTCCTGGACGACGTACTGTTCGGCCTCCGCGACAGCGAAGGCGAGGACAGGTTCCCGCGTCCTGCCGGTGAATACCTTGATGACTGGTCGGCCGACGGCCGCCAATGGCTCCGCAAATACTACCTCCCCGGCGAGGACGAACCGCATTACGATCTCACGGCGGCTGCGGAGGATGTGGTCCGCTGGGTGGAGAACCTGCGCGGGCGGGACTTCGTCGCAACCCAATCCAGGCTCACCAGCATCTTCGCGGTCCTGAAGCAGCTGGTGCAGCAGTCCGAGACGGACCCGGAGGTGCGGCTCGGAGAATTGCAGCGCCAGCGGGACGGGATCGATGCCGAGATGCAGCGGATCCGCGAGGGCAACATCCGCGTTATGACCGGCCCGGAGGCATTGGACCACTTCCAGCAGCTCACGGCCCTGGCCAAGGACCTGCTTTCCGATTTCCGCGAGGTGGAGCAGAACTTCCGCAAGCTGGATCGGCAAGTCCGCGAGCAGATCGCTACGTGGGACGGTACGCAGGGTGAACTGTTGGAGTCGATTTTCGACAACCAGCAGGACATCAGCAGCTCCCTACAGGGGCGCACGTTCCAGGGGTTCTGGGACTACCTGATGTCGCCCCAGCTCCGCACCGAGCTGCAGGACCTGCTTCAGCGCGCCACCCGGATCGAAGCCCTGGCCAACGCGGACAGCCTGCACGCGCTGGCCAACCTCCACCAGGACTGGCTTCCCGCCGTTGAACAGACCCAGGCCACGGTCCGCCAGCTTTCCCAGCAGATGCGCCGGCTCCTGGACGACAAGGTGTTCCTGGAGAACAAACGCATCATGCAGCTGATCCGCCGCATTGAATCCGGTGCATTGGGCACCCGGGAGGCGCCGCCGTCGGGCGTTTTTATGGAGATTGACGCATCATCCGTGGACGTGGTGCTGCCCTTTGAACGGCCCCTTTATGAGCCCAGCCGCAAAGTGCTGGTGGACGACGCCGTCGAAACGGCCGACGACGCCGGCGTGGACGCCTCGGCCCTGTTCGGCCAGTTCTTCGTGGACAAGGAACGCCTGCAGGCCAACATTGACGCCATTCTGGCCGAGGCGGAGCAGGCCACCCTCGCCGAAGTCACGGCAGCGTACCCCCTTTCCCAAGGCTTGGCGGAGGTGGTGGCGTATTACCAGCTGGCCACCGAATCGGACTGGGCCACCATCAACCCGGAACAGTCCCAGCGCCTGTCCTGGCAGCTGCCGGACGGCTCCATCCGCGAAGCCACCATCGAACAGATCATCTTCGGAAGGCCGGCATGAACGTCCCCGCCACAGCTGACACTGAAGCCCGCACGCCCGAGGAGCTTCCCGCCGTCGTCACCCGGCTCTTCAAGGGCGTGCTGTACGCGGAGAACGACGAGAAGCTGTGGCAGTCCCTGCTCGGGCTGACCTCGCACGTGCGCGACTACGTCTCGGTGCTGGGCCTGGACCTGTTCCTGGACGAGTCCGAAGGCTACGCGTTCCTGCGGTCCAAGAATGATCCGGAGGGCACGCTCCCCCGGCTCATCGCCCGCCGCTCCCTGACCTTCAACGTCAGCCTGCTGCTGGCACTGCTCCGCCGGCGCATGATGGAGTTCGACATCAACAGCAGCGAGGTCCGGCTCATCATGACCGAACAGGAGATCGCGGACATGGTCTCGGTGTTCCTGCCCGAATCCAGCAACGAGGCCCGGGTCCTTGACCGGCTGGGAACGGACATCAAGAAGGTGGTGGAGCTCGGTTTCCTGCGCAAGCTCAGGGGGCAGGCAGATACGTACGAGGTGGCCCGGATCCTGAAGGCGTATGTGGATGCGCAGTGGCTGGAAGAGTTCGACGCACGGCTGGATGACTATCGCCGGACGCTCGCCGGGGAGCCGCCCGCCACAGCGGTGCCCGCCGGGCGCGGGACCGCAGGAACTGCAGAAACCGGGGAGGACCAGTGACCGCGGATTTGGGTACGGACTTGCAGGAGAGCTTGTTCAGTCTGGATGAAACAGCTGCCGACGGCGGGACTCCCCCGGGCTTCCGGCTGCACCGCCTGGAGCTGCTCAACTGGGGCACCTTCCACCAGGGGGTGCGCACGTTCCGGCTGGACGGGGCCAACAGCCTGCTCACCGGCGACATCGGTTCGGGGAAGTCCACGGTGGTGGATGCGATCACCACGTTGCTGCTTCCGGCGCACAAAATCGAGTACAACAAGGCCGCGGGGGCGCAGAAGAAGGAACGCTCCCTGATGTCGTACGTCCGGGGCTTCCACAAGAGTGCCCGGAGCGCCGGTGGAGAGTACTCCAAGCCGGTACCTTTGCGCGCCACCGGCCAGCTGACTGTGGTGCTGGGCGTTTTCCACAACGCCGTGCTCGGCAAGTGGGTCACGCTGGGCATCACGTTGTGGGCTACCCAGGAGGCGGGGCAGCCCAACCGGTTCTACTCGCTCGCGGAAGCGGACCAGACGATTGCAGCGGACTTCAGCAATTTTGGCCAGGACCCTCTGAAGCTAAAGAAGAAGCTGCGTGCGGCCGGCGTATCGGTTCACGACGCCTTCGAACCGTACTCCGCAGCTTTCAAGCGCCAGTTCGGGATCAGCGGTAACCAGGCCATGGAGCTGTTCCACCGCACGGTGTCCATGAAGCAGGTGGAGAACATCACCTCGTTCGTCCGCGGCAACATGCTGGAGGAGGACGACGTCGCCGTCCGGATCACTAACCTGATCCACCACTTCGACGACCTGAAGAAAGCCCACGACGCAGTCCTCCGGGCCAAGGACCAGATCGCCCTGCTGACACCCATCAAGGAAGGCGCCGCCCTCCATGCCGGGCTGACCGCCGACGACGAGCGGGCCCGGAAACAGCGTGACCAGCTGCATCCGTGGTTCACGGACCGGAAACTGCAGCTGAGCCTGGAGCACCAGGCCGAGCTGGAGCGCACCGGCGTGCGGCTGCAGGAGGACTGGACTCGGCTGAACGGCGAAGTCAAGCAGCTGCGCCGGGACCTGGCCGGAGTGGATGAGGACATCCGCACCAACGGCGGCGGACGTCTCGCAGCAATCGACGCCGAACTTGCTGCTTTGGCCGCCAAGTCCGCCGAGCAGCGGCAGCGGTTCGAGGCCTACTCGGATGCAGCCGCGGAGCTTGGCCTGCAGGCCCCGGAGGACCGTGTCCTCTTTGACGCGAACCGGGCCCGCCTCGCCACCGTGGAACAGGAGTTGGCGGACCGGTCCAACGTGTTGCACGAAGAGCGGACAACGCTGTCCATCAGGCAAGCGGAACTCACCTCCAAGTCAGCGGAGATCAAGGCCGAGCTCACCAGCCTGCAGGCCCGCCGCAACCTGATCCCCCTACCCCAGCTGGACATCCGCCGTCGGCTCTGCGAAGGCACCGAAATCACGGACAGCGACCTGCCGTTCGTGGGCGAGCTGCTCAAGGTCCGCGAGGGCGAAGCCGCGTGGGAGGGCGCCGCGGAACGGACCCTCCACGGGTTCGCCCTCTCGCTCCTGGTCCCCGCGGAGCACTACGCCGCGGTCAGCAGCTGGGTGGACGCAAACAACCTGCGGGGCCGGCTGGTGTACCTGAGAATCGGGGAGTCCTACTCGCCCAGGGCCGCCGAAGCGGGCACGCTGGCGGCGAAGATCGCCATCAAACAGGGCACCCCCTTCCGGGACTTCCTGCAGGACGAGCTCAGCAGCCGGTTCGATTACTTCTGCTGCGAGAACCTGGCCGATTTCCGCCGCTACCCGAAGGCGCTGACGGCCAACGGCCAGCTCAAAGGCGGGCGGGGCCGGCATGAGAAGGACGACCGCAAGGACCTGGCGGACCGGCGCAACTACGTGCTGGGCTGGGACAACCACGACAAGATCGCCGGGTTCCGCGCCGACCTGGACGAAGTGCAGGGCCAGCTGAAGGTTGTGGCCGGGCAGCTTGACCGGGTCAATGGGGAGCTGGGGGCGCTGGGCCGGAGGAACCGGCAGCTCGGTGTGGTGGGGTCCGTCACGGAATTCGGCGAGATCAGCTGGCAGGCCACGGCCCGCAGCATCGAAGACCTAAAGGCGGAAAAGCGGGCCTTGGAAACCGCCAGCGACGTCCTGCAGCAGCTCATGACCAAGCAACAACAGGTCACGGCGGAGCTGGAGCGGCAGGAGGAGAAGGCAGGCAAGCTCCGCGAGCGGCTCGGCGCGAACGAGAAGGACGCCAGGGACATCGCCGAGGCAATCGAGGAGTGCCGGGCCATCCTGGTTGACACGCCGGTAACGGACGACGCCGGGGTGCTGGCCGCCGTCGAACGCCTCACCGCAACAACGCTGGGGGACAAACCCCTCACCTACAAGAACACTGCCGCCGTGGAAAGCACTGTGCGGAACGGGCTGACGGACACCATCGACGCGCTGTCCAAGAGGATCGCCCGTGCAGCGGAGAGCACCGTCCGGCAGATGGCGGACTTCCGCAACAAGTACCCGAACGAAACCACTGACGTCGACGCCTCACTGGAAGCCGCGGCGGACTACAACCGGCTGCTGGAGCAGCTGGTGGGCAACGACCTGCCCCGGTTCGAGAACCAGTTTAAGGACCTGCTGAACCAGAACACCATCCGCGAGGTGGTGGCGTTCAATGCGTTCCTGGACAGCCGGCGGCAGAACATCATTGACCGGATCGGCGAGATCAACCAGTCCCTGTCAGGTATTCCTTACAACACGGGCCGGCATATCCAGCTGGAGCACCAGGCCACCTCAGACCAGGACGTCCGCGAGTTCGGCAGCGACCTGCGTGCGTGCTCGGAGGGGACAATCGGCGAGACGGACCAGTACTCGGAGCAGAAGTACCTGCAGGTGGAGCGGCTAATCGACAGATTCCGTGGCCGGGAAGGACTGACGGACCTCGACCGGAAATGGACGGCGAAGGTGACCGATGTGCGGAACTGGTTCACGTTCTCGGCGTCGGAGAAGTGGACGGAGACTGGCGAGGAATACGAGCACTTCACGGATTCGGGCGGCAAGTCCGGCGGTCAGAAGGAGAAGCTGGCGTACACCATCCTGGCGGCGGCCCTGGCGTTCCAGTTCGGGCTGGGGTCCGGCAAGGGAGCGGGCAGGAATGCCGGCAGCGGCAGGAGCTTCCGGTTCGTGGTGATTGACGAGGCGTTCGGCCGTGGCTCGGACGAATCCGCCCGGTATGGGCTGGAGCTGTTCCAGCGGATGAAGCTGCAGCTGCTGATTGTCACTCCCCTGCAGAAGATCCACGTCATCGAGCCCTTCGTCTCGCACGTGGGTTTCGTCGCGAACATCAACGGTGATGATTCCCAGCTGCGCAACATGACCATCCAGGAGTACCGCGAGGAGAAGGACCGGCGTGGCCACTAAGGCGTGGACCACGCTGGCGGACTTGAGGGCCCTGTCGCTGAAGGCGTGGAGCAGCGGTTCGCTCCTCCGGGAGCTGCTGGAACCCACCGGGCTGTACCCCCGGCGTCGTCCGTTGAAGCGTCCGACGGCGGCCGAGCTGCTCAGCGATTACGCGGCGGTCCGCGCGTGGGCAGCTGAGCTTTTTTCCGGGGCAGGTGCCTACTCTTTGGAGACGGTAGAGACCGGGCGGCGGACTGTGGGGGCCAATTCCCTTCCCGGCGCGGCTGTATTTGCCACTGTTGAGGACGAGATCGGCTTTGTTGGGAAGGCGCGGGAGGTCGGCGTCTTCCGGTCCCTGACTGAGGGCCTGGCCGGACTGGATCCCCAGCTGGTGGACTGGGCAGCGAGGCGGCCGATGAAGCTTCTCGAACTGGGCCCGGCGGCCGTGACTGCGGCGCGCGTAGCGTTGTGGCTGCGGGACAGCCCTGCGCCCGGTATTTACGTCCGCCAGTTGGGCCTGCCCGGGGTGCACACGAAGTTCATCGAGCGGCACCGGCAGGTTATTGACCAAATGCTGGTCACCCTCGAGCCTTCTTCGCGCGACCAGGAAATGTCCGCGGGTGACGACGAGCTGGAGTCCTCGGGCCGTGATGCGGGGCTCGAAGACAGCGCGGGAAGGACACCCGCGGCGAGATTTGCCCGCCGGCACGGGTTCCTGCACCCTCCGGAGTTAGTGAGGTTTCGTCTGTTGGATCCTGTAATTGACCAGTTCGGTGGGGCGCGGGACATCACATTGACGGCCGAAGCGTTCGGCGGGTTGCGGCTGCCCGTGGATACCGTCATCGCAACGGAGAACCAGGTCAATTTCCTGGCGCTTCCCGACCGCCCTGGGACGCTGGCACTTTATGGGGGCGGGTACGGATTCTCTTCCCTGCGGGACGCCGCATGGCTCCGTGACTGCCGTGTCCTCTACTGGGGCGACATTGACACCCACGGCTTCCGGATCCTCGACCAGCTCCGGGCCGCCCATCCGCATGTGGAGAGTGTCCTGATGGATGAGCGAACCCTGCTTGCACACAGGGATGCTTGGGGTAGAGAAGAATCGCCCTCGCGGGCGGCGCTTGCGAGGCTGACGGCGGCAGAATCGGCGCTGTACGAATCCCTAGGGAAGAGCACCTATGGCTCGAATATTCGCCTGGAGCAGGAGCTGATCAACTGGTCCTGGGCGCTCAAAGAGCTGAGGGCCTGAGTCCTTATCCCGATTACCGGGCCACGCCGAGAAAAGACAGCGAGCGACTGCTCCACAGCCACCATCGTTTCCGAATTCGTAGCGGCTCACGCCGGCCAGTCTTCTGAATCTGCTCGACGAAATCCTGGTCGTCTGTAATGCGGTCGGTGGCTGCGACGGCGCGCGCCTGGCGCTGGGTTGGAGCACGGGGCCTTCCACCAGAGCGAAGGGGAAGGACGACGGCGGCACTTGCGTCCCGCCGTCGTCCTTCCTCCCATGCCGGGCACCCGCCCGCCGGCCTCTACGGGTGCACCAGCACCTTCACCGCCGTGTCCTTGTGGTGGATGAGGGTGTCGAAGCCCTGCTCCACCAGGTCCTCCAGCGCGATCCGGCCGGTGATGAACGGCTTGAGGTCCACCTTGCCCTCCTGCACCATTTTGATCACCGCGGGGTGGTCGCGGACGTAGGCGATGGTGCCGCGCAGGTCGATCTCCTTGAGAACCAGCTTCTGCATGTCGATGGTGGCGGGAGCGCCCCAGATGGACACGTTGACCACCACGGCGCCGGGCCGGACGGCGTCGAGCATGGTGTCCAGCACCGCGTTCACGCCGGCGCATTCGAACGCGACGTCGGCCCCCGTCCCGCCGGTGAGTTCCCGCACCCGCTCCGGCACGTTTTCCTGGCTGGGGTCCAGGACATGGTCCGCCACACCGCTGGAGGTGGCCTTTTCCTTCCGGGCCTGGGTGAGCTCGCTGATGATCGTGGTCACCCCCATGCCCTTCAGGACGGCGGCGGTAAGCAGGCCAATGGGCCCCGAGCCGCCCACCAACGCCGTGTCGCCCGCCTTCACGCCGCTGCGCGCCACCGCGTGGTGCGCCACGGACAGCGGTTCGATCAGCGCCGCCTCGTCCAGCGGAATGTCCCCGACGGGGTGCACCCACCGCTGGTCCACCACGATCTTCTCGCTCAGCCCTCCCCCGCCGCCGGACAGCCCGATGAAGCCCATCTGCCGGCACAGGTGGTAGCTGCCGGCCTGGCACATGTCGCAGCTCCCGTCCACAAAATAGGGTTCGACGACGACGTTGTCCCCCTTCGCCAGGCCCGTCACCCCTTCGCCCACCTCGGAGACAGTCCCGGAGAATTCGTGCCCCAGGGTCACCGGGGATTCCTCGTGCGAGAGCGGGTGCGGATGCCCCGGTGCCGGGCAGAAGATGGGCCCTTCAAGGTACTCGTGCAGGTCCGTGCCGCAGATGCCGCACCACGCGACGTCGATCTTCACCGCCCCGGGACGGAGTTCCGGCTCCGGGATGTCCTCGATGCGGATGTCCTTGCGGGCGTGGAATCGGGCTGCTTTCATGATGGGCTCTTCCTTTAGCGGGTGTGGTGGCTGGGCTGTAGTTCGTACACCGGCGTCTCCAGCCCCTCCATCCGGGCCTTGAGCTGCAGCGCCAGGTAGGAGGAGTAGTGCCGGCTCTGGTGCAGGTTGCCGCCGTGGATCCAGAGGTTGGGGACGTTGGTTGGTTTCCACATATTGCGCAGCTCCCCCTCCCAGGGACCAGGGTCTTTCGGCGTGTCTGAGCCGTAGCCCCAGCACTTGCCCACCCGATCCGCGATTTCCGGCGAGACCAGGTCCGCCAGCCAGCCGTTCATGGACCCGTACCCCGTGGCGTAGACAATTAGGTCGGCCTCCAGCTCGGTCCCGTCCGCCATGACCACGGCGTTGCCGGTGATCTTGGAGACCTGACCGGACTTCAGCTTCACCCGGCCGTCGATGATCAGCTGGGAGGCGCGACGTCGATGTAGTAGCCTGAGCCGCGCCGCAGGTACTTCAGGAACAGGCCCGACCCGTCCACGCCGAAGTCCAGCTCGAACCCGGCAGCCTCCAGCTGCGAATAGAAGTCCGCGTCCCGCCGGGCCATCTCCTGGTACACGGGCACCTGGGCCTCGGGCAGGATCCGGTACGGCAGGGACGCGAACAGCAGGTCGGCCTTCTCGGTGGTGACGCCGTTGGCGAGCGCCTTCTCCGAGTACAGGTCTCCCAGCGCCAGGTCCATCAGCGATTCGCTGCGGGCGATGTGAGTGGAGGACCGCTGCACCATGGTGACGTCGGCGCCGTGCTCCCACAGGTCCGCGCAGATATCGTGCGCGGAGTTGTTGGAGCCGATCACCACGGCCTTCTTCCCGGTCCAGTCCCCGCCGCCGGGGTGCTGGCTGCTCGCCCAGGAAGGACTGCGCGCCGTCGAACGCGGGGATGTTCGGGTAGCCGGAGACGCCCAGGGCGAAGACGAGCTGGTTGGGCCGCAACGTCACTGGTGACCCGTTGCGGAGGACGCTGACCGCCCATTCCTGCGTGCCGTCGTCGTACTCCGCGCCCACGCACTCGGTGCCGGACCAGTAGTTCAGCTCCATAATGCGGGTGTAGTGCTCCAGCCAGTCGCCGATCTTGTCCTTGGCGGCGAAGACGGGCCAGTCGTCCGGGAACTTCAGGTAGGGCAGGTGGTCGTACCAGACGGGATCATGCAGGTGCAGGGACTTATAGCGGTTGCGCCAGGAGTCGCCCGGGTTCTGGTTCTTCTCGATCACGATGGTGGGCACGCCCAGCCGCTTCAGCCGCGCCGCAAGGCCGATGCCGCCCTGCTCGCCGCCGATGATCACACGCTAGGGCTGCTCCTCGTAGCCGAGCCGCGCCTCCTGTTCCTCCTTGAGTTCCTTCCAGGAGCGGCGGCCGCGGATGATCTCGTGCGCCACGCCCTGCTCGCGGCGCGGGCCTTTCTTCTCCTCGAAGCCCTTCAGCTCCTGCATGGTGGTGAGCAGTGTCCAGCATTTGCCGTTCCGCAGCCGGAGGTGGCCGTAGCCGCGGGCGGCGCCGGTCTCGAAACGTGAACCTGACTGAGTACAGCTAGGACGCGCAGGGGCGGACAATGCTGGACGCTCTGGCCGCTGTCGGCGTGGACACCTCCGACGTGGCCATCCTGCCGGAGCCGACCGGGACCGCGCTGATCGTGGTGGACCGCGAGGGCGAGAACCAGATTGTGGTGTGCCCGGGCGCCAACTCGCACCTGTCGCTGGACGCGGTTGAGTTCGGTCCGGAGGAGGCGGTCCTGTGCCAGCTTGAGGTGGGCCTGGACGTGGTGCTAGAGGCAGCCCGTAAGACGCAGGGGTTCTTCGTGCTGAACGCGGCGCCTGCCATGGACCTGCCGCCGGAGCTGCTGGAACGGTGCGACCTGGTGATCGTCAACGAGAGCGAGTACGCCCTAATCCCGGCCCTCGCTGACGCGAAGCTGGTGGCGGTGACATACGGTGGCGAGGGCTCGGCGATGTTCGAGCACGGCCAGAGGGTGGCCGAGGCGCCGTCCGAGGCTGTGCTTGTGGCGAATACAATGGGCAGGGCAGCGCCTTCTGCGCCGCCCTGGTCCTGGCACTGCGTAGCGGTTGGACTACACCCCCAGCCCTGGCCGTGGCGAACGGGGTGGGGGCCGATGCCGTGAGCGGTCCGTCGTCCCATCCGGATTTGGCACAGCTGGGCCACTTTGTGGAGCGGACTCCTCCGGCGACGGACGCCCACTGAGCGTTGCACTACCGGCGACTGACGTTGCGCTGGGCGGTGCCGGCCGACTTTCCTAAGTCCGGCGGATCACCCGCGACGCCTACCTGCAGGCCGGGCATTTCGCGGCCGACCACCCGTGAACGAGCGTGCTGGAGGACGTGGAGCACCGAGCCGAGCACGCCGAGATGTGGGTCGCGGAGACCACCGGGAACGTGGTGGCGGCGGTGACGCTGACGTTCACCGGCCAGCCGTACAGCGAGATAGCACGAGATGGGGAACTGGAGTTCCGGATGTTGGCTGTCGACCCGGCGCACCAGGGCGGCGGCGTCGGCCGGGCCGTGGCCCTGATCGTGGAGCACGCCCGGCTGCTGTCAGGCATTGAGGCGATCAGCATCACCAGCGCCACGTTCATGGAGCGTGCGCACGCCCTGTATGAGCCACAAGGCTTCCGCCGCGCCCCGGAGCGGGACTGGTATGTGCCGGCCGAGGACGTGCTGCTGTGGGTGTTCCGGCTGGGGCTGTAGTCCCTGCGCTGGACATCAGCCCGGACCAGCACAGTCCCCGGCAGTACCTGCTGGCATACAATTCCTTTTCCGACCGTCGTAGCCATTCTTGATCCCGTCAGCTCTTTGGGGAAACAACGCCGAGGGTACGCGGCCGGAAACTGATCTCTCGGAGGTGGTATCCGAGGTTCCAGAGGTCCTCTGGAACCTCCTTAACGGATTCGGCTGCTATTCGAATATTGGGAACGGTTGTATCGGCTTTGTAAGCATGCTTGAGCCAGGTTTTATAAACATGAAGGCCTTTCGCTCTATCTAACTTTGGCAGTGCTGTGTCATGCTCTCTTCGCAGCTCTTCCCATGACTTGCCGGCTTTCGGGACGAGGACTTCGACAGGAAGATATTCGATAATGTCACGCGCAGCCAAGCCGTAAGGGTTCAAACGCGAGTGAACGCCCTTCTTGATTGCACGACTAAGCCAGTTCACGATCCACTCGTGCTCCATCACCCTTTTCGAATTGAATGCTTCCGCAAGATAATCAATGGCACTTTCCGCATCTTCGGATAAGTAGCGCGTTTGAGCTTCCATCCAGGCGGACGTAATGTCCTCTGCCCGAACACTGTCGAGAACAGCCACGAGATGTGCGTCGCTTAGATCAAACAGCAGCTGGCTTTCCAAGGTGCCTGGAAGATTCCGTCCTCCACGCATGGGTATTATCTTCACCCTTGCGGCGTCGAGGAAGTCACTGCACAGAGTTTGGATTACAATCTCGTCGTGTTCTCCCTCCACGAGGAGAAATATGCGGTACAGGCCAAGCAAGTCCGAGGGTAATAGACCCAGCTCCGCCAGAGTTTCTTGTCCCATTGGCGGCATCTGGCCAACATGTGTTCGACCGTCGTGCTTAGCAACATGAACGCAACCGGTGGTCTGTGCATTTAAAACTTCTGGAGAATGGGTGGCAACCACAACCTGCGGTCCCATTGCTGTCAGACCGTCGAGGCCCTGAGCCATGTGGCGTTCGGCGCTGCGGTGAAGTGCGGCCTCGGGTTCGTCTATGATTACCGTGGTAGTCGCACCAGTGAGATCTAGTGCGCGGCGGATGGCGATGCGTGCCCATCTGCTCTCTGCTCGGGATAACTCCGTTACAGGGACGCGGCTATTCCCTTTGTCGCCGTAGGCCACATACCAATGCAAAGCACCTTCGACAGCCCACCGGCCCAACTTGCGCACCTCCAGAGTTAGAGGCGGAGCATCTTGGAGCAACGAGGCATACAGGCTGTTCGCTGCAATATTTAGGTCGTTCACCCAAGTCCTCATTGCAGGAGTAAAATCAAGGCTTTCGTCGGAGTTGTCAAGGTTCTTCTGGAATACGTCTAGAAATACCTTTGAGGTAGCAGAGTTTATGTCTGTTTCATCTTCGTCTGATTCCAGCACCAGAGGAATCTCGCGAGTAGCAAAAAGTTTGACGACGGGAATGGGGAGCGAATCGGAAATCATAGGATCAAGCCATTGGTCGACTGTTTCTGGTTCCGGCATGTAGGTATACTCCCAAAGCAACGCCGCTAAAGGCTGAAAAAGCGGAGCTAAAAGCAGCGGCTCAACTTCCTCTTCGTAGCGCTGCTCCAACTCCCGCCCAAGTTCTTCCCTCACCCATAAGACTTTGGACTCTAGTTCCGCAACTCTTTGCAAATGCTCATCCTCCAGACGATATGCTTCTTCGCGCATCCGGGTAAAGTCCTCGATCGCTCGGGCACAAGCTGGGAAGCGCGAACTGTCGCGTGGCATGCAGAGCCAAACGTCCCATTCGGGCGCTGCAGTGCCCGTGGGAATGATTGCAAACTCCGTCGCTGACGCAAGTTCCTCAACGAGCCCGGACGGGATGTCGTCGGTTAGGTTAAAAGGTTTCAGGTACCGGCCGCCCTCATAGAACCAGGTTTTGATGGCTTGTTGCAGCCACTCCCTATCGTGGTCGGCCGTTGCATCGTACCGTGTCTCGCGGGCAGCTTCTGCTACTTGATTTAGAGTCCACTCATACCCCGCTGATCCAACCTCAAACTTGTAGATAAGTTGTGTAGAACCTGTTGAAATTCCCCTCATAGCACGCCTAAGGGAATTCAGGATCCAAGTCTTACCTGCCCCGTTTTGCCCGTATAACGCCGTGACGCCAGGGCCAAGAACGATTGCAAGGTTATCCAAGGGCCCGGCGTTGGACCGCATTGCAAAAAGCGGAGCCTTAATCGGCATCAGGGGCGAGTTTTCCATTGCATCATTGTGACAGGCGCCAACTAATGCATCTACTAGGAAAACCTACTCGTCCATCCGTAAGCCGACCACTCGGACAACGGTTTACTACAGATGTTTCCCGATACGATGTCTCGTGTCTCCCACTCGAGAAGACTATTCTCAGTGTCGCTGAAGACTGGAGGAAGAGTGGTGGTATGTCTACCGGGACGCGAAGGCATTGCCTAATGGCAGTTCAAGTTCACTATACGGTTCTGGATGCGGAACGGAACTACGCTACTTCGTCCCGTCGAAACACCGGTTGCGCCGGCGGCGGCTGGTTTCGAGACGAGACCAACCGCGCTTTCTGCCCGCCTGCAGTCGACATCCATCGCTGGGAGGTTCCACTGGTTGGGATGAGCCAAGGAACTCTATGCAACTAGTAAAAGGCCCATCCTGGGGCGGAGGGCTCGACGGTCGCTATCCCGGACGGTACCCCTTATCTGTCGAGCGCCACGTTCTTAGGTCGGTTGGCGAGCTGTTGCCTGGGGTGACAACCGTGACAAGGAATGCGCGCTACTACAGCCTGCACTCCTATACAGCGTTTCAGGCCAAAGCTCGCGGAATGACTGCGTCTGAATCACTCGAATTTCTTCGCCGATCGGAAACGCTAGTTGGAGCGATCTCCATACTTCATGAGGGCCAACATGCGTGGCTCCCCCGACCGCATGGAGCGGAGTATTTGGAAAGCAGAATCAAGGACGGACTGAACCTTGGACAGCTCTCCAGACCAGGCGCCTACGCCGGCCGTTCCATTGGCTATAAAGGTCAATATCAAGCGTCCGAAATGCTTCTGGGGCTGCTGCCGACTAGCAACAGCCAAATCACGGCTTTCGATACAAGCCGGTTAAACGATGGATTTCGTGGCCTTTACGAGCTGACGCGTGAGGAACATGTAAGTGAAGAACAGTTGCGGACGAACTGCCACCTCTGCGTTTGTGGCTCCCGAACCGAATCCGATGGGGCGGTGCTTCGGGAGTTGCTATTGGCGCAAGGAGCGGATCCGGACACTGATCATGACAAGCGCCGACAAACAGTACGGATGGTACTCCGCCTCGTACAACTGCGCGCGCCGGCTAGCATCAACACCGAGCTCGTTGACACGCTTAATTACTCCCCCGCCGTCCGTGATGACGACGTACTTTCACAACTGGATGCCGTTCCAGCGTGGCAGGGCGTGACCCTTCGAAACCGTTCCGTTGGCGCGTGGAGGGGAATCTGGGCCGGTCTCGTGGCGGCCGTACCAGGGCTATGCCATCGATCCGAGTTTTCAGCTCCGTTGACCGATGTCTTGCCCAGCATTTCAGTCGGTCAATACCTTCGCTCGTTACCGAAGGTGTGGGCGCCTGACGGAACTGCGTACCCCGCTGAGCTGGAGCAGTCGGCTGCATGTGAGTCAGACATGGAAGCATTCATGGCAACGATTCTGCTCGGCTCGCTTCGGCTTGCGAGGATTCCCGATCGTGTCCGACCCTATTTCGAGTCAAAGGGTGATTCCCTCCAGGAGATGTCGCCGAGTTGGTTGTTGAACCAAATTCACGAGTGGGACGGGCGCGCGCTGAAGGATTTCGCGCGTCATATCGTCGAGCTACTCCTTCGCAGGGCGAACAGGCTCTCAATGAGAAAAGCTAGGTTCGACTCGTCAACGGGAACGATCAAAATTCCAACGCGGATATTTTTCAGGGACGATCTGGTATTCAAAGACTCGAATGAAGGTGGCGGCAGCGTGTCCCTTCGCTGGGCGCCACTTGTGCACGTTCTCTCCGGCATCGATTTGCTCGTCCGAGACGAAAATGAAAAATGGCAGATCACCGATCAAGGAGCCGAGGCACTTGCCTAGTGATCATCAACAGATTCCAAATCCATTCCCGATGCTTCTGGACGAGGAACGAACCCGGCAAGTCCAGGCAAGGGAGGCTCTCTTCTTAACGTTCAACGTGGATCTTGCCTTCTTCGAGGCCCAAGTCCTCGGTACCTGTCTGGCTATGGGTGCTCGCGTATCGATTATCGCCGACGGAAATGTCTGGTCTCCGGACCCGCGAGCCGTGCGACATGCTGGACGCTCGTACAACGTTGGCCTCGTCACAGGACGCACGGCGTTTCACCCTAAGGTGGTTATTGTTGCGGGCGAGGAGAGGGTTCAGGTAGCCATCGGTTCTGGCAACCTGACGTTGGGCGGATGGCAATATAACGATGAGGTCTGGATCCAGTTCACCGGAGACAAGACGTCCTATCCGGCGATATTCCATGACATAGGTGAATGGCTTCGCGGTTTCGCCTCTTTTCGATGGCTCGACGCAGATTCTAGCGATTCAGTTCGCAGAACGTATGCGCTCATACGACGGCTCCTTGAGCAGAGCGAGCCTGTAGATACCGGGCACACCTTCATTACTTCCGCCGAGGAAGCGATTCTAGGCAGACTTCCTTCGGAGCCAGTAACAGAACTACGCTTACACGCGCCATTCCTCGACAGCTCCATGGCTGCAACATCCAGGTTAATAGAAAGATTGAGACCCCAGAAAGCATCTCTGCTCCTCCAACCAAGGTTGACGGTCTTCGACCCAGTCCAAGTACAGGAGTGCGCCGACAAGTATGGAATTCACATTGAGGCACAAGAATCGGACCGGAAGAACAAGTACCGTCATGGAAAGGTGATCTGGTGGAAATCTAACGGTACTTCGCGAGCCCTGGTCGGGAGTCCTAACCTTTCGGGGGCTGCGCTCTTGAGAGCTTGGTCATCTGGTGGGAACTATGAGACTGCGGTTGTGGGACCTGCTTCCGTCCTCACCGTTCCAGACGGACGGCCCATCGATGCTTCGAGCATAAGTCCAGCAACTACGGGAACCGCCTATCCATCGTCGCGCACCGGACCGTCAATCAGGTCGGCCCGTATCGTTGATGGTGACTTGACGATCACACTTTCAAGCCCGGCGTCGATGCTCTTAGAATTGGAAGCTTCCGAGTTCAGAGACCCTCCAGAACAATGGAGTCTGCTCGGATCGTTTCAAGAGGGGCAGATTGAACTCCGGACCGCCTGTGCAATGAGCGCTGTCAGTAGGGTCCGGCTGTCTTGGTGTGACGCTGAGATCAAACACGTCGGACCGATCATGTTCGTAATGGACCCACTCAGGATCAGCGCCGCACCCAGAACCCCGTCGAGAGTAAAGTCGTACAAATCGCCCACACCGGGTGAGCTATGGCAGGATGCCGGACGCGCCCTCGATTCATTGGACAAAGATTTCGCGGCGCTTCGGGAAGTATCCCTGCGCACTATCGGTCCGAGGGCGACGGCGGTTGGAGAAGGCGCGCAGCCCAGGCAGCGGCCTGTCCCCTCTGAAGCCAAAGTGAACGTCGAAAGCCCGTGGCTATGGGATCTTGAAGCGGCATCTCGGATTCAAGGCCCGCTCTTGACTGCCTTCGTGCTGGGTTTACCTCCTGCGCCCGCTTCGAGTAACGAAGTGGTAGCACCACCCCGATGGGCTGACGTCCTAGTGGACGACAACGAGGCCGTCCTCGATGACGAACACGATGATGCGGTGGCAAGTGTCATCCCGAAGGTTTCAGATACGGAGGCGTTAGCCCCTGACCATTCCAAATCTCCGGAAGCAGATCGACGACGACGTAGAAAACGATGTGCCCAATGGGTGGCGAGCCTGGATGATCAACCCCCGTTCATTCAGCTTGCCATGCTTCGCATCGTCACGAGTTTTTTTAGCGCGGGCAATTGGGATAGGTCCGATGTAGAGCCTCTGCGGCTCATAAGTACCCTCATCCGGCACTTGGCCAACGAACCGATTCCGGACGAACTGCAGGCCTCCGTTTCCAGCATGACTCTTGTAAGTTCCGCAGTAATGCGGGGCGCAACCGACCTCCGGACCACAAGCGAGGCAACGGTGATATATAGAAGCATTCTGGAGAGTGCGGCGACTCAGCTCGGGTACTTCGATGAAGACCTGGCTACGGAATACTGTCGAACATTGGTCGGTCATGATTCTCAGACACTGCGTCTTGACCATGTGCAGCATTTGATCGAGAGTGATCTGACCGGTGATGAGTTCAAAGATGCTCGTGCTGCCGCAGAGCAAGCCGGGTGGGAGTTCCTAAGCCAGGGTGGAACCAGGGTGTTTGTACACGGCAAATTCTCGAATCCGGAGCTGGCTGCCATCACAGTGGCGGGTTGGATTAATCGGGACGATCCTCCTCCGGTCTGGGCAATTAACCCGAATGGAGGCTGGTGTATGTGTATCTGGGAGCGACCCAACCTCATCATTGCGGACGGCAAGGGTCCTAGGCCGATTTGGAAGCATTTCCGGCTCGCCCCCCATATGTCACCCGCTGCTTTTGCCAATCAGCGAAGGTCTGACGACTCGTACTCCAACGGCAAGCAGCGAGTAAGTCGACCTTGGCAGCCATTCCCCGAGGCCAAGCAAGCACTAGAGCGATGGAGCTTGGCCGGGCCGGTCCCACTGATGGAGAGTCCTCAGGCGTCTCCACGGATGCCGTAAAGCGTTCGCCAAGCCTCCGGGGCCGTTTCCTGTTACTTCTGCAGATTGCACTTCATGGCAGAATTGAAGCCCGCGGGAACGAAAAGGAAGCACCTTGGACGAGAACACGTTTGACCTTTTTCTAAAGGCAGACCAGGCACCATCGCAGGTACTAGAGGACTTGCCTATCCGTGAACGTCAAGTACAACAGCTCAGAGAAGCGTTCGCCGCAGCCGGCATCGATTCCATGGACGATCGCCGTGCGATCATCGAAAGCTGCACAATTCGCCAGGTCGACTCCATAAGGGACCTTCTCGCAAAGGACGTACGGCCGATCCTCCGCCGCATCGAAGAGCGCCGTCTCCCGGCCAAACAGATATCGGGCTCGGCATGGGACAACCGCGAAGAGGACACCTGGATCGACAAGCTCTAGCCGGAATCATTCTGTAGCACCGGACGGGCTCAGTAACACGGCGTCGTTGCCGGCTACCAGTCAAAGGTTCGCTAGGATCAAAGCAGCTTCAAGTAACAGAGCCGCCTCCTATCCATCGTTGTATGGGACAAAGCAGTCGGCTTGGTAGTGCTCCAGGGGGTAAATATTGGATCCGGATTCCAACCATTGGTTTGAACTCGGCGATGCAGCGACCCCTGCGGAGCGTCAGGCCTTGGAAAAGTTCAAGGCGCTCCTGCCCAACGATTCAGTCACCTACGCGTGGTCGAATCTGACGTTCATTGACGCTAGTGGCCGCACCAATGAAGTGGATGTCCTGCTGCTGACGCAGCAAGGCCTCTTCATCGTCGAGCTCAAGGGCTGGCACGGAACGCTGACTGGAGACCAGCAGAGCTGGACTCTGACCAGTCCGACTGGCAGCAGCAGCGTGCGCCCGAATCCGTACATATTGACGGACAGCAAAGCCAAGCGTTTGGCGGGCCTCTTGAAACTGAAGGCCCCCAATACAGCAGCAGCCAAGAACGTCCCCTTCATCAGGCCCATGGTCGTCCTGCACGGACAGGACTCAGTCGTCAAGCTGGACGAACTAGGCGCAACTGGAGTCTGGGCCCTCGATGGATACAAAGTCTCCGGACTGAAAAACCGTTCCGTCAGTGATTTCCTTAGGTCTCCGGTGCCTAACCACCATGACCTCGTAGACGTCCCTCGCGCCAACAAGATTCGGACGCTCATCCAAGCGGCCGGGCTCAAGCCCACCCCAAAATCCCGCTTCGTTGGCCAGTACTCCCTGGAGAAGGCCGATCCCCTGGGCGAAGGCCCGGATTGGCAAGACGTGCGAGCCGTGCACCCGGCTATTAAGGCGGTGCGCCGCATACGATTGTTCGACCTTCCACCGGGCGCATCGGCGGAGGTCCGCAAGGAAATCGAGATCTCCGCGAAGCGCGAGTACGCACTCACGCACGGGATATCCCACAGTGGCATAACGACGCCGCTGGACTACCTTGCTACGGATTCCGGTCCCGCCTTGGTCTTTGATCACGACGACGAGGAGCTCGCCTTGGGCGAGTTCATCCACCGACGCTGGGCCGACCTTGGAATCGACGAAAAAATCAGTCTCATCAGGGAAATCGGCGAAATCCTCCAGTTCGCTCATTCGAGGCGGCTAGCTCATCGAGCTCTAACGCCCCGGCAGGTATTCGTCCGCGAATCCAAGTCTGGTCTTCATGTATCAATACGTGACTGGTTCACAGGAACGAAGTCGCTCAGCTCAACATCGGCCGGCCCCTCCCAGTCGAGAACTTCCTTCGGCGCCGCAGAGCCTCAAAACCTCATCAGTGCTGAAAACTGGGTTTATCTCGCCCCCGAGACACTGACGGCCCGCTCCGAGCTGCCCCCGATACCTCTGGACGTCTACGGTCTCGGCGCCCTATCCTTTTTCATCCTTAGCGGGCGGGCGCCCGCCAACACCTTGGCCGAACTTCAGGAGATCTTCGCCAACCACTCCGGCCTAGATCTTGGTGCCATCGGTGACCTACAAGGGCCTTTCGTTGAACTGGTTCTGAACGCGACTCGGCAGTCGGAGGCCGATCGCACGGCGAGCATTGATGCCTTCCTCAAAGAACTGGATGCCGCAGTTGAAAAGCTGACCCGGCCTGATCCCAACAACCGTCCAAAGGCCAGCACTCCGCAAGAAGCATCCACCGGTCAGATGATTGGCGACCGATTCGAGGTCAAGGGACGTCGCGGGAGCGGATCCACAGGAACCGTTTTTGAGGTCGACGATTACGAGACGGGCAGAGAAGGCCTCATCTTAAAGGTTGCAAGAGACGACGCCGCAGCGCTCCGTCTTCGTGACGAAGCTGACATCCTCGCTGCGCTGGATCATACGAGGCTTGTACGGCTTGTCGAAGGACCGCTTAACGTCGACGGGCAAACCGCTCTGCTGTTGACTGATGCCGGCGACGAAACTCTTGCCCTCCGAATTCAGTCAGAGGGCCCAGCCACGATCGAACAGCTTGAAAGCTATGGAGCTGATCTATTCGCCGCCGTGGCCTATTTGGATTCAGTGGGCGTTTACCACCGGGACATCAAGCCGGCCAACCTAGGAATCGTTCGGGACTCATCTACACGGAAACCCCGGCTGGTCCTCTTCGACCTGTCGTTGGCACGCGAACCTCTCGCCATGATTGGATCCGGAACGCGTGGATACCTGGACCCGTACCTCGGCCCTCCGAGGCGCAGGCAATACGATAAAGCTGCCGAGCTCTACGCCGTCGCCGTCACCCTCTTCGAGATGGCCACCGGCTCGCTCCCTTGGTGGCGGGACGGCGATGCAGGGCCCAGCAGCCCTGCCGACGAAGTGGTGCTGGTGCCACAGTCTTTCGAATCGGCCATTGCCGATTCATTGATCACCTTCTTCAGGGTTGCATTGTCCCCTGATGCGTCCACCCGTTTCTCGGATGTGCACGCCCTGGCTGCTGGCTGGGCCGCTGTCTTTCGTTCCTTGGACGAGGCACCGGGTGGAGACGACGCAGACGAGGCCCTCCGCGATGCTGCGGCGGATGCCGCAACCCTTGACACGCTGCTCGCTGAAGCGGGGCTAACAGCGAGGGCTATTTCCGCCGTCAACAGACTCGGCGTCGCGACCGTGGGCGAGTTGCTCGGCACCTCACCGATGCAGGTCAATTCGATCCGCGGCCAGGGCGAGAAGACACGAAAGGAAATTCAACGACGCATTCGGGACTGGAAGTCCAGGCTGCTGACTGGCGGCACAACTGCCGCTCCCCGCCCGCTCGGCAACCTCGACAAGAGTATTGACACCCTGCTCGGGGGTCTGGTCCCTGTACCAAACAAGGCGAACGGTACAGAGGTCTTCGTTCTGCGCCTGCTTTTGGGCATTCGAACCCCACGGCCCGGGGGCGACCCTGCAGAACTCATCGCGTCGAGTGCAGCTTGGCCGACAACATCTCAGGTGGCTGAGCTGAGCGGAGTCAGCAGCGGCAGGGTCTCGCAAATTGTTACCGCCGCGGCCGTCCGATGGCAGCGAAGCCGTGTTCTAGTTGAGGCCCAGGACGAGGTACAGAGCATCCTAGCGGCCGAGGGAGGCGTAGCAGAGCTGGCCGAGGTTGCATCCGCGCTCCTGATCTCCCATGGCTCATCCTCCACGGGAGACGACCGGTTAAGACTGGCTCAGGGACTGGTCAGAGCGGTCGTCGAAGTAGACGCACGCTCATCAAACGCGCGTTTGGCTCAACGACGGCTCAGCTCCACCGGACGAATCCTCGTAGCAGCACAGATTGGCCAGGACGACGCCCAACCCGGTGATCCGGAATCGTTGCTGGTGCTGGCGCAAGAGTTGGCCGCCAAGGTCGACAGCCTTGTGGACTCGAGGGACGGATCATTCATGCTGCTGCCCGCGGCGACGGTAAGGCCGGTCCTACGGGAACTGGACAAAGCCGCGATCCTGCACGACGACAGGATACTGCGTCTGGCCGTTGCGGCCTCACACACTGCGGCCCTATCGGGCCGCGGTGAGTTGTACGCTAAGACACTCCCGGCAGAGAAGGCCCTCGAGTTTACGCTCCGGGACGTCGTGGTGCGGGAGCTTAGCGAGTCGAGCGCACAGAAACGGGTGACGTCGCGTTTTCCCACGGTGAGGGAACTGCCTTCACGGCCAGAGCTTGACGGCCTCATCGAAGCAGCAATGCCCGGCATGAGGTGGCGGGACGGAAGCTACACCCGAGTCGAGCGGTCCGAATTCGCTTCCGTCGCAGGGTCGACCACGCATACAAAGCTGTCTTCCACACAGATACTTGAGATCGAACGGCAGCTAGCCCAGTCGCTGACCCGGAAATCGGCCGTTACACTCGCTGTTCGCCCCAAGGACTTCATCAGGACTTCGAAGGCACTGACCCAGGTCTTCGGACTGAAGCTAGTGGACGTCTCAGCCGAAGTGGTCAAAGCAGTCCGCGCCACCGCACAGTCCAAAAATGTTGATTGGGACGTGGTTCTGCGGGCAGATGCCAAGTCCGCTTCACCGTCAGACCACGCCAATCTGGCTCAGCTGGTGCGGATGGCAGTCCAACCCTTGTGGGTGGAGGTGGTAGAGGATCAGAATCCCTTGCTGCTCACCAATATCGGTCCTCTCCTTAAGTTTGGGTTCGGCAGCGAAGTGGCCACACTCTTTGATATGTCCGTCCCGAGGCCTGCGGCACGCTGGGTCGTAGCCCCGAAACGTGGTTCGGCAAATACCCCGTCCTCAGACGGACGCGTCCCTCCCATGGGTCCCGATGGATTCGTTGATATTTCGCCCGGGCTCGCCTTGGCCCTCAGCAAACGTGAAAGCACCATATCGTCCGGAAAGGACATCCTGTGATCGATTCCAAGCTTCTTCTCGCAGATCTCAAGAAACAGCTGAAGCTTCTAGAATCCGATCTACGAAGTGAAGCCAAGCGCCCTTCGGGTGAAGAATCCGAAAGGTGGGCAAAGGAGCTCCGCGAAGAGCACCAGCATGCCCGCGACCACGACCGCACAGCACGCACCTTCGATGACTGGCTCGAGGGAGAGATCTCCCAGGCCGCTGTCGCCTGGATCGTCGCCACCGTCTTCATCCGCTTTTGTGAAGACAACGCCCTCCTAAATGATCTCTGGATCGCGGGGCCAGCCGACCGTACCCAACGGGCCTCTGAGGCCGAGATGGCCCACTACGCGAAACTACCCACCGACAATGCCCGCGACTGGCTAAAGACAGCTTTCGGCGCCCTCGCGGATCTGCCCGCGGGCCGGGCGCTTGTCGACCGAAAACACAATCTGGTGTGGCGGGCGCCCATCAGCGCCGAGTCAGCCAGCGCTCTGCTCAAGTTCTGGCGACAGACCGACGACGGCGGCGCACTCCGCCACGATTTCACCGACCCCGACTACGGGACCCGGTTCCTCGGAGACCTTTACCAAGACCTTTCAGACTACGCCAAGAAGACCTTCGCGCTCCTGCAGACGCCCGACTTCATCGAGGAATTCATCCTCGATCAGACACTCACTCCAGCCATCCACGAGTTCGGCATCGCTGAATTGAAAATGATTGACCCAACCTGCGGAAGCGGCCACTTCCTGCTTGGAGCCTTTGAACGGCTTCACCGCGAATGGGAGGCCGAGAGCCCAGGCCTTTCCAAACGCCAGAGGGTGCAGAACGCTCTGGACTCCATCCATGGTGTTGATTTGAACCCGTTTGCGGTGGCCATCGCGAGATTCAGGCTCACCGTGGCCGCCCTTCGCGCCTGCGGGGAGTCATCTCTGGTCACGGCACCAGCGTTCTCCTACCACTTGGCGGTGGGCGACTCACTCATCGGCCAACAAGGCCGTCAGGGAGACCTCTTTGAAGACGGAGAAGATGCCTACTCCTACACTTCTGAGGACATAGGAGACTACAAGGGGATACTGGAGCCTGGTACTTACCACGTCGTAGTTGGAAACCCGCCCTACATCACCGTCAAGGACAAGGCTCTCAACGAGTGGTACCGCCGGGCCTACGAGACCTGTGCCGGCAAGTACGCCCTCTCCGTCCCGTTCATGGAGCTCTTTTTCCGCCTCGCGATCAGGGGATCCGCCGACACCGCTGCCGGGCACGTAGGACAAATCACGTCGAATTCCTTCATGAAACGGGAATTCGGCAAGAAGCTTATTCAGGATCTACTTTCGGGCAAAACGATCTCCAATCCAGTAGATCTCACACACATCATCGACACATCTGGCGCGTACATTCCGGGTCATGGCACCCCCACTGTGATTCTCATCGGACGAAGGCGAGCGCCTGTCGGTAGTACTGTTCGGGCAGTCTTGGGCGTCCGTGGAGAGCCTGCCCAGCCAAAGAATCCTAACCAAGGCTTGGTCTGGAACGAGATTCATAACCACGTCAATGACGAATCCTTCAATGGCAGGTATGTAACTGTGGTGACACCTGCACGAGAGGAGTTTGCTACTCACCCTTGGTCGCTGTCGGGAGGTGGCGCAGGGCAACTCAAGGAATATATCGAGACAAATTCAAAGTCCACGCTCGGATCTACTGTGACAGAAATTGGCATCGTGGCTGTGCTCGGCGAGGAAGATGCGTTTGAAGTGCCCACTTGGACCAGAGAGGCAACGAAGGAGGTTGTTGAAGGCGACATGCTCCGAGACTTTGGCCTTCGTTCAAAGCCACGCTTCTGGCCCTACACTTCGACACTGGCAATCTCTCCCCACGCTCACAAATCTCCTTGGATGTGGCGGACTCGACGAACGGTTTCCGGCTATTTAATGTTTGGAAAGACCCGCCAAGAGCGGGGTATGGAGTGGTTTGAGTATGGGATGCTCGCAAAATCCAAAGTCAAAGTCCCGATGTCAATAGCCTTCGCTTTCGTCGCGACGCACAATCACTTTGTGCTGGACCGTGGTGGAAAGGTCTTCAAGCAGTCTGCACCCGTGATCAAATTGCCTGCCGACGCGACAGAAGAACAGCATCTGGGCCTAATGGCCATTCTGAACTCGTCAACTGCGTGCTTCTGGCTTAAGCAGGTCAGCTATCCGAAGGGGGGGTGATCCGGTCGGCGGTGATGGCGCTCGCGTAAGCGCTGAATCTTGGGACGACCGCTACGAATTCACCTCAACCAAACTGCAAGAGTTCCCGCTTCCGGCTGAACTGCCTGCTGACCGTGGCGCACTGCTCGACTCCTTGGCAACAACCTTGAGCGAGGTGTCCCCAAGTCGGTCCGTCCACGTCTTCGCGGCCACTGAGCCCTCCGAATCGCTGGCGGCCTCGTTGAAGGTTGCACATGCGAAGTGGACAGCCACTTGGGAACACATGATTTTTGAGCAGGAAGAACTCGACTGGGCAAGTTACGCGGCCTATGGACTGCTGGACCAAACCTATACCTATGGTTCTTCCGAGGACTTAGGTGTGTTGAACCTTGGTGAGCGTGCCTTCGAGATCCATTTGGCCCGGCAGATCGAACTCGGCCTTGCGAAATCTGCTTGGTTTGAACGTCATAAAACCGTTCCTCAGACCTCAATCCCTTCGAGCTGGCCGGACGACTACAAAGACTTGGTGCAACGTCGTCTCCAGGCAATCGAAGACAATCCTCACATCCAGCTGCTCGAACGACCGGAGTTCAAGCGCCGATGGGCGACCGAACCATGGGACCTTCAGCAGCAACGCGCGCTGCGCGAGCTCGTCCTGGACCGGCTGGAAGATGCCTCGCTCTGGTCGGACCCACAAGGCGCATCCTGTAAGTCCGTGGCCCAACTGGCCGATGCTGCACGCCACGATGCGGTCTTGGTCGAGGCTCTTCAAGTGCTGGCCGGATCAACGCATGTTGAGCTGGTGCCGGCGTTGACGTCTCTTCTATCGGAGGAGGCGGTGCCGTACCTCGCACAGCACCGGTACAAGGAATCAGGCCTCACCAAGTACCGCGGCTGGCAGGCTGTTTGGGATCTGCAACGGCGCGAAGACTCCGGCGAAAAAGTCGACGTCCCAGTCCCGCCCAAATACAAACCTGTCGATTTCCAGAAGACAAGCTATTGGCAAGCACGGGGCAAGTTGGATGTCCCTAAGGAACGGTTCATCTCCTTCCCTGGACTCCTGCGCAGTGGCGACACCACCCCCGTTTTCGGTTGGGCGGGCTGGGATCACGCGACTGCTGCCTTGGCATTGGCGCGGGCTACTGTCGAGCTTGACGCCGAAGGCGCAACGCCTGAACAGCTGAAACCGATGCTGGCAGGGCTCCACGAGCTCGAACCATGGGTAATCCAGTGGCATTCAGACGTCGACCCGGCGATGGGCTCAAGCCCTGCCGCAGCTATCACAGGGATGTTGGACAGCTATCTTTCACGGTTGGCGCTGACTCGAGCTGATCTAACCAATTGGCGGCCCGCTGCATCCACCGTGCGAGGTCGCCGTCGTAATAACGCCAGCGTCGAGGATACGGAGACCCTTGTATGAACGCGAATTTCGGCCTCCTGAAAGACGTCATTGATATTCCGGAGCACGTGGACGCAGCGGACTTCGTTCTTCAACTTCACAGTGGGGTGGAAGCCGCTGAGAAAACCCTGGGTGAATATGTCGTCACTGATTCGCTGGCCAAGTCTTTTGATGAGGCCCTGGGACTTGTCGAGCGATCTCTGGAGAACGGGCGCAGTAACGGTGCCTTTGTCCACGGTTCATTCGGTGCCGGTAAGAGCCACTTCATGGCCGTCCTGCACCTCTTGCTTGCAGGAAACCTCCACGCCCGGCAGCTGACAAATCTCCAGTCGAGCGTTGCCGCGCACGAGGGACTCTTGTCGAAAAAACTCCTGGCGGTCGACTACCACTTGCTCGGCGCGGAAAGTTTCGAAAGCGCCCTGTTCCGGGGCTACCTGGACCAGACGCGAAAGCTGTACCCCAATTCACCCACGGCCGTTCTGCACCGCAGTGACGAGCTGTTTAGAGATGCTGCAAACATGCGGAAGGAACTCCAAGATGAGGCCTTCTTCCGCATCCTTAACGGGGATTCGCAAAGTAGCGGGTGGGGTGAGCTGACAACCAGCTGGAATGGTGACAGATTCGACGCAGCTCTGCTGGAGCCAGTCGGCAGCTCGGAACGAGACCAACTGGCCCGGGCACTAACCGCAACGCTTTACCGAAGCTACGAGAACACCGGCCAATGGCTCGATATATCCAGTGGGCTCCGAGCGATGACTGACCATGCACATGGCCTCGGTTACGACGGCGTCGTTCTGTTCCTGGATGAACTCGTCTTGTGGCTTGCCCAACACCTGGGCAACAACGACTTTATCCAGTCGGAAACGTCCAAAGTGGCCAAACTCGTCGAGACAGGCACCGGCTCCCTCAGCATTCCACTGATCTCCTTTGTGGCGAGGCAGCGAGACCTGAAAGACTTCCTCGGAAGTACCGCCATTGGCGCCGAACGTGAAGCCATTGGTCAAAGCTTTTCGTGGTGGGAAGACCGATTTGAGGCTATAACACTAAAGGCCGCAGACCTCCCCCGCATCGTCAATCAAAGACTCCTCCAGCCCACTTCCGCTGAAGGGTCCCGTGCCCTCGCCCAAGCTACGGCCAGTGTCAAAGCCAACCCCGGAGCCATGCGCCACCTGCTCTCCGATGAGGCTGGCTCAAGTGCCGTGGACTTCGAACTGGTTTACCCGTTTTCCCCGGCGCTCATAGACGCCCTAGTCGCATTGTCCTCGCTCCTTCAACGCGAGCGGACGGCTCTGAAGGTGATGGGTGAGCTGCTCAGCTCAGGACGCGAACAGCTGCTGGTAACAGATGTTATCCCCGTCGGCGACCTGTTCGAGGCTGTCGTGTTGAGCGACAAAAAGCCTCTCAGCTCGGATATCGAGAAGCTCTTTCGAATCGCTGCCGACTTCTACCTCAACAAGCTGCGACCCTACCTGCTGTCGAAGCACGGGATTAGCGAAGCTGATGCCGCGGCGCTGCCTCGAACTCACGCATTCGTTGCCGAAGACCGGCTGGCCAAAACACTCCTGGTGGCCGAGATCGTCCCGGGTACCCCGTCCTTGCAGAACCTCACGGCGGCAAAACTGGCAGCACTGAACTACGGCACTATCAAGAGCTTTATCCCCGGCCAGGAAGCATTTGCCGTGCTGGAAAAGGTCCGGGACTGGTCCGGGGAGTTCGGCGAAATCAGCATCTCCGGTTCCTCCTCGGACCCGATTTTGAGCGTAAGCCTCTCGGGGGTCGATTATGACTCCATCGTAGAGAGAGTCCAGAACGAGGACACCGAAGGCGCGCGGCAGTCGGTTCTACGCAACCTGGTCAGTGAATTCCTAGGTGTATTGACCTGAGAGGTTGGTGACGCGGCTGGCCGGTGGCTGACCGTTGAGTGAGGTGTGGCCTCGATGATGATTGTAATGATGGAGCCAGTCGGCGAAAGCGGCAACACGCTCGGCCTCGGAGGCGTAGGGACGGGCGTAGGCCCATTCGTCGAGCATGGTGCGGTTGTAGCGCTCGACTTTGCCGTTTGTCTGAGGCCTGTATGGCAGATAGCGTGAGTTGGTACTCGTGTTCCGGGTTGTTGGTATTGCTGTTCCGGTGAGTTGGTACTGTCGTGGTTTGTGGGTGCTGCGCTGTGGGTGAGGCGGTGCACTGGGCGCCGCCTTTTCCTATGTGAGGAGGCAGCATGGCCGATTTCAAGGCCATTATGACCTTGGCTGTTGCTGGTCGGAGCTATGACGAGATCGTCGCGGTGGCGGGGTGTTCCCGCCGTGACGTGGCCGCGGCGAAGAAGACGATTGCGGCTTACGGTTTTACCGCAGGGCAGATCGGGGCGATGTCCCCGCAGGAGATCGCCCGGTTGTTTCCGGATGGTCGTAAGAGGGTCACGGAGTTATACGAACGCCCGGATTTTGATCGGGTGCTGGCTTCGATGCGGGAGAACCGGCACTTCACTCTCCAGCAGGCCTGGAGCAGGTACTTGGTCTCGAGTGCCGCGAACGGCGGGAAGAAGTACGGGTATTCGCAGTTTTGCGCCCTGTTCGCCGAGCATGCCCGCGTGACCGATGTCGTGGCGACGCTGCACCACGAGCCGGGCCGGGCGATGCTGGTGGACTGGGCCGGGGACACCCTGGGGGTTGTGGATGCGGTCACCGGGGAGGTGACCGGGGTCTATCTGTTCGTGGCTGTGCTGCCGTATTCCGGGGCGGTGTTCTGCCATGGGTATACGGACATGACATCGGCGTCCTGGATTGCCGCCCATGTGGCGGCTTTCTCGTTCTATGGCGGGGTCCCGCAGCTGGTGGTCCCGGACAATCCGGCGACCTCGACTCACCGGCCGAAGCGGGGCGAGTCGGCCCGGGTGCTCAACGCCCGGTATCAGCAGCTGGCCGAGCATTATTCGACGGGGATCGTGCCGGCCAGGGCGAAACGGCCCCGCGATAAGGCTGCGGCCGAGTCGGCGGTGAACGTGGTGAACAAGCGGGTGATCGGCTATCTGGCCGAGGAGGTCTTCACCACGGTGCAGGCCCTGAACGAGGCGATCGGGGCCCGGCTGGTGGAGATCAACGAGCGGATTCCCCGGGCCGATGGCAGCACCCGGTGGGAACGGTTCACCGCCGATGAGTCCGGCCTGCTCCAGGCGCTGCCGGCCGACGGGTTCGACTCGGTGGAATGGAAGCAGCTCAAGGTCGGACGGAATTACCACGTCAGCTGCGATTCCCAGCATTACTCGGTGCCCTACACCTACGCCGGGCAGCTGCTGCGGGTCCGGGTCACCTCCACGACAGTGACCGTCTTCGACGGGGACCAGGTCATCTGCGAGCATGTCCGGCGGCTGGGCCGGAAGGGCCAGTATTCGACCGATGTCGCGCATGCCCCTACCCGGCACCGGGGTATCGACGGGCTGTGGTCCAAGCGGTGGTTCACGGACCGCGCCCGGGGCTTCGGGCCAGCCACCGAGGCGGTCATCGCCGGGATCATCGACCGGCACACCGTGGAGGCCCAAGGGTACCTGGACTGCCAGAACATCCTGGAGTCCCTGGGCAAGCGGAACAAGGCCCGCCTGGAGGCCGCCTGCCAGGTCCTGCTCGACACCGGTCAGGGCCCAGGAACTTACAGCACGATCAAACGGATCATGGCCACCATCGACTCCGACACTAAAAAACCCAAAACAATCACACCGGCGGCGGCCACCCGCAAACCCGCCGGCGGTGCCGACCCCGGCGCAGGCATCCAGGCGGCGGTGCACGTGCGCTCGGCCGAGCACTACCGGCGCGACGGACAGGGAGGCCAGGGCTGATGTTCACCAGCGAGGACCACGAGAAATTCCGGACCCTGCGCATCGCGCACCTGGCCTTGCGGTTCGAGGAACTAATCACCGACGAGGCCAATGACGAGCTCACTCCCGAGCAGATCTTCCTCACCGCAGTGGACGACGCCCTCCACCAGCGCCGGGCCCACAGGATCGACAAGCTCATCCGGGCCGCCAGGTTCCCGATCCCGCAAGCATCGGTCGCCGAGATCAACTACCAGGAAGGACGCGGGATCACCCCGGTGCGGATGAAGCGCTACGCCGCCCACCAATGGCGCCAGGACCCCACGAACCTCCTGGTCATCTCACCAACCGGTGGAGGCAAGACCTACCTGGCCTGCGCGATCGGGATCGCCGCCTGCCAAAGCGGACACACCGTCGCCTACACCCGGATGGACGACCTCGCCCGCCGGCTGGTCATCGCCCGCGGTGACGGCATCGGCCACCAAAAGCTGCTCAACGAGCTCTCGGACGTGGACCTGCTGGTCATCGATGACTTCCTTACCGTGGGCATCGACCCCGAAGCGGCCAACGACCTCTTCGCGGTCCTGGCCAACCGGGAACACCGCCTGCCCACGCTCATCGCTTCCCAATCCGGCCCGGCCTACTGGGTCGAGGCCCTGCCGGACCGGGTGGCCGCGGACTCGATCGTGAACCGGCTGGCAAACAATGCACGCCAACTCAACCTCGGCGACGTGGACATGCGACGACTCCGCGACGATACGGCCCGAGCGCAACCGGGCCACTGGGAATAGACCCCAACCAGGACATGGTGCCGGCCCCGAGCGGACAAGCGAAGGGCCGGTACCAATTTCCCGGAACCCCAGTACCAACTACCCAGACCAGCAGTTCCAACAAAAGCTATCTGCCACTGTAGGGGCGGGTGCGTTTGTGCTTGATGTCCGGGCCCAGAGCGTCTTTGAATGCGTAGGAGCGGTAGCAGGATCCGTTATCGGTCAGGACCCGTTTGACAGTGATCCCGTGGGACTCGAAGTAGGCATTGGCGCGTTCCCAGAATCCGGCCGCAGTGTCCTTTTTCTCATCGGTCAGGATCTCCGTGTAGGCGAGCCTGGAGTGATCATCGACGGCGTTGTGCAAGAAGGCGTGACCCGGTCTCCGGTTCGCCGCGGTACCGGTCTTGTTCCGGTTTCCGGCGGCCCTGCCGACACTGCGGTGTCCGCCGCCGTCAGGGATCCGTCCAAGTTTCTTGATGTCGACGTGGACCAGGTCCCCGGGGCTGTGGTGCTCGTACCGGCGAATCACCCGGCCCGTGGCCCGGTCCATCCACGCCAGCCTCGCCAGCCCAAACCGGGACAGCACCCGGTGCACCGTGGAGGGGTGAATGCCCAGCAGATAGCCGATCCGTGCCGGGCCCCAGCGCCGGTTGACTCTGATCGCGACGATCCGCCGCTCCCGCCGCGTGGAGGTCCGACGCGGGGAGTTGATGGGCCGGCTGGAACGATCACCCGTCCCGTGCTCCCCGTGCTCCCGGTAACGGGCCGCCCACCGCGCTGCGGTCGTCACCGACACCTGGAACCGCTCAGCAGCACGGCGCAGCGGCCACCCGTCATCGACGATGCACCGGGCCAGCCGGAGCCGTCCCTTCGGCGTCAGAAGCGCGTTAGCATGGGACATTGAAGACCTCCTTGTGGATCGGACTCTTAGACAAGCCCCACTCCACTTGGAGGTCTTCTTTTTGTCACCTAACCACGCCGCATGTTCCTAACCTCCGTGGTCAATACACCTAGGCCTCCCAGCGGCGGTGGGGTTGATGTCGACGCGCGAGTTCACTCACGTGTGGCGAGGAACCAAACGGGTTGTTGATGTTATTTTCGGGAACATCCGTGATGCATCGTCTCTCCCGGACGATGCTCTCCGCGCTGAGGGCGACCGATGGAAGGTCGTCATCGACGTCCCCTTTGACTCCGGTAACCACAGTGCGCAGGAAGACCTGAACCGCCTTGCACAATTGCGGGATGCCGGCCTTGAATCACGAACCATCGCCTGGGTTCCGCATTTCCTCTCCGCGGCCCGTCTCAACGACGTCGGCCGGCTGGTCCTTCTCGAGCACCTCCTCAAAGGATCTGGAGAGCAATTCGAGGCGAACGCGAGCAACCTGCCCGTCTCTGACCGGCCGATTGCAAAACGCCAGCTTGAAAGCCAGCGCTCCAACATCAGGGAGCGCCTCAAGAGCGCGCTTCTTCAGGCTTACGGAATTGATACCGCCACTGCCGACGATGTGGACGCGGTCATCGCCGGCGATTCAGTCCTCACAAGTCTCCTGCCCGGCCTTGAGCTTCGACCACCGGTGGCAGCTGATTTGAGGGCCGGTCTCAACTCTGCCTTGGCGACAGCGCTGACTTACCTCTATCCCAAACACCCGCTGTTTGAGCCCAGCGAAACGGAAATTAGAAAGGCTGAGCTCTCCGCCATTGCCTCTCTGGTTGAAGAATGTGTATCCAAGGGCGGCCGGCTGGACGGAATAGAAAGGTCCAAGGCAGCGACACTTCGCCGCATTGCTATCCCCCTCCAGCTGGGTGAGCCACGAGAGACCGTATTTTCCCTTAATTCGTCCAACTTTGGGTGGATGGAAAATTTCACCAAGTGGGCTGCCGCCGAAGCACTCGACCTCAAGATATCCACCCTTCGGGCGCATCTGGAGGACTACGGGGTATCCACCGAAGTGGGTGATCTACTAATCCTCGCTTGGACCCTGCTCGAAGACCGGCAATGGTTCCGCGCTCAAGCGCCCCTTTCAGCAACTCCAACGGTTGGTGGCATCACATCCGACATGTCGCTCAGAACACCAGAGCTTCCTTCCGCGGATGATTGGACGATTGCAAACCACCGCGCAGCGACGGTGTTTGGTATTCCAGCAGAACCCCGTCTGAGCGCCCAAGGAGTCAGCAGACTGGCACGGCTGGTTCGGCAGGCCGCATCAGTGGCCCAGACGTCCGCTCACCAGCTTGTCCAAGAACTTCAACGGCACGCTGTGGTTCTAGGGCTTAACAGCGAGATGCATGAATCGACCGCCAACGGCAACCGACTCAAAACAGCAACAGAGGCTTCAAGTTTGACAGCTGCGTTGGCTAGCGAAGTGAACGACACATCGCTGCTAAGGGCCCTCGCCATTGCCGACATTCCAGCCGAACCTCAGGCGTTAGGCAAGTCTATCGCCAGTGCACCAGCCGTTGTTTCCACACTCCGCAACGCGGAGTGGAAGGTCCTGAACCAGCTCACAGCACGATCAGAGCCCGAATGGATCCAGGTGCTGGACTCACTGCAGACAGCTGCGATCGCTGACGAGTTCCATTCACCGCTCGCTCCCGCAATCGCTGCTGCCAAAGAGGCCGCCCTCAGCATCCTCATGCGCCAGCCTTCACTACCTCCGACAACTCCGCCTGAGGAGGTCGAGACCCCGACTAGGGGGAAGGAAACCACTCCCCCGGACGTTCCGACGAAAGCACGGGACCTCCCAAGTTCAGTGGAGCCTTCAGACGAGCCCAAGCAAGCGGGGACACTCGACAGGCTTAACGCCGTCGACCTCATACTGAACGGGCCGGAAGTGGACCTGAGCCAATTCGAAATGCAGCTCAAACGCGCGATGGTTGATAATCCTGGAAAGACAGTCCATGTGAAGTGGTGGATCGAGTGACCGTTTCGGAAGTTGGGTCAACGCTTAGGGTAGCGTCACCGCAGATCATCGAGGAGTACGCGCATCGGATAGCGCAGTCCCCCGAAGCCGGCCGAATTATGCTCTTAGCCGCCCGGCCCATCTGGAACGGTCCGTCATCGTATGCTGCCCAAGGTATAACGGTATGGGTCAGAACGGCAGTGTCGCAGCTTGCCGCTCTGGAGGCTGTCACGGACCTTCCTGCTGGTGATCTCCTGATCATCTTGACTGACGTCCCGGAGGAGGAGCTAGGTGTACTACCCAGGGACGTTGGTTGGGTGAATGTGATGACTCGCTGGAGTCGTTGACCCAAAGGTGAGGACCTCCGGTTGCACAGTGGAGTTGCTTAGACAACCGCTGCAGCGACCAGGAGGTCCTCATGTCCCACGCTAATGCCGCTTTGACTCCGCGCCAACGTTTGCGCGTCGCGCGTCTGATCGTGGACCACGGCTGGCCAGTATCCCGGGCTGCCGAGCAGTTCAACTGCTCCTGGCCGACCGCGAAACGGTGGGCGGCCCGTTACGCCGCGATGGGTGAGGCCGGTATGGCTGAGAGGTCCTCCCGCCCGTACCGGGTGGCCAACCGGACGCCGCAGCAGCTGGTGCGCAAAGTCGTGCACCTGCGCTGGAAGCAACGGCTGGGACCGGTCGCGATCGGGGCGAAGCTGGCCATGCCGGCCTCGACCGTGCACGCGGTCCTGGTCCGGTGCCGGCTGAACCGCCTTCATCACGTGGACAAGCGCACCGGAGAAGTCATCCGCCGCTACGAACACGAGACTCCCGGAGCGATGATCCACGTCGATGTGAAGAAGCTCGGCAACATCCCCGACGGCGGCGGCTGGCGCTACGTCGGCCGGCAGCAAGGCAAACAGAACCGTGCTGCGACTCCCTCAAAGCCCCGCAGCAAACACCGCAACCCGCTGATCGGGACCGCCTACGTGCACACGGTCATCGACGACCATTCCAGGGTCGCCTACGCCGAGATCCACGGCGATGAAACGGCAGCCACCGCAGTAGCAGTCCTGCAAAGGGCTGTGTCCTGGTTCGCTGCCCGCGGCGTCACCGTGGAACGGGTTCTCTCTGACAACGGGGCGGCCTACAAATCACATCTCTGGCGCGACGCCTGCCGGGAGCTGGACATCAGGGCAAAGAAGACCCGACCCTACCGGCCGCAGACCAACGGCAAGATTGAACGTTTCCACCGAACCCTTGCCGACGGGTGGGCATTCAAACGCTTCTACGCTACGGAATCAGCCCGCAGAAACGCCCTCCCGGCATGGCTGCACCACTACAATCACCACAGGCCCCACACCGCAATCGGAGGCCACCCGCCCATCAGCCGCTTAACCAACCTGCCTGGGCAGTACAGCTAGGCGATGCTGTCACCATTCCGTCCCGTGGACAGCGGGTCAACTTCTTGGACGAGTGGTCGACTATTCCTGAGCTCTTTAGTGCTGTGAGCTATGATCCACAGCTACGGGACTACGGCAATTGGCTCCCGCAGAGCCTTATCGCACACCGTCCACCAGGAGGTTGGCCAAAGGCACCCTCTGGCATTGTTACTGCGGATCTGGCGATGAGCGGCCTGCTTACGTCTGTGCTGGGTATGAGTGTCAACGATTCGATCGACGAAACACACCTTCTGGTGGCATTGGATGTTCCAGAAATCCGAACCCGATGGGCCGTGGTTAGCCCGGAGCTTCGAACCGCGCTTACTACGTGGGTGGGCCGAAGCTTCGGCGAGGCCGCTAGGCTCGCCCTGGCAGCCTCATCTGCGAGCAAGATTTCGGTCCTGGCCTTTGGAGTCGCGCTAGACGTGTTGTGGCCGGATTCCTCCGATGCGAGAAGCCCAGCCACCGAACAAATAGCCGCGAGGACCCGAGCCGAACGCTATTTTGGCAGCGCGCCGATTAGTCCTAGGGAAGCACGTGCACTTGCGTCTGCTTCCAGGCAAGCGTTGCTGCGAATGAGCCTCGCAGGTGACTCTTTGGTCCCCGCTGTGATGCAACAAGCTGAAACGTGGCTCGCAGACATCGGGTGGACTGAAGGCGCGTCCAGGTCCGACCTCTTGCCGGCAGGATTTGCTGCACGTGCCGTGCAGTTGGCCGAGGCCCTCATGATTGCGAATCTAGCCTCCGTGGATTTGCCGCGGATCGAAGGCGTGCTTAATGATCTCTTGGATCACCAGCTTGCAGCAGGTCCGTCGGGGGAAGCCGAGGCAGCCCGCATGGTGGTCAGGCTTGTCCGTTGGCTAGCTTCGGAGGAATCAGCTCCACAGTCGTTGAGCGATTGCGTTTCCCTCCACATGGCTGACGGCAGCTGGGTGGACCGTGCGGCGGCCACCGTCTGGACTGGATCCAACTTCGAGTCGAATGCTGCCGCCTATGCCCGTGTCCTGAATTTGGTTCAGGTGCGACGGAGTCTGCGTGATCGGCAGTTTGCCAAAAAAATCTCGGAAGAGCTCGCAGGTCCGCCTGTCGACACTGTGTCTGGAACGGAGGACATCCTGCCTCACGTTGTGAAGCCCCTTACCGGTGTGACTGGTTGTCTGCTGATAGTCCTAGATGGCATGAGTGCAGCTACGGCAAACTCAATTGTCGAAGATGTAGTAAATAGCGGATGGCAGGAACTTGTAGAAGATCTCGAGGGATTAGGTCGCTCCCGTCGTGGTGTTCTCTCTGCAATTCCATCCCTAACGACCTTTTCCAGAACGTCTTTATTTGCTGGTCGTCTCGCTGCAGGCCAGCAAGCCGACGAGAAGCGCTCTTTCGGAGCGCCCTTGTTTCATAAAGACGATCTTCGCGCCCCGGCCGGTGCCCGTTTGCCCGGAGACCTAGTTGCGGGCCTCAACGACCCGCGAAAGCCGCTCATCGGCGTCGTTCTCAACACGATAGACGACGCCCTTGCCAAACACGATCCAGGTGGAACGACATGGACGCTGAATAACATTCAGCATCTGGCGGACCTTCTCCAAGCCGCCGCATTGGCAGGCCGGACGATCATTTTGACGTCCGATCACGGGCATGTCGTCGAACGTGGATCTGAACACCGGCCGGTGGCGGGGGCCGCCGCCCGGTGGCGCCCGACTAGCTCGGGCCCTGCGGCATCTGACGAAGTGGAACTGTCAGGAAGACGGGTCCTGGCGCCAGGCGGCTCTGCAGTAGTGCCAGTGGTTGAGAACCTCAGATATTCGCAGAAGCAAGCTGGGTACCACGGGGGCTGCACGTTGGCGGAAATGATAGTGCCGGTCGTCGTTCTCAACAGGGCTGGGGCGCCGGCGCCCAAGGGGTGGCGAGTTGCACCGCCCCAAACGCCCGGCTGGTGGAACGATCCGGTACGCATCCACCCCGCAGATAATGTTCAGACCCGGCCGAGAGCCACAAGGAAGGCGAAGTCAACAGAACCACGCCGCGAACAGCCTCTCTTCCAGTTCGGTCCGGAACCAGTTACGGAACCGGCGGCTGCTGTTGCAGTCTCATGGATTCCGGAACTGATGCAGAGCAGCATGTATCAGGATCAACGAACCCGGGCAGGACGGCGAGCCCTCTCGGATTCCCGCGTAGACGAACTTCTGACTGTGCTTGCGCAACACGGGGGGCGGATCCACAGGGACTCTCTTGCAAGGGCGGGTGGTGTGTCTGTGGCGGAACTGACCAGTGAATTGGCGGCGCTGAGACGCCTTCTGAACGTAGAGGGCTACCAAGTCCTGACTCAGGACAGCGATGGTGTAACAGTCGTCCTAGATATTGGCCTGATGACTGAACAGTTCAGTCTCGGAGCGGTCCGATGATAGAAATTAGCCCGCGCAGACGCCGTGAAGTTATCGACGCCCTGCGTAGGGGAACGGTACCGCAGCAAGGCCTTGATGTTCTGGCAGTTGGGCTCGACAAGTTCGATCCGGCCATTTCCCAGGAGCTCGAATCTGTTGCGATGGGTGGTGCAGTTTTCAAAGCGGTCCGCGGCGAATACGGATCGGGTAAGACCTTCTTCGCCCGCTGGCTCGTCGAGGCAGCCAAGAAGCGTGGATTCGCTACTGCCGAGATACAAGTTTCAGAAACGGAAACACCCCTACACCGGCTGGAAACCGTATATCGTCGCGTAACTGAGAATCTTGCGACTTCCGAGTTCGCGCCGAGCGCGCTACGAGAGATAGTTGACGGCTGGTTCTTTGCCCTAGAACAGGACGTAATTGCTGCCGGTTCCGCGTCCCGTGAGCATCCTGAAGCATTTGACACTGCTGTCGTGGCTCTTATGGAACGCAGGTTAGAGGCCGTAACACGTACAGCGCCTGCCTTCTCGGCGGTGCTTCGCGGCTACCGTGAGGCCCTTCGAGATGCTCACATCAGTCAGGCGGAGGGACTTCTTGCGTGGCTGGGAGGGCAGCCTCATGTGGCGGCCTCGATCCGACGAACGGCAGGTATTAGGGGCGAGCTCGACCATTTCGGCGCTCTTGGCTCGCTGCAGGGGCTACTCACGATCCTCCGGGACAGCGAGTACAAGGGACTTGTCATCGTTCTGGATGAAGTGGAAACACTCCAGCGCGTCCGCTCTGACGTTCGAGAGAAGTCGTTGAATGCACTCCGCCAGTTGGTTGACGAGGTGGATGCCGGGCGCTTCCCTGGCCTTTACATTTTGATTACTGGAACACCGGCCTTCTATGACGGTTCTCAAGGGATGCAGCGGCTTCAACCACTAGCCCAGCGTTTAGCCGTTGACTTCAGCACAGACAGCCGGTTCGACAACCCCCGCGCAGCCCAAATCAGACTTGCAGGGTTTAGCCACGAATCTCTGATGGAGTTGGGCTGTAGGGTGCGGGACATCTACGCTTCTGGCAGTGACACGTCGAATCGGATTGTGTCCATCGTGGATGACTCGTATGTTGGGGTACTAGCTCGTGCCATCTCTGGGGAGTTGGGAGGCCGTACCGGCGTCGCCCCAAGATTATTTGTCAAGAAACTCGTGGGCGATGTTCTGGACCGCGTGGATCAGTTTCCAGATTTCGATCCACGCAAGGATTACGCACTCACCGTCGAGGATGGGGAGCTCACCGAGTCCGAACTAGCTGCTTCGAGGTTGGGCGACAGACGCGGCCGATCCGTCGACGACGTTGATCTCGAGATTTGAGTTTGAGCGCCCAGCCAGGGTTGAACGAGGCCGTCGAATACCACATCGTGAATTCGCTGGGATGGTCTACTTTGCGCCCGCTCCAGCGGGCCGCCGTCCTGCCTATTCGTTCAGGTTCGGACTGTCTTTTGCTGGCTCCCACTGCTGGTGGCAAGACAGAGGCGGCAGTCTTCCCGATACTCTCCGAGCTGGTCGAAGGTGGATGGTATGGCTTGTCCGTCCTGTATGTCACACCTCTCCGAGCTCTTCTGAATAATCTGCAGCCCCGCATTAACTCATATGCTTCGTGGGTCGGCCGGCGGGCCGAACTCTGGCACGGCGATGTCGGGCCGTCGGAGCGCAAGCGCATCCTTAGTGATCCTCCAGAAATTCTCCTGACGACGCCGGAATCCCTTGAATCGATGCTGGTTTCTCGGCGCGTGGACCACGACGCCTTCTTCGCCAACGTTAGGGCAATAGTTGTTGACGAAGTCCACGCTTTCGCTGGTGATGACCGCGGCTGGCATCTTTTATCTGTCCTGGAACGAGTGCAACGAATTGCGGGTAGACCTATTCAGCGCATCGGGTTGTCCGCGACCGTAGGCAATCCGCAGCAGATACTCGATTGGTTGCAGGGGTCGGCCCTGCTCAACGGAAAGCCGTCGGTAGTGGTCTCGGAGGAAGCCGCCCAGGCTACTGACGTGGAAGTTGTGCTCGACTACGTCGGATCAATCGACAACGCAGCCCAAGTCCTTTCCAAGCTGCATCGCGGAGAAAAGAGGCTTGCATTCTGCGTGTCGCGATCAGACTGCGAAGAACTCGCCTACGCATTACGCCAGCGTGGAGTGACCGCATTCGTCTCGCACGCATCTCTGTCTGCTGACGAACGAAGGCTAAGCGAACAAGCATTTGCAGAGAGCCGTGACTGCGTAATCGTTGCTACGTCCACCCTTGAGCTCGGCATCGACGTCGGCGATCTGGATCGGGTAATTCAAATCGACTCAACCTGGTCTGTCTCTTCATTCCTACAGCGATTGGGACGTACTGGGCGGCGACCTGGATCGCGGCGTAATGCGCTCTTCCTCACCACCAACTACGAAACGTTACTTCGGGCCGCCGCTGTCTTGTTGCTCTGGAAACGCGGTTTCGTCGAGGCTGTTGAACCGCCTACGGCGCCCAACCATATATGTGCCCAACAGATATTGGCCTTGGCTCTGCAGGAGGGGCAATTCTCGCCAGAATCGTTGCCACACTGGTGGGGCGATCTCTCCGTTATGGACAATGTGGGCGAGATTCTGGACTTCCTCCGGGACGAAGAGTTCCTAGCAGAGGACAGTGGTCTACTTTTCATCGGACCCCGGGCTGAAAAGAAGTTTGGCCGTCGCTACTTCATGGACTTGTTGAGTGCCTTTACCGCCGCGCCCGAATTGACCGTGATCGCTGGTCAGCGAGAAATTGGCTCTGTGGCGCCGATAAGTTTGGTCGGGAGTGGTCCAACCGGTGCCGCCCGTAAGCTGCTGCTTTCTGGCCGTTCTTGGCTCGTGGAGGCGGTGGACTGGGACCGGCATGTTGTTCGCGCGAGCGAAATGGCAGAAAAGGGATCTTCGCGGTGGCAGAGCGGCAGCGTTGCTGAATCCTACGCGATTATGCGAGCCATGCGTGAGATCCTCCTCGGTGCAACTCCGGACGTCCAGATATCCAAGCGCGCACAAGAACATTTGCCCCAGCTCCGTGCCAGCCAGTCGGAGACCGTAGAGCAGTCGGGACTTGTCCTCCACCGTTCCGAGGCTGGCCAAGTGTTCTGGACCTGGGCTGGGTTGAAAGCGAACCTCACTCTGCTTGCTGCTATGGGAATGGACGATGCTCGTGCAGACAACGCAATGATCCGCTTGCCTGCGCAGGTCACTATCGCGGATATTCGCGCCGCTGCGCACCGAGTAGAAGTCGCATTGCCCTTCGTCCCTCTGCAGATGATTCAAGATTTGAAATTCTCTGCTGCCCTACCGACGGCGTTAGCGACCCGCACTCTCGCTGCCCGCTTGGCTGACCTACCGGGTGCCAAGCGTATATGCGAAGCGCTTGTCGTTGTCCGTTAATCGGCCCTGGCACGTCCGCCATGTGCATAGCTGCAGCTGTCACAGCGCGCGCATTCAGACCTCGAGTATGGGGGTGTGTTAGGGGCCATGAAAAACTGCCCATAGGCGGCCACGAAAGTGCCCACTGACGGCCAGTAATACTGCCCGATGGTGGCCATGAGATCTGCCCACTTCCTTACTGAACCGACCGCGCCTTAAGCGGCGGGAGCCTCTCCCTGGGGTTTGATGACGGTGTCTAAGCGCACCAAGCGAACCAGGAAGAGGCCCTGTATGAAGTCTGACGGAGAAATCATGGAAATTCTTGCTGCCTACGATTTGACCGGATCGTTGCGCGCGACCGCGGAACTCACGGGCTGCTCGCACCACACCGTTGCCAAACACGTCGCCGCCCGGGACGCCGGCCGGCCAATCGGGGAACCAACGGCCCGGGGCCGGGTCACCGACCCGTACCTGCCCAAGATCGAAGAATGGGTGGAGGCCTCCAAGGGCCGGATCCGGGCCGATAAGGCCCACGCAAAGCTCCTCGCGCTGGGCTATACGGGTTCGGAACGCTCCACCCGACGGGCGATCGCTCAGGTCAAGGCGGCATGGCGGCTGGGTCACACCCGCGTCCACCGGCCCTGGATCACCGAACCGGGCATGTGGCTGCAGTACGACTTCGGCGACGGGCCCCGGATCGGCGGGGTGAAGACCATCCTGTTCGTGGCGTGGCTGGCGTTCTCCCGCTTCCGCGTCGTGATCCCGCTCAAAGACCGGACGGCGCCGAGCGTCTTCGCGGCGCTGGACCGGTGCTTCCGGATCTTCGGCGGAGCACCAACGTATGTACTCACGGACAACGAGAAGACCGTGACCACCGCCCATGTTGCCGGGGTCCCGGTGCGGAACCATCAGACCCTGGACTTCGCCCGGCACTACGGGGTGACCGTGCTGACCTGCCAGCCCGCGGACCCGGCAACCAAAGGCGGAGTGGAAGCGTCCGTGAAGCTCGCCAAGGCTGATCTTGTGCCCAAAGACACCAACCTCCGCGAAGAGTATTCTTCCTTCGCCGAACTCGAGGCCGCTTGCCAGGCGTTCATGGACGAGGTCAATCACCGTGAGCACCGGACGACGCGGCGGAAACCCGCGGCCATGCTCGCCGAGGAAGCCCCGCGGTTGCACCGGATCCCGGATACTGCTCATACGGTCGCGTTCGGTCTGGCCCGCATGGTTCCGGAGAACACCCCGATGGTCACCTTCGAAAACGCCCAGTACTCCGTCCCGGCCCACCTGCTCGGGGCCCGGGTGTTCGTCCGAACCCACGGGACCGGGCCCGGCGAGCAGGTCATCATCGTCCACCACGGCGCCGGTGGTCCGGTCGAAGTCGCCCGCCACGACCGGGCCCGGCCCGGTAGCCCCGCCATCAACGACGGACACTTCCCCGGAACCCGGACAAAGGTCCCCGGCGATTACGAGGTCAGGGCCCGCAGCGCGGACGAGGCCGCGTTCCTGGCCATCGGCGAAGGCGCCAGGACCTGGCTGATCGAGGCCGCCGCGGCCGGAACGGCACGGATGAACGTGAAAATGGCCGAAGCCGTCACGCTGGCCAAAATCGCCGGCACCAACCAGGTCGACCGCGCCCTTGGCGACGCCGCCCTGCATGGCCGGTTCGCACACCAGGACCTCGCCTCGATCCTGAACGCCAACATCCGCCGCACCACCACTCACGCGGCCAACGAAGCGAGCTCGCTGACCCAGGGAACAGGTGCGTGGGCCGCGATCGGTAACCCCGCTCTGAACACCGCAACCAACACCACGACCAAGATCACCCCGGAGGAGGCCCGATGAACCCCGTCACCACGCCCAACACCGCCGCCCCTCCGCTACCGGCAGACCTGGAAGCGTTGATGCGGTCCCTGAAAATGCCCCACGCCCGGGCGCTGGCACCGGACCTGATCGCGACCGCCCGCGCCCAGCGCTGGGAACCGGCCGAGGTCATCAGAGCCCTCTTCACCGAGGAAGCCGCTGGCCGGGCCCGGTCCATGCTCGCTTCCCGCCGCAAAGCAGCTGGGTTCCCGACCGGAAAAACCTTCGAGGCGTGGGACCAGGCAGCGTCCTCCATCCCCGCCCCGACCCAGCAAGCCCTCCGGACCTTGGAATGGATCAGCCGGCGGGAAAACCTGGTCGTCTGCGGGCCCTCGGGGACGGGGAAGACGTTCTTCCTCGAAGCCCTCGGTCAGCAGGCCGTCGAAGCCGGGATGCGGGTCGCGTGGTTCAGGCTCGAGGACCTCGGTGTCCTTATCCGCGCCCACCGCACCGATGACAGTGTCACCCGGGCCGTCGCCCGGATCCTCCGCGCCGAACTCGTGGTCATCGACGACATTGGCCTGCTGCCCGTGGCCACCGACGCCGCCGAAGGCCTCTACCGGGTCGTGGACGCCGCCTACGAAAAACGGTCCGTCGCGATCAGCTCCAACCTCCACCCCGCCGGGTTCGACGAGCTCATGCCCAAAACCCTCGCCACCGCCACCGTTGACCGGCTGCTTCACCACGCCCACGTCTGCCAAACCAGCGGCGATTCCATCCGCCTCACCCAAGCCCTCGCCGGAAAAGGAGTCACCCGACTGAACTGACCAACCCAACGATGGCCAATCCCGCCGAACCAATCAGTGGGCAGATCTATTGGCCATAACCGGGCAGTTTTACTGGCCACCAGCGGGCACTTTTAGTGGCCGCCCGTGGGCAGAAACAACGGGCCATTGACAGGGGTGGAACTTGGAGAGTAACGGAGAGGCCCTAGGATTCCAGGGTTCGAAGAAGCAAGATAGAATTTGCAAATTTTCATCAATCGGAGGTTCTCCGAGAGATGCACGTTCCTCTTATTACAGTCTCCCGGCATGTTCACCCATGCGCCTTCGCCACCTTTCCTAAGACGTGTGTGAACCCCAACCCTGTGAGCATAGATATCAACCCGGCGAGGTTTGAACTCGTCGTTGTGCACCACGAGCCACTTCCCGCCGCCCTGTCCCGCGCTAGTAGCAAGCTCAGACGTTCACGTGCAGACGATACGGTGGGAAGAAACGGTAGAGATACAAACAGAAGACCCGACCTGCCGGAAGCTAGCACCGACCCTTGTGGGCGTCGGCAGCCCAACTGCAAAGAGGTCGTCCGGGTCTAAATGCTGGGAGAATGCTAAGACGTACCGAAGATTTTTTCTTCTTTAATCCATTGTTGAATCAACTCACTTGCTGCCTCTTCGAATGGTCCAAGATCTTCCCCAAAATCAAGTTCATAGCGCCCAACTAGGGCCGCAGTATTTCTTCCGATGACCGCCCTAAGCGAGAGGAAGGAAAGCTCCAGCGACTCGTCCTTGAGCTTTCCGTATGCGGTTGCGAAGCTCTTGCAAGCAACTCCGACCTCTTTGATTCGACGGCGCGCACCGGGGCTAGATGGGCCGTCCTGGGTTGCTACGGCAATATCTCGGAGGTTTTGTGTCGATGCAAACACGTGAGAGTAATCTTCACGCACTAACCCCTCCCACATGAAGCGCTTGTTCTCGATCTGAGACACGAACTTTTGGCATATGTGTTTATCAGATTCAATCCACGTTCCCGAGAAACCTGATGCGCTTAGGCCCGAGAATAGGTATTCGTATCTCGGGTGATTGAAAAAATACGGCATTATTGCCCCCACTGGGATAAGAAGGACTGGGACTTCCAGTTCTATCCGAATCTTAGGCGGCACTGCGCCTAATGTGATCCCTCCAGTGATCCCTTCATGGCGGTCGCCCCACTACTGCGCCACGGCGGCCGCCGTCGCAAACACATCAGCCGGCATCGGCCTATAGAGCTTCCACGTGATGGCAATGGGCTTGCCCCCTGAGTGCTGAACGTAGTCGACCGGGCCAAGGCACGTGTATGGCACGGTCAAGCCGGTCTCGTCCTCGGCGCTGTTCCGGGTGAAGAGCAGGATATGGGACTCGTGCTTCAGTCTGTTTAGGTAGCGCCGACCGGTCGGGCTCGTCGGAGACGTCGCATTCTGTGATTCCCAGTGGAACAGCTCCGGGCTGATGGCGTAGTCCTTGTACATCGTGGTCGCCGAGTGCTTCTTGTCATCCTTGTTCAGGGTGACAAAGAAAGCGTCGGTAGACGTCGCTGGACACCACGCAACGCCCTCGCGGTGCTGGACGTTCCTTCCCTGCTCCAGCGAGCCGTACTGCAGCGCCGCCAGCACCTCCTCGCGCCGGTAGGTGGCGTGCGAGAGCAGCGGGATGTGCTGCAGTCCCGAGCCAAGGCTCTTTGCTGCATGTTTCGATGCAGCAACTCCAAGCTTCAAGATCTGGCGGATCTCGCGGCACACAAACTGGTAGCCGCGCAGAAGGTCCAGTCCGTCGTCGTACGTTTTGCATCCGCCGCCGTCATCCCACAGTGTGTAAAAAAGCATGCGTGCAAAAGCCTGTTCGCGCATGCCCAGCTCCTTGTAGCGGGGTGCGTCGGGAGCAACGAGCATGGAATACGCAGCGGCGCGTTCCGGATCGTCCACGTGAATCAGCGCGGCCATGCGGCCCAGCAGCTTCTTTTCCTCCGCGTCCGACAGCTCCTCGATCTTCCCGCGCAGCACGGTCTCCAACGGTGAGAACCCTTCAATCAGCCCTGCCTGCCGGAGATAGCCGGTCCACGAGTCCCTGGTCGAACGGTAAATCGACTTCACATCGTTCCCCGACCGCTCCAGATAAGCTTCCAGCTCCGTCTCCGCGTACGAAGCGATGTCCCGGACCAGCTGTGCCCGGTTGAACCGCAGCTGTGCCTTGATGTTGTCCAGGACCACCTTCTGCGCCACCCGGTCCAGCAGGATCTGGGAGCCGGACGGCAGGTACGGGAATTCGTCCTCGACAGCCTTTTCCAGCTCCTTGCGTCCATAGCCGGTCAGCGCCCGGTAGCGCAGATCAAAGCGGAACTCACGGCGCTGCTGACCGATGAAGTCCAGGACCGTCAGCACCGCTTTGCCCTCAGCACGACGCAGCCCACGTCCCAGCTGCTGGAGGAAGACCGTGGCACTCTGCGTGGGCCGGAGCAGCAGGATGGTGTCCACCTGCGGCAGGTCCAGGCCTTCATTGAAAAGGTCGACGGCGAAGATGCAGTTGAGCTCCCGCTTGCCCAGGCGCCGCAGGGCTTCCTCGCGGTCAACATTGTCTGTGGTGCCGTCGACGGCCACGGAGGCAATGCCCGCCCGGTTGAAGACCCCAGCCATGTAGTGCGCGTGCTGCACCGAGACGCAGAAGCCGATAGCCCGCATCTGCTCAGTGCTGGTGACCTTGTCCCTGAGTTCGCGAATCACCTTGGCAGCGCGGGCGTCGTTTCCGGTGTAGAGGGCACTCAGCTGGGCAGTGTCGTAGTTGCCGCGCTTCCATTCCAACCGGCTCAGGTCGATGTCGTCCGAGACCCCGAAGTAGTGGAACGGCACTAGCAAGTCGGCATCCAGGGCGTCCCAAAGCCGCAGTTCACTGGCGGTGCGGCCATCGAAGAACTGCTTGGCGACGTCAACTCCGTCGCCGCGTTCCGGTGTCGCCGTAAGCCCTAGAAGCTGCTGCGGTTTCAGGTGGTCCAGCAGGCGACGGTAAGTGGGTGCCATAGCGTGGTGGAACTCGTCGATGACCACGACGTCGAAGAAGTCCGGTTTCAGCTGCTCGACCCCGAGCGAGGAAAGTGACTGGACCGAGGCGAAGATGTGCTTCCACTCTTGCGGCTTGTGCTCCCCCACGTAGAGTTCGCCGAAGGCGCCATCCTGCATGACGTCGCGGTAGGTGCGCATCGCCTGTTTCAGGATCTCCTGCCGGTGGGCTACGAAGAGTAGCTTCAAGCTTCTGCCGGCAGCTTGGCTTAGCCGTTTGTAGTCCAGCGCTGCGATGACGGTTTTTCCGGTGCCCGTGGCGGCGACCAGCAGGTTGTGGTTGAAGCCCTTGAGGCGCTCTGCTTCCAGGTCCTCCAGCATCTCCTCCTGATGGAGGAACGGCTGGACCTCAAGACCAGTGGCGGCATCAGATGCCGCGGTGCGCCGGCCGCCGTTGCGTTCCAGTGCGGCGTCCAGCTTTTCGCCGTCGCGATCCGGGTCGTAGCTCTGGAAGGCCCGCTGCTCCCAATAACTGTCGAAGGTGACCTCGAACTTCTGTAGGAGGGCCGGCGTTGCGACGGAACTGAGCCGGACGTTCCATTCAAGCCCATCAAGTAGGGCAGCCTGACTCAGGTTGGAGCTGCCGACGTAGGCGGTGTCGAAGCCCGTGTTGCGGCGAAATAGCCAGGCTTTGGCGTGAAGCCGGGTTGCCTGTGTTTGGTAGCTGATCTTCACCTCGGCTCCGTACCGGTTGACGAGCTCGTCAATGGCCCGGCGTTCAGTGGCACCCATATAGGTGGTGGTGACTACTCGGAGCTTCGCACCACGATCCTTGAGCTGTTCGAGGGCTGGCTGCAGGAGCCTCAGACCGGTCCAGCGAATGAAGGCGCATAGGAGGTCGACCGTGTTGGCGGACTCCATTTCCGCCCTGAGCTCGGCTGCGAGATTCGGATCGTCCTTGCTGTTAGTGAGAAGCGCAGAATCGCTGAGCCTGGTGGTGGGCCGACGAAGCTGACGGCGTTTGAGCGCGTCAAGGCGGTGAAGGGACGTGAGTTGAGTGGGACCTTCCGCGATGCGATCCGATGTCTTCAATTCTTGAAGGAGTCGGTTGGCCATTCCGACTCTCTCGGCTGGCTTGGCCGCAATGAGAGCTTGGCGGACAGCGTCTGCGACGTAGCGAGAGAGACTGTCGGGTACGTCTTGGTCTTCAATGTTCGCGAAGATGGGCTGAAGTTCCAACTCACTGCCTAGCACATTCCCGAGTGCGTCCGTGTTGAGCAGTTCATATAACCCCTCAGACAGCCGCTCCGCCGCCCTTCCCCCAATGGAATTATTCACTGTGTCAGGCTATTGGATCCTGAAAATGATTCAAAGTCCTGCTTGAACCAAGTTCAGATGTGATAGACGAGTCAGCTTCTAATCGTCTATCACGTCCGTGCAGCCCTAGTCTGCCGACAGATTCCTAAAGGGGATTCTCGGCGACAAGGGCTGCAGAATGGTACTGTTCGATCGCGGCCCAAACTTCAGCAGCGTGGGTTCGTCACACAACAAAGACTCCATCGCACTTCTGGGACCGAGGTAAGCAATTGGCGCCATTCGAAGCTAACGCCGAGGCCGTGAATCTCGGTCGCGATGACGCTATTGCAGCACAGTACCGTGCAGGACAAACCATGCAAAGCATCGCCGACGACATAGGATTGTCGAAAGGGCGTGTCCAGCAAATTCTCGCTTCGCGTGGTGAAGTGGAGGCTTCCGAGGCACGCGCTGCGCGAGCCCAGATGCGGCTAGAGGCGGGATCAGCCAAGGCATCGGCTTTTTGGTCCGAGCATTCGGCAAGCATACTTGCGCTTGCTGCTGATGGAGCTTCTAAACAAGACATAGTTGACCGATTCTCTCTCCTCTATCCCCGCGTCCCGGAAGAAACGGTGCGATACGCGCTCGACAACAGTGGAATTTCTTTTTCACGGAAGAAGGACCCGCACCACTTTTCAGATTCTGTAATTGAAAGTGGCGTCTGGTATATCTGTGGCCTTAGTCTCGGTTTGTCCCCTGACCCCGGCGCCGCCTTGATCGGGGTCGATGTGGAGGAAGCTTCTGGTTTGCGCCTCGCGCTTGAGGAACGCGGAGTATCAGAAGATGAGATTTCAAAGGTTATCGCTATATGTGTAGTGACCAAAGAGCTCTCCCTAGCACGTGAGCTAGAACTCACGAAAGTCCGCTACACTTCAGTTCGCGCCCCCTTCATAAAGTCACAAAATTTAGGAAGCGCTCAGCATGCCTGGCCTGCCGACGCGCAAACAGTCATGAAGCGTATAGGCAAAGGTTACTGGGGTGATGCGATGACCGCTCTTGGTATTTCACCCGGGAAGCGCGGTCGGGCGAGAGGCCTGCTGTTGTTTCAGGAGAATGCCTACCCCCAAGCCCTCCGCAGTTACATTGCCGCTAGCAGCGCAATTGATAATCGCACAAGCGCATCGGATTACGATGTGTGGCGCCAGCGGGAATATCGTGCGGGACGAACCTGGCCAGCGGGGGTTTCGATCCGTAACAAATATGGTTCTTGGGCGGCTGCCATGCGCGCGGGGACAACTCCAACAGAAGAACTGAGCAAACCCCAAAACGGACGACGAGCACAAAATATCAGCGCGGAACTCCTACATATCACGCGACGAGATATGACGGACAAAATGAAAGAGATTTCAAGCTCGCCGACGGCTGATGTGCGCGACCCGCTAATTCGTAGTTTCCTTGTTAACTACGCTGGCGCCTTCGAGATCAATCGACGCGAATGGCTACGGGAAATGATCTTCACAGATCCGTCCTCACTTGATCGCCGCCTCGATCCCACTGCACCAACTCTAGGAAGGCGACAGCGAGCAGCGTTGACGTCATCACCGGTAGATTGGGACTCGGTTCTAACCGACATGTACTTGGACAGGACGTTATCGGATGGCGGCCTAACGAATGCTGATGGATGGCTGTCGCCGGATGTACAGGCAGAGCTAGATGCACTACCGAATTCAGCAAATCTCCTATATGGCGTGCTTCGGGCGGCTCGAAACTACTTCACTCATGACTCAAGTGAAGCGCGGCTGCGCATGACCGAGGCCCTTAGCGCGGCAGGAGACCTAGATTCCGACTTCCGCTTTAACCAGCCACTCACCCAGGTCAGCCTAATCCGCTGGCTTGCTGCTGCTTCGGCCAAACGACTTAGCAAAGTTGCAATGGTGATGCCTGAGGTTTGGAAGGCAATGGTGGCGGCAGAAGGCGTTCTTCGTGCAGAAGTAGACTCTCGGCCTTAAATTAAAGACCCGCGACCGCTCACATCGCTTAAGAGGCCGCTCCATTCTGGGTTTGGCCTTCGGCAACCACTGGCCGAGCTTGGTGTTGAAGTCCTCCGGACAGGACTCCGGGATCAAGGCTGTGGAACCGGCGATTCGTGCGGTGCTGCTGGGCCGGACGCAGGTCGGCGGACTGTCAGCGCTGACTGCTTTCGCGACCGTGTTCCTGGAGATCCCCAACCGCGCCGCTATCGATCTCATCGACTCACCCTCGGCCAGATGCAACCGCCGAATAAGCGCCCAATCCTCCACTGTGATCACCCACCCAATCGTTTGGAACGGGTGGCTCAGTCTTCAACCGTCACCATGGCTCACTTTTCGACCGTCACCGACACCTACCTCGCCCAGCAAGGTGACTTCAAAGTTCTCGTCGAAAAGCAGAGGATCGCCAGGGTCATCGTCGCTTCGCCGTAGAAAGCAGCATTGCGCGGAACTTGGGTCCGTTCCAAATGGCGATTCAGTACAGGGCCTTACTACGCTGCTCGGCCTCCCAGGACGGCCACCTAAATATGTACGTATAGCGGCCCTGAGTTGGTTCTGCCGGGATACTACTGCCTTCATCTTGCCATACGACTTAGACGGCTGTAATTTCCTGCCGCATTATCGTCCGTCCTCGCGTCATTCAACCTGGTCCCGAGTTATGTTGCCCTCTTCAAGTCAAGGGCGCTGCTGCGCGGCCGTGTCGCCTGTAAACATGGCCCCGCATGTGCCACGATCGGAAGCATGCAAATAGTAAGGTATCGACATTACCGCGAATATGTTGAGCAGCGAATCCAAGCCAATGACACAATGATGGGGCTGTTGGCCGGAGCAAATCTCGCGTCCCAAACACTATTCCTGACTCAAGGATCAAATCTAGAACTGAGCAAAATCTTCCCCGCTGTTCCACATATCAAGCGATTCAACCTTACGACTGATAAGGCTAGAGCGGTATTGGAGAATGCGGAAAATCTACTCGGCATCCTGGCCGTTCCCCGCGTTCTTGCTTTGCATGAAGATTTGATAATTGGCATGCTGCGGCTACTGGGTAAGAGTAATACGAGTTTGAAAAACGTTGGCATGGCGGACATGCATGAACTTTTCCAAACCACCATTGGCTCCAATTTCACCGATGACTCGCTGAGGTTATTCCACCTTGTGCGGCTCGCACGCAATACGCACATCCATCAAGCGGGACGAGCCACCAGCAAACTAGAGGACGTGATCAGTGGGACTCCACAATCTACTCACGAGGCATGGGAGAAAATTACAGGCGTTGCCTTCACTCGGTATAGGAAGGACGAGTATGTGACTCTTGGTGTTCCCGAGCTAATCGGAATTCTCGCACTCACTAAACGACTAGCTGAGGAGGCAAACGTCCATCTACAGGCTACGATCAAGCGTGAAAAGTGGGCAGAATTAGTTGTGTCTGACTGGCAACTCGACCGCAGACCAGGCAATATCAAACAGCAGTTCCGACAAGTGACGGGTTTAGCGCGCCGTGAGTATGGCCCTATATCGCTAACTTCCAATGAACTAGAGACTGCCATGAGCAAGGCCGGGTTCGCCGTTACATAATTGAAGGGGCCGACTACTCGAGTCAGCCCCTTCAATAAGAAAAGCGGGAGCTTTGCTTAAGCTACGCCTCTTTCGAGACGCCGGGATTTGACACCCGGATCTGCCCGTTTCCGTTGAACGTTCGGTCGCGAACCGACAAGAGACCAAGTCACACGCTCATTGCCCCTGAGGACATCCACACTGTAGCACGGAGGGCCGCGCTCCTCAAAGTTTGCCAAGGACCTTCTCCAAGCACCGTGCCAGTCACGAGGCCCAGGGTTTTGGCTTTCCGCTACTACTCTTACTCGCTCAAGGGCGGCCTCAATAGAAGGAGTCAACTTCCGACATAAAGGGATTGACTTATGCTGCCCTCCGTTAAGGGCGATGACCTCACTCCGTCCTTCAAGTTCTGTTCCTGCTCGGGCTTCCCTAAGGACATACCCGGTCCTGGAAGCAAACTCTCCGGCGCCTAACATGCGCACTGTAGAGACCTCTTCGGTTATCTTCGCAGCTGCAACTTGTTCTCTGCCGTGAATATCGAGTTTGTAGAACTGCCTAGCATGAGTTGCAGAAAGGCGCGCCCGGATAAAGCCAGACGCGCCCCTCGTGCTGTAAACCTGCGGGTTTAAGACTTTTGTTTCAGTCGAGGAGCACCGACTGTTTGGCACCGTCCGAAGGCTCAGCAGCGGGCGCAACCTTCCGCCCTCCACGGTGGTGGAGCCAGTTCGCCACCGCCAGAAGCGCCACGAGCGCGAAGGTGCTCAGGAGCTGGGGACGGGAATCCTCGCCTATGAAGCCCACCGTGAAGATCGCCGCCAGAATAACGAGGCCGAAGCACGTGAGCCACAAGAAGCCTGGCATCCGCAGCGGAAGGGCCGTTCCCTCACGGTCGGCGCGGAGGCGCAGGGCAAGCTGGGCCAGGAGCGCGGACGTCCACACCAGCAAGCAGGTTGAGCCCACGATGTTCAGCAGAACGCCAAGGACCATCTCGGGGAAAGCCAGTTCCAGCACCACCGTGACAACACCGAACGCGACGCTGGCCAGGACTGCGACCACCGGGACCCGCGCCTTGGACACCGCAGCTAGCACGCGAGGTGCTTCACCCCGCTCGGCCAGGGAGTACGCCATCCGGGAGGCGCCGTAAAGGTTGGCGTTGAGCGCGGAGAGCAGTGCTGCGACGGCCACCAGGGTGATGGTGGTGGCTGCACCGGGCATACCGGCCGCCTCGAGCACGGCGGCGAACGGGCTCTTCAGCCCCTCAGAACCAACGGGTACAACGGCCGCGATGATGAAGATGGCTCCGATGTAGAAGACCAGGATGCGCCACAGCACTGTACGGACCGCTTTCTTTACACTGCGCGCGGGCTCGGCTGTCTCGGCTGCCACCACGGAGACGATCTCGGTGCCGCCGAACGCGAACGCCACCACAAACAGTGCCGTGGCAATCCCCGCGAACCCGCTGGGCGCGAATCCTTCGCCCGCGAAGTTGGCCAGGCCCGGCGACTGGACGCCCGGCAGCCAGCCGAACAGCAGCGCCGCGCCCACCAGGAGGAACCCGACGATCGCCGCCACCTTGAGCAGCGCAAACCAGAACTCGAACTCGCCGAAGTTCTTCACGTTCGTCAGGTTCACGGCGGTGAGCACCACAATGAAGACAAAGGCCATCAGCCACACCGGCAGGGCCGGGAAGATGGTGGCCAGCAGGCCTGCCGCGCCAAGCGCTTCCGCCGCGATGACCACCACAAGCTGCAGCCACCAGAGCCAGCCCACCGTGGCGCCGGCCACCGGCCCGTAAGCCTTGGCGGTGTACACGGAGAAGGCACCGCTGTCCGGATTGGCGGCGGCCATCTCGCCGAGGGCCCACATCACCAGGATGATGAGGGTGCCGGCCACGAGGTAGGAGATCAGCACCGCCGGGCCGGCCGCCTGGATACCCGCGCCGGAGCCGATGAAGAGGCCCGCGCCGGAGCCGATGAAGAGGCCCGCGCCGATGGCGCTTCCGAGCCCCATCATGGTGAGCTGGCGGGGTTTGGGGGCCGCGCCGAGCGCGCGGGCAGACGTCTTTGTCTGTTGTTCCATGGGGATCCCTCTAGTCAGTAGGTGGAACGGATTTTGGGATTAAGGTTCAGGCTGCGTGGGCTGCCAGGATCCGGAGCACGCGGTCGTTGGCGGCGGCGTCAGCAACGGTGATGCGCACGCCGTCGCCCTGATACGCCCGGACCATGATGCCGGCGCCGTCGAACGCCTCCATCAGCCTGGTCCGGAGCTCGTCGTCGGCACGGATCCACAAGAAATTGCCCTGGCTCGGCTCCAGCTTCCAGCCCCGGGCTGCCAGCTCCCGAGACATCCGTGCACGCTCCTGCTTCACGACGGCGACCCGCGCCTCCATCTCCTCCCCCGCGTCCAGCGATGCGATGGCAGCCTTCTGGGCCAGCGCGCTCACCGAAAAGGGAAGGGCAGTCCGGCGCAGTCCCTCGGCGATCTCCGGCGCCGCCACGGCGTATCCCACCCGCAGGCCGGCCAGTCCGTAGGCCTTCGAGAAGGTGCGGAGGATGCAGACGTTCGGGTACTCGCGGTAGAGCGCCAGGGAATCGGGGCCGCTCCCGGCCTCGGCATACTCCACGTAGGCCTCGTCGATCACCACGAGGATGTCCGAGCGGACGGCGCGCAGGAAGGCCTCGATGCGGTCATGGCTGATCGGGACGCCTGTCGGGTTGTTGGGGGTGCAGAGCAGGATGATCTTGGTGCGTTCGGTGACGGCGGCTGCCATGGCGTCAAGGTCGTGGCCCTCAAGATGGTCCAACGGGATGCGGACCGCCCGGGCGCCCGCAAGCTCCACGAGGATGGGGTAGGCCTCGAAGGAACGCCACGCGAAGATCACTTCATCCCCGGCGTCGCACAGTCCGGTGATGATCTGCTGGAGGACGCCCACGCTGCCCGGATCTACCGCTACTTCCTCCGGGGTGACGCCCAGCCATCTGCATGAACTGGCTCTCGCCCGAAGGCCTCAACTTTTATCAGTTTCAGAACCAGCTAGGGCTTATGGCGCAGTAGCATTGCCACTACATGTCTTCACTTTCCGCGCACCGTCATTCAACGAAGGCAGGGCGGACCGCAGATACTAATTCATCCAAAGAAGTCGCATATCTTATGGCGATCTCCGCGCTGAGGACACCCGCTTCATCGTTCAGTCGCACTAGTCGGCCTTGGATATCCGAGCGCAAGAGCTTGGCCATTCTCTTCCGCATAATTATCAGCGAGGCAGGGTCTTTTGCTTGCCTACTAGTCAGACTGCCATCACCGTGGACAATGGCATTTCGAACTTCAATAACCAATTCCATATCTTGCCATGCGGGCATACTTCCCGCTTGGATTCCAAATCCGCTTTTAAGAACTCTATTCCTTGCCAGCCAAGACTGATGAAACGAATCGCCATATTCCTGGAGCAAATTCTTTCCCAATTGAGTGGAGTCCACGCCCGATTCTCGTATCAGCAGATCGATAAACCGATCTGCTAGCGCCTCAACTCTGGACGACACTGCTACGATCTGTCCACTTACGTCATTCTCCCATCGGGAACTAACGCGGTTCAGTGCCCTAACGGTGTCTTCTGTGAGCAAATGCGCCGAAGCACTAATCAACATATTTGGAGCCCCAGTTATAGGCAGCCTTGCACAGCTTTGAGTCTCCTTGGATGGCCTTTCCAACCTGGCTCGCAGTATTTCCATCCAGGGATCCGACACAGGCGGCGACACCAACTCTAGTAACATCAGACGCTTGCATGTAGATCTCCGACAACTCCTCCGTTGAAATGGACCTGCGTCTTGACAGGTACCAAGCCGCTTCGGCCCTAACCGTCTCGTGCCTGTCTTGCAACAGCTGTTTGACCCAATCTAAGATTTGCTGTTCATGTTCAGAGGCGCCTGCAGTTAATTGGCTCGCCAGCCCGACCATCCACAACTTCGCCCATGAGCTTTGACGCGGCAGTTAGGTCAAGCGCCTCAAGGCAGCCCAATTTTGATCCATTTCTGACCGTCGGCGTAAGTAGGAAATCACCTCATAGAGTCTGATGGGCTCACGCTCGGTGATCTTGACAAGCCAGTCGTCTTCTAGCCGGCTTGTTGCCGACTGGAGACGCTTCAGGGTACCGGGGCCGAAATGAGCATGGACACCGCGCATGGACTCTTCCCCGCGGCTCCAGTCTTCAATGACTCTGCTCAGAGATACGAAGTCGATCTCGTCCTCGTCCGGCTCCGCCAAGTCGTCATCGTCATCGTCAACGTCAAAGAATGGCTCGTCGTCATAACCCATTCTCTCGGTTTCTACAGCCCAGAGTTCGTCCTCAGCTTGGCTTCGAAACTCATCGAATGCACGATTGATTTCATCTATGTCTTCTCTAACTCGCCGCTTTGGCGCCAGCTTAGTCTTCCCATCCGCCAGCACTAGGCCAATCTCTCTAGCCATATCGACGGCAAACTCTATGGCATCATGTGCTGCGCTTTGATCTGCGGCAATAAGCCGAAAGTCATCGACGTACCTGTGGACAGAAAATCCCTTGCGCACGAGCCGTCGCTCTAACTTTTGAATGTATGCATCGGAAATGCGATGACTGGGTTGCATTGCTTGAGGAATGCCAATTTTGCGCGGGAACATTTCATGTAAAAGGTCGTTGAGCGCAGATACTGCGGAAGCGTTCATAGTCTGCATCAGTAACTCTTCGGCTAGTATCCTGTGGTCAACATATTCGTAAAATGCGGCTATGTCGAAGTCAACGATGTAGACTGTCGGATCTACAGAATCGTCTGTACCAAACTTGCGGTGTCATCAATGTCAATGTCTCGTGACGAAGCAGGGAGGTGTGGTTCAAGTTCCTGCACCAAGGCTTCGTAGAGCACCCTCGCCTCAGGCGGGAGGATAGTTATCGGTCTTGGCCCATGCACCCTCTTAGGCATTGTGATCGTTTCCACTACTGGCGAGTAATGAGACTTGACCAGAGCACCCGTCTGCGCGGCAAGTTCTTCAGTGGCGTTACTCAGGCAACGTTGCGAAATGAGCAGAGGCATCAATGAGCCTGGCGGATTTATTGACCTCTTTGCCGCTTCTTTTAGCGGCAGCTTGTCGACTAACTGGCCCTGCAATTTCACGCTTGAAGCCTTTCCTGCTGATTGGTTCTCGCGCCAAGCCTAGCCGCTTGACGGTGGCAACCGTCGAAAGGGGAACGGAACAATCTACTGCAGCTGCCAGCCTTGTTGCCTCGTGGAAGGTGCAGAAGTCATTCGAGGGAGACAGCGCCCTCTCGCCCGCTCCAAGGCTCGGTACCGGTCCTGCCACAAAGATTTCGTAAACTCACCCGAGCGGTTGAGGCAGGACCCGAACGATTTGATCGACTCGCCCCGGCGCGCCAGCTACAGCCGCCGCTGCCGGAACATCGGAAACGACTCCCGCACCCGCTCCACCGTCTCCAGCGAAATCTCCACCGCCCGAACACCAGACTCCAGCCCAAGGTCAGCCTCAACAACTCCCATCGGATCCACCAGCACGCTCCGCCCCACGGACACCGGCGGCGCCTGGCACACCCCCGCCACGTACACGCTGTTCTCGATCGCCCGTGCCGCATTCAGTGCCAGCCACTGCTCCGTCTTGTGCTCGCCCGGCACCCAGGATGAGCAGACCAGCAGGACCTGCGCGCCGGCGTCGGCCAGTGACCTGGCGAGTTCCGGGAACCGCAGGTCGTAGCAGGTCATCAGCCCGAACCGCACTCCCCCGTGCTCAAACACAACAGGCCCAAGGAACTCACCCGGCTTGATGAACGTCGACTCCCCGAAGCCCTGCGCGTCGAAAAGGTGGATTTTCCGGTAGGACGCCAGCCGGCCGCCGTCGGGCCCGAACGCCACCAGTGTGTTGTACGCCCGGCCCGGCTCGTCCGAGGTTTCCACCACGCCCGCCACCAGCGCGATGCGGTGGCGGCGGGCGGTGGCGCCGAGCTCCCGGCAGACGGGTCCGTCCAGCGGCTCGGCCACCTGGGGGAACGTCGCGTCCACCTTCTTCTTTTCGTAGGTGGCGTACTCCGGGAAGGCGACCAGCGCGGCGCCGTCGCGCGCTGCCTCGGCGGCGAACCGGTCGATCGCGGCGAGGTTGGCCCGGATGTCGGCGCCCGACTCCAGCTGCCCCAGCGCTATCCTCACAAGAGTTCCTTCCCTTGGCCCGAAAGCCACGCTACAAACAGACAGGCTCAGGCAGTCGCCTCGACCGTCGCCTTCTCTGTCGCCGTCATCTCCGGCGGCGCCGCCTTGAAACCCCGCGTGATCAGGGCCAGGACCACCACGCCCAGCACCAGCCAGGACACCCCCAGCGTAATGGCGTTGCTGTCCAGCTGGGAGAGCAGGTAGGCGCAGATGATGGCGCCGATCACCGGGACCACCACGTAGGACACCGGGTTCAGCTGCTGCCCGGCCCGCCGCTGGCGCACGTAGTGGAACACCACCGAGGCGTTCACCAGCGTGAAGGCGGTGAAGGCACCGAAGTTGATGAACGACGTCGAGGTGGCCACGTCCAGGAAGATCGCGATCAGGCCAACGATGCCGGTGACCACCAGGTTCGCCACCGGGGTGTGGAACTTCTCGCTGAGCTTGCCGAAGACGGCCTTGGGCAGGACGGAGTCGCGGCCCATCGCGTACAGCAGCCGGGAGGCGCTGGCCTGGGCGGCGAGGCCGGAGGCGAACTGCGCCACCACCAGGCCGGCCAGGAACACGGCGCCGAACAGCTGCCCGCCGATCTGCAGGGCGATGGAGCTGGCCGCGGACGCCGAGTCCTCGAACACGCCGCCGGGGTGGACCAGCTGGGTCACGTAGGACACCGTCACGAAGATGCCGCCGCCGATCAGGGCCACCAGCATGATGGCGCGCGGCACGGTCCGGCGCGGGTTGATGGTTTCTTCGGTGAGGGTGGTGACGGCGTCGAACCCCAGGAACGAGTATGCGGCGATGGCGGCGCCGGCGGAGATAGTGGTGAAGCTGGCGGTGCTATTGAAGAACGGCTGCCCGCTGGCCAGTCCCCCGGCGCCGTTGGCGGACACCACGTTGCCGATGGCCAGCGCCACGAAGAACACCAGGACCAGCAGCTGGAACGCCATCAGGACGTAGTTGGCCTTGTCCGCCACCTTGATGCCCAGGATGTTCAGCAGCGTGGTGATCACGATGAAGCCCACGATCCAGACGCCGATGGGGATGCCGGGGAACTGGGCCGTCAGGTAGGAGCCGCCGATGAGCCAGATGACCATGGGCAGGAAGAGGTAGTCCAGCAGGACGGCCCAGCCCACCAGGAACCCTACCCGGGGATCGATGGAGCGGCGGACGTAGGTGTAGGCGGAGCCGGCCACGGGGTGGGCGACGGCCATCCGGCCGTAGCTGTGCGCGGTGAACAGCATGGCCACGAGCGCCACCAGGTACGCGGCGGGCGCGGCGCCGCCCGTGGTTTCGGCGATGATGCCGAAGATCCCCAGGACGATGATCGGGGTCAGGTACGCCAGCCCGAACAGGACCAGCGAGGGCAGCTTCAGCGTGCGGGTGAGGGTTGTTGTCACGGTGTTTCCTTAGGGCTTGTAGGACGGCGGTGTCCAGGTGGCCGGATTGATCCGGCCTTGGTAGACGGAGAGTTCGACGGCGGGCTCCCCCTCGCGGAACTGCGACCAGGGGCGGTTGAGGTTCTCCGTGCCGTGCGTGCGGACTTGGTCGACGGCGGCGAGGTCCAGTTCCGCGGTGAGCAGCTGCGGCTGGTCATCAGGTGCTTCGGCGAGGGTGTTGCCCTCCGGGTCCACGATGATGCTCCTGCCCTGGCCGGTGGGGCCGGCGCAGTTGACGCTGACCATAAACACCTGGTTCACGATCGCGTTCGCCTTGGCGAGGACGAGCTCCTGTTTCCGGTCCGGCGTCGTGGTTTTGACGACGTTGAGGATCACCTCGGCGCCCATCCAGGCGAGCTGGCGGGACACCTCCGGGTACCAGGCGTCGTAGCAGATGTTCAGGCCGACCCTGCCGATGCCGGGCAGGTCCACGGTGGTGAACCGGTCGCCTGGATCGTAGGGCTCGAACGGGCGCCAGGGGAAGATCTTCCGGTAGTAGCCGGCGAGCTCCCCTTCGGGGGACAGGACCAGCTGGGTGTTGAACAGCTGGCCTTGGGGGCCGCGTTCGCAGACACTGCCGGGGACCAGCCAGATGTTGAGGTCTTTGGCGAGCTGTTGGAGTTCTTTGACGCGTGGGCCGTCCAGGGGCTCGGCGCTCGCCTGGAGCATTTCGGTTCTTTGCAGGTCCGGGTTTTGGTCGCCGAAGAGGTGCAGCTCGGGGAAGACGACCAGCTTGCTGTGCTGCTGGGCTTCGAGGGCTGCTTTGACCTCATCGGCGAACGCCGAGACGGGCTCGCCAATGAGCCGCGGCCGGGACTGGGCGGCGATGAGGGGAAGGATGCGCTGCATGGGTTTTTCTCCGCTGTGGGGTGTGATCCGGGTTATATTAGATCAGAATGATCAAATAAAGGGAAGGGGGCTGGCGTGGGCCGTAAAGTTGCGGATATGACGGATCAGCTGGAGGACACCGCCGAACCCGCCCGCCTTGGTGCGGGCAGAATGCCCTCGATGGAGCGGCGCAGTGCGATGGACGCTGTGCGGATGCGGATCGGGATGGCGATTTCGCTGGGGCTGTTGAAGCCTGGCGAGCGGTTGCCGGACCAGGAGGACGTGGCGTTGGGTCTTTCGGTCAGCCCGATCACGGCCCGCCGAGCGCTGGCGAGCCTGGCTGAACAGGGCGTGGTGGTTCGGCGGCGCGGCCGGGCCGGCGGGACGTTCGTGGCGGACTCGCCGCCTACGGATGTCTTGGCGTCGCTGTCGGCGTCGCCAGCAGAGTCCCAGGCCGTGAACCGGCTGGTGGACCGGCGCCTGCTGTTCGAATGCGCCGTCACGCACTATGCGGCGGTCAATGCAACTGACGAGCAGCTGGACGAGCTTGAGCGGCTGACACGGGAAATGGCTGAGGCGACCGATTGGTCCTATTACCACCGGATGGACGAGCAGTTCCATCAACTGGTGGGCACGGCGTCATGTCTGGACTCCGCTGTCGAGGTTTATCACGAGACGCTCGCCGAGCTCTACGACTACTTCATCCCCTACCCGATCGAGAAGCTGCACAAATCCAACCAGGACCACATCGCTTTGGTGGCAGCCCTCCGTGCCGGCCGCGTAGAGGAAGCGGTGGAGGTGGCCCGGAAGCACGTGGACATCCTGCACCGGACGATGTTTATGGGGCTGACGGGGGCCTAGTCTAAGTCGACTAACGAAGGGCCGCTTCCGTCCACTTCTGCGTCGGCAGCCACCCGAATTCGGGAGAAGCCAAGATCGAAGCGCAGGAGTCTGCCTATGATACTTGAGTAGTCATCCGGTCAACGACTGGTGCCAGCTTTCGTTTACGATGCACTACCAGACGGCCCGGACTTCGTCTAAAGGCAGTACACGATACGTGTGGTCCCGGCACTGCGGAGGGCTTGCCCATCGTGATCAGTTAGAGTCGGTCCGTGAACAAGAGGCAAGCGTCTAGCAGCAACTACCGAAACGTCATTCACGAGCTTGATGGGTTAGGGCAGAGGTTGGTTGACTTGATCAAGCACAGCCTCACTGTCAGTGGTATCCGCTTTCACACCGTGACGTTCCGAGTCAAGGACGAAGACAGCGCCAATCGTAAAATCAGCTTGAACCAACAGCGGTACACGGGATACGAATCCCTTACCGATGTTCTCGGCCTACGTGTCATCTGCTATTTCGCCGACGAAGTCGACAAAGTTGGGGAGGTAATTGAGCGCGAGTTTTCGGTAGACCCGGAGCATTCAGTTGATAAACGAGCCGCTCACGACCCCACAGCCTTCGGCTACATGTCCCTTCACTACATCGCGTCGATCACCGCGGCACGCTCTGAGATGAGTGAGTACTCCATGTTCAAAGACACGGTCTTCGAGATTCAAATTCGGTCCATACTTCAGCACGCCTGGGCAGAGATCGAACACGACCTCGGCTACAAAGTTGCGGAGGGAATCCCTAATAAGCACAAACGTAGCTTCGCAATGCTTGCGTCGCTTCTTGAGATGGCGGACAGGGATTTCGAAGCCCTTCGGAATGCAGTTGGCAAGTACCGTGAGGATGCCGAGCAGCAAGCTACATACAGCCCGGACAGTCTGGAGATTGACGAAGCAACGCTAGTTGCTATGGCGACAGCCGACCCAGAGTTCCGGCTTCTAGATTCAGAAGTTGCCGAAGCGGCGCAATTAGGCTTAGAAGCCGAGGTTTCCGGGACTTACATGTCATGGCGGATTCGGGAGCTTAATGACATGGGCATTACTGAGATGCCGGTCTTGCGGGACCTCATACGGTCCATGCGCAAGCACGTGGTTCGATACGCCGAACTTTGGTTCGCCGTGGACACCGAAGACGATCTCGGTTGGCAAGACGAATATACGGATAAGGGGCTTCCACGGGGCATCGGTCTTTTTTACATCTTCCATGTGCTCCGTGCGATCAGGTTGATGGCCGGTGGCAAAGAGCTCCTAGATGAAGATTCCGCGAACAGGATCCACGTTTGGGGCGCTGTTCTTCAGGAGCTTGGCCCACTCCACCCCGGGCCGAAACTACAATGAGGTAGCCGTTCCTCAGCAGGCAATCACTGTTCCCAGGAACGCGCAAAGGACATCGCACAGGCTGGAGCGCAATGCGCAGGCAACGTCGTGCTTCCGCATCCTGGGCTTCACAAAAAAACTAGCAGGTGGCACACGCATAGCGTTTGACTACAGCTACGGCGACCAAGAACCCTCGTAAGCGGTCTCGGCTGCCGCCATAGTAGGCAGGGCTAACGGTTCGCCGCTAGCCCTGCCCTCACTTGACGCCCTGACCTTCTTCAGGGCTGCTGAGGCTGATAGGTCCAGCCACAGACAGGAACCCTGCAGACGGCGGGGGCCTGCAGGCTTTCTGGCCCCTCCAAAAGTCGGCGCAAGCATCCGAGCTTGCGCCTCTGAAAGACACCCCGCCCGGACCGTTTATGGCTCGGCTTTCATTAGTCGACGAGCACCGGATGCTTGTCATCGTCCGAAGCTCCAACCGGTCCTGTGACCTTTCCGGACCTGTGATTCACCCAGCACCCCATTGCAAGAACCGCCACGAGCCCGAACGTGCTCAGCAGCTGGGGACGGGAGTCCTCGCCGATGAACCCCACCGTGAAGATCGCCGCAAGGATCACCAGACCCAGGCCCGAGAGCCACGGGAAACCAGGCATCCGCAGGGGCAGTTCCGTGCCCAGGCGGTCGGCTCGGAGGCGCAGCGCGAGCTGGGCCAGGAGCGCCGATGTCCACACCAGCAGGCAGGTGGAGCCGACGATGTTGAGCAAGACGGGAAGGACCTTCTCCGGGAAGGCCAGCTCCAGCACCACCGTGACAATGCCGAAGGCAACGCTGGCCAGAACTGCAACAACGGGAACCCGTGCCTTCGAAACCGAAGCGAGCCAACGCGGTGCTTCACCGCGCTCGGCAAGCGAGTAGGCCATCCGGGACGCTCCGTAAAGGTTGGCGTTGAGCGCGGACAGCAGAGCCGCAACAGCTACCAGCGTGATGGCAGTCGCCGCGCCGGGCATGCCGGCAGCCTCCAATACAGCGGCAAACGGACTCTTCAGCCCCGCCGAACCCACCGGAACCACGGCCGCGATCACGAAGATGGCACCGATGTAAAACACCAGGATCCGCCACAGCACCGTCCGGACTGCCTTCTTCACGCTGCGGGCCGGCTCAGCCGTCTCGGCTGCCGCCACGGACACAATCTCGGTGCCGCCGAACGCAAACGCCACCACGAACAGCGCCGTGGCGATCCCGGCGAAACCACTTCGCGCGAAACCGGCACCGGTGAAGTTGGTCAGGCCCGGCGACTGCACGCCCGGCAACCAGCCGACCAGCAGGGCGGCACCCACCAGCAGGAAACCAACGATCGCCGCCACCTTCAGCAGTGCAAACCAGAACTCGAACTCACCGAAATTCTTCACGCTGGTCAGGTTCACGGCGGTGAGCACCACAATGAACACCAAGGCCATCAGCCACACCGGCAGCGCCGGGAAGATGGTGGCCAGCAGGCCTGCCGCACCGAGCGCCTCGGCCGCGATGACCACCACCAGCTGCAGCCACCAGAGCCAGCCGACCGTGGCGCCAGCCACCGGCCCGTACGCTTTGGCGGTGTAGACGGAGAAGGCGCCGCTGTCGGGGTTGGCGGCTGCCATCTCACCGAGGGCCCACATCACCAGGATGATCAGCGTGCCGGCCACGAGGTAGGAGATCAGCACCGCCGGGCCGGCGGCCTGGATGCCCGCACCGGAGCCGATGAACAGGCCCGCGCCGATGGCGCTTCCCAGGCCCATCATGGTGAGCTGGCGGGGCTTGAGGGCCGCGCCGAGTGGGCGGGCAGACATCTTTGTCTGTTGTTCCATGGTGATTCCTCTTAGTTGTAGGTGGAACTGTTGGGGATAAAACTTCAGGCGGCGTGGGCTTCGAGAAGCCGGAGCACGCGGTTGTTGGAGGCAGGGTCGGCAACGGTGATCCGCACGCCGTCGCCCTGATAGGCCCGGACCAGGACGCCCGCGGCATCGAACGCGTCCACCAGCGTGGCCAGGAGCTCGCCGTCGGCACGGATCCACAGGAAATTGCCCTGGCTCGGCTGCGGCTTCCAGCCTTGGGCTGCCAACTCCGCGGCCATCCGGGCACGCTCCTGCTTCACCGCCGAAGCCCGCGCTTCCATCTCCTCCCCCGCATCCAGCGACGCGATGGCCGCCTTCTGGGCCAGCGCGCTCACGCCGAAGGGAAGGGCGGTGCGGCGCAGCCCCTCAGCGATTGCCGGCGCCGCCAGGGCGTAGCCCACGCGGAGGCCGGCGAGCCCGTAGGCCTTGGAGAAGGTGCGCAGGATGCAAACGTTCGGGTACCGGCGGTAGAGCGCCAGAGAGTCAGGGCCCGCGTCGGCGTACTCCACGTACGCCTCGTCAATCACCACCAGGACGTCCGAACGGACGGACTGCAGGAAGGACTCGAGTCGGTCGTGGCTGATCGGCACGCCGGTGGGGTTGTTGGGTGTGCAGAGCAGGATGACTTTGGTGCGGTCGGTGACGGCGGTGGCCATGGCGTCCAGGTCGTGGCCCTCGGCCTCGTCCAGCGGGACGCGGACCGGCCGGGCGCCTGCCAGCTCCACCAGGATGGGGTAGGCCTCGAAGGAACGCCACGCGAAGACCACCTCGTCCCCGGCGTCGCACAGTCCGGTGATGATCTGCTGCAGGACGCCCACGCTGCCGGGCCCCACCGCCACCTCGTCGGCGGTGACGCCCAGGAGCCTGGCGAGGCGTTCGCGGAGTTCGACGGCGGCCATGTCCGGGTAGCGGTTCATCCTGCCGGCTGCTTCGGTCACCGCAGCAATGGCGGCGGGCAGGGGGTCGTAGTGGCTTTCGTTGCTGGCGAGGGCGGCGATGTCCGCGCCGGCGCCGCGCCGGCCCGGCACGTAGGACGGAAGGCCTGCCACTGCGCCACGCAGGGTGGGCAACGCAGTTTCGGGAGCGGCAACAAGCTGATCACTGGTCATGAAGTCCGATCATGGAAGTGACCCGGACCACAATGCAAGGTAGGCTCCGATGCTTGGGACTTCTGCTCAACTTCTAGTACCTCTGGTGAAAATATGACCATCGCGAACTCTCGCACTCTCGATTCCCTCGACGGCAGGATCATCCTTGCCCTGGACAAGGACCCCGAAGCCAGCGCCCTGGCACTCTCCCGGACGCTCGGCGTCGCCCGCAACACCGTCCACGCCCGGCTGGCGCGGCTGGAGCGCAGCGGCGCGCTCCGCTCGTTCAGCCGCAGGCTGGACCCAGCCGCGCTGGGGTACGAACTGATGGCCTTCCTCTCGCTGTCCATCAGCCAGACGCGGACCGGCTCGGTGGAGAACGGGCTCGCCGCGATCCCGGAGGTCATCGAGGTGCACGCCACCACCGGCGACGCGGACCTCATGGCCAAGGTGGTGGCCCGCGGCACCGCCGACCTCTACCGCATCACCAACGAGATCCTGGAGATCGAGGGAATCGAGCGGACCAGCACGGCCATCTCCATCCTGGAACTCATGCCGCCCCGGTACGACGGGCTGATCAGCCGGCTGTCGAAGGAGGAAGCGCGTCCTTCGGTCCAAGCGTCAGAGTGAGTTGCGGGTGAAGTACCTGGACCATCGCTGGCACACAACCGTGGAGCCGACCCTTGTCATACATCGTCTACTTTGGGCGCATCCGCAACAGTTGGGTAAAGGCACCCCAGGCACGAGTGGCCATAGTTGAGAGATGTACACCCAACGTTCAGAGGGCCCGCGTTGGACTCAATTGAAGGCGTCGCCAAAGGTATTCCGGGTGTGGTCCGTGTCGCTCTGGCATCGTCAAACGCCGTCCATCAAATGCCTTCAATGCGTCCCCTAACACCGCGTCACCAACAATCTTCGTCCAGTCAATTCGAACAACGTAATCCGTTCCGATCTGAAGAAATCCCGCATCGAACGCGCGATCTACGAGGGTGGATAAGCAGATCCCGTTTCTTGGATCGAGCCTGATCTCTGGCGCTTCACTCCAGGGCACGATATGCGATGCGACGAGAAACTCACGGGTCGAAATGCCAGTGATAGCGCATTGGCCGTTGTAATTGCTTTTAACCGTATCGGCGAATGCACGTTGCGCACTGCCACGTGTCTTGGCGTTGGCGGTCTGGTCGGGCACGCCATAATCGTCTCGCGCTATCTGACCACTAAATTGCGCGACTTGGTCCGGATCGAAGTCGGCCGATTCAGCAACAGCGTCATCGCCGACAAGCATTCCTCCGTGCTCGACCGACTCGATGTAGTCGAGCAGCTCAACTGTGGCACGCTGTCGACTTTGCACAAACCCGCCACGCAATCCATATCTCTCCAGCACCGCCCCCTTCAGAAGGGCGCGCTGCTCATCACTAAAAACAGCCACCCTTTTGAGTCGCATCCACGTGCGACCGTTCATACGCTCGAGCAACCTTTGCTCATCTACCCAAAACTCACTGTCGTCAATTTCCGGTTCCGGAAGGCCGACTGAAGTCACGCAGCACTTGACACCGATCGCCGAGATCGGTCTTGTGATGTAGAGGTAAACGACGTCGCCAGGAGCGATGTGCGCGTTGGGCGCCTCGCTCCAGTTCACTTCTTCAAGGGCTCGAAAGGCATCCAAGCTCCTGTAGGTGGCGTAATCAGAGGCAATAATCCAAACAGCCATTCTGCAGAATACCGCTTCGCTGTTCGATTCTGGAAGGTCACTCTGACGCTTTAGAACCCGGAGCTGCCGATCCGGGTTCCAGCATGGACACGGCTTCGACCGGCGTTAGCACCGGGTTCCGCGAGCCCAGAATCGTCCTCTGTCAGCCGTCGGCCCACTTCGGCACGGTGATGCGCGCCACAGGTGGGCGTTTTGTCACTCCTTCCCGCTTCTGCTGCCAAAAGTCCCAGCCGAACTCTTGCCTCTTGCCGATTCTAAGGTCTGGGTCACAGGATTCCTGCATGACTTCAATTACCGTCTCCGGCCGCGTGGCACAGGTTCTCAGCAGCTATGTCAGCGACGTCTTCGGCGTCATGGGCAACGGCAACGTCTACTTCCTGGACGCCGCCGAGAAGCACGGCCTCCGCTTCACCCCGGTCCGGCATGAGGGCGCCGCCATCGCCGCGGCCGACGCCTACTACCGGGCCTCGGGACGGCTCGCCGCGGGCACCACCACCTACGGCCCCGGCTACACCAATGCGCTCACCGCCCTCGCCGAGGCGGTCCAGGCGCAGATCCCCGTCGTGCTGGTCACTGGCGACGCGCCCACCGGCGGCGCCCGGCCCTGGGACGTGGACCAGGCGGCCATCGCTGCCGGACTCGGCGCGGCCACCTTCACCGTCACCCGCGACGCCGCGGGCGCCGTCACCCGGCAGGCGGTGGAGTACGCACTCACCCGGCGCACCGCCGTCGTCCTTGCCATCCCCTACGACCTCGCGGCGGTCGAGGCCAGGGACGAGGACCTTCCCGAGCCGTCCGCTTTGGAGGGGACGGACGACGGCGGCACGGACCTTGCGCGGGTGGCCCGCCTGCTCGCCGGTGCCAGGCGCCCGCTGATCCTGGCCGGCCGCGGTGCGCACCTCGCCGGAGCCGGCCCGGAACTCCGCGAACTCGCCGACCGGCTCGGCGCACTGACCGCCGGAACCGCCCTCGCGCTCAACCTCCTCAATGGCGAGGGGTACCTGGGCGTCGCCGGCGGTTTCGGCACCGACACCGCGGCCGGACTTATGGGCGAGGCCGACGTGGTCCTGGTGGCCGGGGCCAGCCTGAGCCCGTTCACCATGCGGTTCGGGCACCTGCTGGGCCCGGACAGCACCGTTATCCAGATCGACACCGCGGTGGAGCCGACGAATCCACGGGTGGACCTGTTCGTTCAGGCTGATGCGAAGGCCGCTGCTTCACGGCTGTTGTCGCTGCTCGACGGCGAGGCCGCTGCGGCTGGTTGGCGCGCCGAAGCCTCGAAGCGCCTGGCTGCCGGACCGGGGCACGACCCCGGTTCGGACGTGACTGTGGACGGGCGCCTGGACCCGCGCGCCCTCGCCACCGCCCTTGACGCCGTGCTGCCGGAGCGCCGCACCGTGGTCCAGGACGGCGGCCACTTCATCGGCTGGGCGCCCATGTACTGGAACATCCCGCGGCCGCAGGACCTGGTGATGGTGGGGACCGCCTACCAGACGATCGGGCTGGGCTTGGCGAGCGCCGTCGGGGCCGCCCGCGCAGTGGAGGACGGCCGCACCCTGGTGCTGGCTTCGGGCGACGGCGGTTTCCTGATGGGCCTGCCCGACCTCGAGTCCCTGATCGGTACGGCCCGCAGCGCGATTGTGGTGATCTACAACGACGCCGCCTACGGGGCCGAGATCCACCAATACGGCTCGCAGGGCCTGACCGAGAAGCCCATGCTGATCCCCGAGGTTGATTTCAGCGGCGTTGCGCGGGCTTTGGGAGCTGAGTCGGCTGTCATTCGCTCGCTTGATGACCTGTCCGCGCTGCAGGAATGGATCGCCGCCGGCGCTCGCGGAACCTTTGTTGCGGACTGCCGGATCACCTCCAGCGTGCGGGCGCCGTGGCTGACTGAATGGATGAACGCGACGAGGGCGGCGAAGGCAGTGGTGGCGGGGTAATATCCATTGGGAACGGAGGGCCCGCAACCGTTTCTTATGGCAGAAAAGTAATGTATGTATCTGTCTCGTTTACACAACCGCTGCTATCTACGTCCGGCAGTGTGAAGACTGTGCCGGAAGGCGTGAAGCGCCAAATTTCCCCGTCCCGTTCACTCGTTTCTGCCAAGGGCTGGACCGTGGCGCGAGAGTACGTCGACAACGAGACCAGTGCCGCCAAGCACCGCGGTGACGGCACCGCGTTGGCGGCAATGCTTTCCGACCTTACTCGCGGCGCCGCCGACCTCGTCGTCGCTGTCGACCTGGACTCCTCCACACCGCTCGCGATCTAGTCGCAACATTCGTCACTGGCCAAGATCCGTACCGTCGACGGCGAGATCGACCAAACGACGGCGGACGGCGAACGACGGAGACTAAAGTCTTGACGATCTCGTCGCGGAGCGGGCCTCCAACTGGTCCTTATTGAAATAGGTATGTCCAGCCGAGACGCGGCAGAGGTACGTCCGGATGTAGAAGATCGGGGCACCGCAGACACCGCAGTTACTCAGGCTGGAAAGCAGGTGCTTCGGCTCTCGGCCCTGGCGACGTACGCCGGGAGGAATCGTTGAGGATTGCGGCGACTTCCTGGGCGAGGGCGCCGTCGATAGACGGCATCACCACGTCATATTCGAGCGTCTTGAGGCGCTTGATACTTCCCGTATATGTGAATTGAGCAAGAAATCCCAGACTCGGCGAGGGGTCCAGTTTTTGCCGAGTGCAGGGTCGACGCCTTCCGCAGTGCGCCAGGCGACGGCGGAACGACGGTGCCGCCCCTCGACCGCTCTGAAGCGGTCTCACTGCGCGCCTCACTGACCAACTGGCCGGCATCCCTCCCCCAAGGTGCAGCGCTGAAAGTCAAGCCGCTGACGTTCACCCTTCGCTGCTCACTTGCGGCTTCCCGTCGCGGCGCAACACGCGTACCCGAGAATTGGATGACAGCACATGAGAATCTCCATCCCAGGTCACTTTGCCCTCTTCACGAAGGCTGAAAACAGCATTAGATACTTCTCGGTGCCTGACGGAGCGGACTATGTCGTCCGGAGACTCATCATCCGGGCGTATCCAATTGACCAGCTGCATAAGCTGTACCGGACGGTGCGGCCCCCTACTTAACAGCAATTGGAGGACACGCTGCTTGGTGTCCTCATGGGAATCAACCAGGTGTTTCTCTGTTGACTCTTCGACAACTGGAGTGAGCAATTTCCGCAACGCTTCGATCTTGTCGTCAGCGATGCCAAGTTGAGCGCTGAATTCTTCCAGCTTTTGGAGGACCGGTTCAGACTGACCGTTATCGTCGTCTTGAGGGCTTGCGGCCTCGGCCGAAATCTCCGTCGAGTCGCCTTTGCGCCAGATGTGCTGCCGCATGTCAGTTACCGTGTCCTTCATGATGGTGAAGGTATCGCTGTACAACCCGTCAAAGACTTTTTCCAGCCTGCTAATGCTGGTGGATATTTCTTGCGCATTCTGAGCGGACGACTCCGACTCGTCTCTAGATAGCCGATAGAAAACTACCGCGAGCCAAATTGCTACGACCGCCAGCACCAGCGATGCAATAGACGCGATAAGACCGATCACGGTTATTAGGTCTGTCACCACGTCCCCTTAATTAATTCAATGGCTCAAGAATATCCCGCCGAGGTACACCTCCCTCCCCCCAAAGCTGTCCCGAATCGGCATAACGTCTCCCGGTGTGCATGTCTCCGTGTTTTCGGCACCACAACGCCCCTACTTCCCCTACGCTCATGAAAGGCCCTCACGCATGCTGAACAGAACGCCCCGCCGTCGGCCACACCTGGGAGAGCCCGGCGCAGTCCTTTACGGCTCCGCCGTCGAACAATAAGACCTAAGCATCCCGGAGGCCGCTCTCCTCCCAACGGCGGAGACGATCGACAACCTCCGCATCGTCGAGGACTCGATCCGCCAGACCGGCCGCGTCCAATCGGCAGGCCCTTGCCCCGGTGTCCGAACCGTCCGAACGCTGAAGGAGCTCCATTTCTGCATCACCGAGATTGTCCTCTGCGAGTCCCTCCGCCGCCTCCCGAAGACGCGCAACGCACGCCGAACCTGCCCGTGATCTGTTTAGTCGAAGGCATCGCGTACTGCCCCAAGCGCCTGCGCCGGTCGCTCGTTTCAAGAGTAAACGGATCCTCCGGACCTCTCTGAAAACCTTTGTCCGTCCACAGACGGTCTATCGACCTTAGAGGGATGTAGGTCGCTCGCTCCAAAAAAAGAAGGTCGCGCCCTACGCGCTACGATCTCGCGCTCCCCCAAATACATGTTCTGCATGCACCGAAATTAATTGGCGCGCCATCCGCAACCGAAGCCGCCGCGCGGGGACCAAACCCCGCTCCTCGCCTACCACAAAAGTCTTCAAGCGCCTCCGGAATACGGCGGAACAAAAAGGTTCTGACATACTTCGTGAGTGAGTGAAACATCAACCCCTGGAGAGCATCCCGTTAGGGAGAAGTTTTTTGGACTGCTGCTAGAACTACGCGAGCATCATGTCTTTATTTTGGGGACGCTTCTCGCCTCGCTCGTAAGCGCCCTCACCTTCCTTCCGTATTATCCGACGATAGTGGACGCCAACGGCCAGCCGTTGCAGGGAACTATCGTCGTTAGAGTGGTCAGCTTGATACTCATTCCTGTGTTGGCCGCGGCCGACAAAGTAGCCGACTGGCAGGCTAAGAAGGAATCTACGGCCGCCCTTGCCGAAGAGGCCCGGAAGGCACAGCAGACCTACCAGCATTCGATTTCGAGTCTCCTATTGATTGCAAACAGGGGCGCCGATATTGCCCACGAAACTCCTGGGAAAAGGAAGACTCAGCTGAGGGATCTTCGAACAGTTCTCGTCACGGCCACGCATGGTCTCTCCAACGCGGCACAGACTCGGGCGACGTACTACACCTTGATCATCACCGAGGAGGGGCGCATCTTGGGCGAACCGGTTAGCCACGGCCGGGTGGAAGAATCAACGACAATCTGGGAAGAGAGTAAAGACCGAAGTCACTCCGTTTGGGGAATTATGGACGGTGAAGACGTCAACGCCCCCATAGTCCGCTCGACCGACGAGGACAGGAAGGACTGGGCAGACTGGGATCAGAAAAAATACAAGTCCTTTATCTCAGTCCCGGTAAAAGCACACGGCGTTCAATTCGGGATGCTGTCACTGAACGCCCCGAACAGCGAAGACCTAACAGAAACAGACCGTATGGCGGTGCTAGTGGCAGCGAGAATCATGGCTACAACGCTTTCTCTAGCCCTCGAAACCAACCAACTCAAGGAACTCGGAGACAGCCTTGTGAAGCTGCGGGCCCGTCAGGCAGGTCCTTTTGAAGCAACTGGCACAGAGTCAAAACTCGATTCGGTTGGTTCTTCCGCGGCGGGTCAGTGAACGTGCCCCTCAGAATGTCCTATGCTTCATGTAGCTTTGCATCAACCTAGAAGGAGGAGCAGATATGACGGTTACATCGGTAAACCTCATCAATAAGCCCCTGGCCAAGCGCGTTGATTCCGACATCAAGGAGCTCGCAAGACTCTTCGAGGCACAGCAAGCGGCGGAGAATCGCCGCAAGGTCACAGCGCCCAGCCGGCTGCGGCGCAAAGGCATCTTGAAGAAGCTACGGCCCGGTGCGTAGCCAAGCCACTCTCACTGATTAAGAAGCCCCTGCCAGCGTACGAGCAGGGGCTTCTTGCATTCGCCCTCATTTTACGCCAACGCATACATTTGCAGTTTTGCTATGGGAACCGGCATAGGATTTCCTCCATGAGGATTGCCGTTGCAGGGGGAACCGGTACCGTGGGCCGCCACGTTGTGGCCATCGCCAAGGAGCGGGGGCACCACGTGATGAGCCTGAGCCGCGCGGAGGGGGTGGACCTGGTCAACGGACGCGGCCTCGACCAGGCGCTCCAGAATGTCGAAACAGTCATCGACGTCTCCGGCATCCAAACCATGTCCACCAAGAAGGCCGTGGATTACTTCACCAACGCCACCCAGAACCTGCTGGCGGCCGGGAAGAAGGCCGGCGTGAAGCAGCATGTGGTGCTGTCCATTGTGGGCATCGATAAAGCCAATTCGGGACTGTACGCCGGTAAGCTGGTGCAGGAGGACGAAGTGAGGCACGGCGGCATTCCCTGGACCCTCCTCCGGTCCACCCAGTTCCACGAGTTCGTGCCGATGTCCATCAAGGCCGCCTCAGTGGGCCCGCTGGTCTTCGTGCCCACGATGGTCACCCAGCCGGTGGCGGCAAAGGAGGTGGCCGCGGCCCTGGTGGATGCGGCCGAGTCCGGGCCGAAGGGACGGCTACCGGACCTCGGCGGCCCGCGGACCGAACACCTGAAAGGCCTGGTGGCGGCCTACCTGGCCAAGACGCAGCAGAAAAACCTGATCGTTCCGCTCCGGGTGCCGGGCCCCATGGGCAAGGCAATGCGCAACGGCGGGCTGATCCCGGCGCCGGGTTCCGCCGTCGGGCGCCAGACGTTCCAGGAGTGGCTCGACGCCATCGACGCCGCGTAAAAGCCGATGCTAAATGGGGCAACTGCCCCATGCCCCTGCTGCGGCCCGCTCCTAGTCTCGCCTCATAGAGAAAAGGAGGCGGCCATGACCATCTACCAGCCGCAGTCATCAGCAGAGGCAACACCGAACGTTGCCGACCTTCCCGAGGACCCAGCGGAGCACTTCGCCGGCTACGCCGTCCTGGGGCTGCCTTTCACCAGCGGCCACTACCTGGCGTTCCGGGATTTCCCGGTGAGCTCCGTTGGCCCCGGCTACCGCTCCGTCTGGCACCGCACACCCGGCGGCGAGTGGACCATCTACGCCAACACCGCACCGGAGTTCAGCTGCGCCCGCTACTTCGGGGCGACCGTCCACCATACGGTGGAGACCGACGTCGACATCCAGTGGAGCGGGCCCTTCACCGCGCTGATTACGGCGCCGGGAGTCCTCGACTGGCACCTGCAGCTGGGCACCTCCGCGGCCACCACGATGCTGACCGCCATGGCCGTGCGGATGCCGGAAAGCCTGTGGCGGAACGAGCTGGTGCTCCGGGCCATGGGGGCATTCGCCGGTCCACTGCTCGGTGCGGGCAGGATGAAAGTCTCGGGTGTGGTGCCTAACGGCCAGACGTTCCAGGCCCAGCCGCGGCAGCTGTGGCTCGTGACGGATTCCGAGGCCACTATTCAGGGTGAGGACGCGGGACGGCCCGGCCCACTGCCGGTCCAGGACCATCTGGCGGACTTCTGGCTTCCGCAGCATGGACTGTTCGGAGCGCAGGTGGGCGTCAGGTTCCCCTCCACCGCCCATCCCGCCGGACCAGGCGCTGTCCAGGGACGGACCGGGAGAAGCCAGGCGGCATAACGCCCGACGGCGCGCGGTCCCTACTGCCCAGGCTGGCGGCTTCCTAGAATGGCAGGTGTGATGCAGTCACCGGCTGCGCCCCGGCGCAGCGAAGTCCTGGCCGCGCTGTCGCTCGCCATCGACCTGGGGCTGGGGCAGCCGATGGAGCACATGCTGCGTGCGTCCCTGCTGGCGCTGCGGATCGCCGGCGCTGCGGGCGTGGACGAGGCGGGCCAGGGCAGGATCTACTACGCCAACCAGCTGGCCTGGATCGGCTGCCACGCGGATTCCTTTGAACTCGCCGCGCTGTTCACGGACGATATCGGCTTCCGCGCCGACTACTACCGCCGCGACCAGCACGGCCTGCCAATGTACGCCGGCATGTTCAGCCACGCCGGCGCCGGCCTCCCGCCGCTGGCCCGCGTCGCCCGCTGGACGCGTTTCGCCGCGACAGGCAGCGGAGCGGTACGCACCATGATTGCCTCGCACTGCGTCTCCGCCGGTGTGCTGGCCAGCAGTGTAGGGCTCGACGACGGCGTGGCAGGACTGCTCACCCACACCTTTGAGCGGTGGGACGGCAAGGGCCTGCCGGAGGGAGTCTCGGGGCAGGAGATCCCGCTGGAAATGCGGATCATGCACCTGGCCGACACCGCCGAGGTCTTCCTGCGGACTGAAGGCGTGGCCGGCGCGGTGGCGATGGTGCGGGCACGCCGAGGCAGCCAGTTCGATCCCGCACTGGCCGATCTGTTCATCGACCACGCCGAGGCCCTCACCGACGGGCTCCTCGACGTCGACTGCTGGCAGGCCGCCCTTGACCTGGCTCCCACTGACGCTCCCCTGTCCGGCAGCCAGCTGGACACGGTGCTGCGCGCCATCGGCGACTTCGCAGACCTCAAATCCCCCTACACGGCCGGACACTCCCGCGCGGTGGCGGCGCTGGCGGCCGCCGCCGGCGAGGAACACGGGCTGCCCCCGGACGACGTCGTGGAGCTCCGCCGTGCAGGATGGGTGCACGACCTGGGCCGCTTAGGGGTATCCAACCAGGTGTGGGACAAGAAGGAGCCCCTCTCCGCGCTGGAGCACGAACGCATCCGCATGCATCCGTACCTGGGCGAACGGATCCTCAGCCGCGTCCCCGGCCTGAAGGGCGAGGCGGCCATGACCGGCTCACACCATGAGCGGCTCGACGGGTCCGGTTATCCGCGCGGGATTGGCGGAGCCGAGCTGGGGATCAAGCAGCGGATCCTGGCGGCTGCGGACTCCTACCATGCCTCCGTGGAGCCACGCCCGCACCGGCCAGCGCTCACTCCGGCCGATGCAGCGGCAAGGCTGCGGCAGGAGGTTTCGGCCGGGAGGCTGGCCGCCGGAGCCGTGGAGGCCGTACTCGTCGCGGCCGGCCAGCAGCCCCGCCGTGCGCATGCCGCGGCGGGTGGGCTCACGCCGCGGGAAGTGGAGATCCTCGGCATGCTCTGCCGCGGCCTGACTCCGGCCCAGATCGCCGGCACCCTCTTCCTTTCCCGGAAGACCGTCCGCAACCATGTGGAGCACATTTACACCAAGATCGGTGCCACCAACCGGGTGGGTGCCACGTTGTTCGCGATCAGGAATGGGCTGACCGAACAGTGAACCTGCCATTGCTCGGCCATGGCGAAACGGCGAAGGCCCGGACCATGCGGCTGGGGTCTTCCTACGCACGCGGATTATGCGCCGTTCTTCTCCCGTGCAAGTCCAAGGCTCAGGAGAATTACGACCGGAGCCGCCAGGAGCACGCCGAAGAAGAGCACAGCCCCGCCGAGAAAGGGCACCGCCAGAAGAGACACCAGCAGGGCGAATCCCGCGAAGGTAATAGTCGTGATCGGCACACCACGCGTCCGGCTGCGCTGACTGGCCAACAGCACGATTCCGGTCGTGACGTTGCCCAGCGCGGCCACCAGCAGGAGGAAGCCAGCAATCGCGTTGGAGCCGAACCCCGCGATGGACGCGAACAGCAGGAAGGCGCCGAGCACGATGCCGACTATGCCGGCGGCGACCCGTAAGCCCGAGGACTTGCTCTCCGGTGCCGCCTGGTACCACTGCGACGCATACTGAAGTGGCGCTTGGCCGTACTGTGGATGCGAATATTGGGACTGGTTGTCATGAAGAACCGGCGGCGACTGGTTGAAAGGCTGCGGCGTCCCGTATGCCGGCTCGTTGCCACGAGTGGGGCCGTAGGGCGCATGCGAAGGGTAGCTCGGGCCTGGCCTTGGAGCTGGCGGAACTGGCGGTATGTTCTCGGTCATTGGTCCCCCATCACGGTGCTATCTCAGTCCCCAGTAGACTCTGGACTTGCTGTTCGTGGAAAAGGTCTTCTGGACGAAGATCTTGCCACCCTCGATCGCCCCGGTGGGCACGTCCATGCAAACCTGATAGTTTGCCTGGCCGCCCTTTTCGAGGGTCGGTACATTCATGGCTCCATTCTCCAGAGACGCGCCGCACGCGCTGGCATCGTATTGCCTCGCATCTGTGCCTACAAACGTCGGCGACAAATCAACCCAGGGATTTCCCTCTTTAGCCCCTGCGTAGGTCACCGCTAGACCGACGAGGATGTACCTGCCCTTGGGAGGCCGGTTGAACATGTTGTTGGCGACTACCTCTTGGGTCGCGTCAAGCTTTACGTTGACGACTTGAACTTGATATTCGTTTCCGACAATGGCTGCAGCGCCGAGGGCATGTGGCTTTTCAGCTGATCCGTCAACCGCCACGACTGGTTCCGGGGTGCTAGTTGCTGGCTGAGTCGAATTAGTCGAAGGCGTGGCCGACTGCGAAACAGCTGATGCAGAACTTGCGGCGTGCCGTTCGTTCGAGGCTGAAGTGTAGGTCGCCTGAAATGCGATAACGCCGATTAGCGATGCTCCTCCCATAACGAGTGCGGCGATAGTCATGCCTTGCACCGAGAGTTCAGTACGTCGTTTTGTCGCCAAGACAACGATCGCCATGACCACCGCGCTAAGTCCTAGGAGGAACCCGAGGATGTTCAGAATGGGGATCCAACACACGACAATTGCCACAGCCCCCAATACAAATGCTGTGGTTGTAAGCGCCTTACCGCCTGGTTCTGGAGAATAAGCCATCTCGGGAACTTCAATCCAGAATTCATGTCCCGGAGGAGGGGGACCCCATGCAGGATCGGGATGCCAGCCCTCGTGAGGCTGCCAGCCAACTGGCGGCGAAGGCCAGTTTTCCGGCGAGTTGTAGACTTTCAAAGCTCCCCCCTGCAAAACACCGGGATGAACTCCGTCCCAACCCGTTCGGAGAGCATATCCCCTTTCCTTCCACCGCCAGGGAAGCTTTGGCGCAGGTTTCCCACAGGATTCAATCAAAATCTGTTCTTCGCACGTCATCATCAATAACCGAGTCGACACAATTCAGCACGTTTGAAAATGAGCATGGTCATGTGTTCAAAAATTACATACACTGAGTTCGCCGTTGCTTGGGGGGAACGAGCCTAACTTGTCACTCCACCTGAACTGGTTGACAGCGGCGTTATCTAGATCGCATCACACAAAGGACAGTCATGAGTGAACCCTACTCCCCTCCCCTTGCCCAAGGTTCTTCCGCGCAGGGCAACTTCCAGCCGCAGAAGGGTAACGGATTCGGCACCACGGCCCTGGTTCTCGGCATTGTCGCCGTCGTTTTCGCAATCATTCCTATTCTGGGAACCGTTGCATTCATTCTTGGCCCGCTTGCAATCATCTTTGGTGGCATTGGCCTGACCCGGAAATTCACTAAAAAGGGCACTTCCATCGCTGGCCTTGTCCTGGGTGCGGTCGCCGTCATCATTGCCATAATTGTCACATCGATGGTCGCTGCAGCAGCCAACGGGGTTAATGATGCACTAAACAAGGAACACAAGATCGAGTACGTCGTGACCACTACGGGCCCTGCCAAGGTCACCTACTGGAATGGTGAAGGATCTTCAAACGAGGACATTGCCGCCAACTGGAAGAAGGACGTGACGGCGAAGGGCATCAGCTTCAGCACGCTCAGTGTCACTGGCGACTTCAGCGCTGCCACATCTGTTACCTGCGAGATTCTGGTTGATGGCGCCAGCGTCTCCAAGAACAGCGGCTCTGGCACGGCTGCCATGGCTTCCTGCTCCGGAAACTCCAGCGCAAAGTAGCAAGTGTATCCACAGGAACGTCGAGGTAGACAGCTACCTCGACGTTCTTTTGTTTGACCAAAATCTCCGTGAGTTATGCCAGCCATAGTTATCAGGAGCAGCGGAGTTGATGCTCACAACCCTCTTGACGGTTTCCTTGCGCCGCTGAGCGCCCATCCTTCGGGCGCCCTCACGGTGCAAAATTACGGAAATCATACTGGCCGCACTCTCACACGGCTGAGTTCAGCGGAAACTCGGGACTGAGAATTCCATACCGGATCGTAACGTGCCCCTGCACGTCACATGCGTTGTCATCGCGTACAATTCGGCAGTATTTCATCGAATAAATGGGGACAAATTGAACAAGCTTTTATCTGTTGTAGCTGTTTCAGCCGCCGTTACTCTGTCGGGCTGCGGCGGAGCATCGCCGGACGCGGGGGGCGCCTCGGCATCCGCCACCGCCAAGGCCGTATTTACTGCGAACCAGACATGCGATCAGCTCTTCGACAAGGGCGACGAAGGCCGCATGTTTGGGGCAGTGGCTTTTCTGACCAATCTGCCCGATCCGGTCACTAAGAGCGACCAGACTAAAGCCAAAATCTTTGCCAGCGACCTAGAGTACGTAGCTGACACAGCAAATGACGAGTTGAAGCCGCTCATCATGGATATGGCAAAAACCCTGAGCGACTTCGGAACAGCCGAGACCACCAAAGTAAGCATTGACGCCGACCCCTTCAAGGCTGCCGGAACGAAGATCATCAATGCCTGCCCTGCTCAGGCGGAAGCTTACGGCGACGAAAAGAATAAAAAAGAAGCCGCCAGAAAGGCGGCCGCTGACGCAGCTGCAAAGAAGACAGCCGACGAGGTGGCCGCAAAGGCTGCCGCAGAGGCTGCTGCTGCACCCAAGGAGTATTCCGGGGTTGGGGACGACGTTCTCAACATCACCAAGCACAGCACTGGGCCCGAAGTCGCCTTCATCCAGCACACTGGACGAAGCAATTTCGCAGTGCACACGCTGGACGCCAAACTGGAGTCTACGGATCTGCTTGTAAACGAAATCGGCAACTACAGTGGAACCGTTTTGTTCGATGGCAGCAGTCGCAACGGTGAGACGACAGCGTTCAAGATCACCGCCGATGGCGCTTGGACAGTAAAGCTCGTTTCCCTGAAAAGCGTGAGGAGGCTCGACGGCTCAACGCCAATGACAGGCACAGGCGACGACGTCTTTGTTTACACCGGCCCGGCTAAGGCTGCCGTTTTCACTCATGACGGATCCTCGAATATCGCTGTGCACTCCTACGGCAGCCGAGCCGACCTGCTTGTCAATGAGATAGGCCCCTACAGTGGGACGGTAGTCTGGGCCCCTGGCGTTTACACCATCACGGCGGACGGAAATTGGTCCGCGACGCTAAAGTAGGGGAGAAACATCTTCAGGGAAGCTGCGGGCCCGAAGGACAAAGGACTTGGCCGTCCGGGCAGCGCCCGGAACGGGAACGCGGTTCGTGGCTGTCAGTCCGGAGGATGACTTGTCGACGCAACGGGATCTTGCGGGGCGCCGGAACAAGGTGTGGGCAGCACTAAGTGCCATTCCCTGATGAGCGGAGGCGGGTTCAGCCCACAGCATTGAAGTGGACCTGGCCGACACCCTTCAGGGGTGCCGGCCCTGCCCGTGCGATACGCCACTCCCCAGCCCTATCCGGAATAGCGAAGTGCCGCCACGCAGTTGTCGCAACCATGAAGGCAATCACTTACAGCGAATACGGAAACCCGGACGTCCTCGCATACGGCGACCAGCCGATGCCGAAGGTCGGGCCCGGAATGGTCCTGGTCAAGGTCAAGGCGGCAGCAGTTAATCCGGTGGACTGGAAGATCATGGCCGGCGGACTGGACGCGGTCATGGACCTGCAGTTCCCCGCCATCCCCGGCTGGGACGTGGCAGGCGTTGTGGAGTCCGTAGGTATCGATGCAAGGCAGTTCCAGCCCGGCGATGAGGTTATCGCCTACGGCCGCAAGGACTACGTCCACGGCGGCAGCTTCGCCGAGTACATCGCACTGCCGGAGCGGGTCCTGGCCAGGAAGCCCGCCACGCTCGGATGGAACGACTCCGCCGGCCTGCCGCTGGCCGGGCTCACCGCCTACCAGGTGCTCAACCGGCTGGGCCTGACGGCCGGGGAAACTGTCCTGATCCACGGCGGCTCCGGCGGTGTGGGCTCCCTCGGCATCCAGATCGCAGTGGCCACGGGCGCCAGCGTCATTGCCACCGCCTCGGAGAAGAACCACGCTTTCCTCCGCTCCCTCGGCGCCGAACCGGTTGCCTACGGCGACGGTCTCGCGGACCGCGTGCGCGCGCTGCGTCCCGACGGTGTGGAGGTTGTTGCCGACTTCGTCGGGGGCAACCTCGAGGCCACGCTGGCGGTCCTGGCCGAAGGCGGCCGGCACGCCTCCATCGCGGACAGCGACGTGGAAGAACACGGCGGCCAGTGGATGTGGGTCACTCCCGTGGGTTCCGACCTGCAGGTACTGGCTGACCTGGCGGACAGCGGCAAGCTCCGGGTGGAGGTTGCCGAGGTCTTCCCGCTGGAAAAGGCCGCGGATGCCTTCCGCTCCAACATGGAAGGCCATACCCGGGGCAAGATCGTGGTATCCGTGAACCAGAACGCCTGATCCGGCAAACTGACAAACGAAGGCTCCGTCCCTTGGGACGGAGCCTTCGCCGTCTAAATCATTCCCGACGCCTCACGGAGCATCAGTCCAACGCCCAGGCCTGATCCGCCCCACCCCCGTCAGCCTTCCTCCGGCGCCGCAGCACCACGATCAGGAAAGCGGCGCTGACCAGGAGCAATCCTCCCGCTCAGGCAGCCACCACGGGAAGGGCCACGTCGAAGGAAGCCTGCGCAACGACCGACTCATCGGGTGCACCGCCGTCAGGCATTGCTGCCGTCTCTCCCCCACCCGGGGCGGGCGCCGCAGCGGACGCAACAGGTCCGCCGTCGAGCACTGTCAGCGATTTGCTGTGCCTGTTCACCACCACCACGGACCCGTCCGCCCGTTCGGCAAGGCGCCCGGGATCGTCGCCCACCGCGATGGTCTCCGGAGCAGCCGCGCCGGGGCGGATCACCGAGACCGAGTCGCCCAGGCCGTTGGTCACGTACACCGTCCCGTCGGCAGCGGCCAGCACCTCCTGCGGCGCCTCGCCCACGGGAATCCGCCGTGCCACCGTGGTGCCGCCGGGATCGATCACCGCAACGTCGTTGGTCTTGATGTTGGCCACGTAGACGGTCCCGTCCGGAGCCACGGCAATGCCGTGCGGATGGCCCTGCGTTCCCACATCGACGGTGTGCGAGGGCCATGCCCCGCCCGCGGGAATCACGCTAACGGTGCCGGCGAGCTCGTTGGCGGCGTAGGCCGTCCCGTCCCTGCCCACGGCAAACCGCACCGGATATGGCCCGGCCTGGATAATCCGCTGCACCCAGGCGTCGCCCTGCTTCACCACGGACACCGAGTTTTCGTCCGGATTGACCACGTAGAGCGAACCCTCCGGCCCCACCGTCAGCCAGTGCGTTCCCGGGGCCACCTTTAGGACCAGGGAGACTTCGTCCGCGCCCGGGGCCACCATCCCTATCCCGGACTGCGCGCCGTCGTATTGTGCAACGTAAAGCGTCCCGTTCGGCGTCACGGCGACTGAGGTGGGAGAGTTCCCGGTCCTAATGGTGCGGGACGGCACGGTCTCCCCCGGCTTGAACACGCTCACGCCGCCGTCGTACCGGTAATCGCTGACATACAGGGTTCCATCCGGTCCGGACGCAACGGCCACTGGGTCGCCGGAGACGGCAATCGTCCGGGTATCACCGGCGGAGGCAGGGACAGCAGCGACGGCGGCGGCCACCACCAGGGCGGCACCGGCCAGCAGCGTCCGGCGGGCGGCAAGCAGCAGCGAGGCGTGCAGGCGTGACGGGCTGGATGTCATGAAATTTCCCCCAAAATGGCGCCGATCCCCCTCGGCAATGCTCCGATCCTACCTGCGCTCCCGGCCGGACGTTGCAGTTCAGCGCCCGGTGACATTCGGCCCTGTGTTCACAGTGCATGAGTGGTGATTCTTCTAAAGAAGGAATGTTTCTGCATATGGGAAAGTCCCCCCGCACAGGAGCCTGGAGGCCGATTACATGGAGCAGTTGATCCCTTGGGCGATATTCTGCACCGCGGTCCTGGTATTTTGCCTGATCAAGCCGCGCGCGGCGCGGGTCTTCGTCGGGGTCTTCTTCATCCTCATGGCAATAGGCGTCAACGTCGTCCTGAGCTTCGCCGCCCCCGACCAGTTCGTAAAGCTCGGGACCGACAACGCCTTGGTTCCCTTCTACGCCTGGGTGTTCCAGACTTTCGTCGCCCCCGCACCGCAAATCGTGGGGATCCTGGCGGCAGCCGGCGAGACGGCCATCGGGCTGCTGATCCTCAGCGGAGGCAGGCGGGCCCAGCTGGGCCTGATGGGCGCCATTATCTTCCTGATCGTCATCACCCCGCTGGGAGTCTGGACGTTGCCCAATCCGATCTTTGCCGCTGGCCTTGTTCGGCTGCTTCGGGACGAATACCCACGAAATCTGTTGCGATTGCGCCGTACACAGCACCTACCTGTTACCCCGAGTGGACACGCGTAGCGGAATCAGCCGCTGCCGCATGGAAGAGGCATCCCTCATGAACTCCGCGAACCCATCGAAGGGCGCGACGAAGTTTCCGGACTCGTCATCACCACCCGGCCAAAGGGCGCATAGTTAGATAATGACGGGTCCTTACACCCGGGGCGACTCCTACAGCAGCGAGGCCTCCCGGAAACACATCAGGCAGTCGCTGGAGAACTACGGCGCAACAGAGATCATCTTCAGCCAGCGGGGCAGCCTGGGCGCCGTCGGATTCAAGGGTGACGGCAGGCAGTTCCGGGTTGTCATGCAGTTACTGCAGTCCGAGGGAGCCCTGGCGATCCGCGGGGACATTGCCGACAGCGCGCTCCGGGACGCGAGCGCAAAGGTGCTGGAACGTGTGAACCGCAAATCCTGGCACGCACTGGCTCTGGCCATCGACGCCAAGCTCGGAGCAGCGACGGCGGGCATAGCCACCCTTGAATCGGAGTTCCTGGCCCATGTGGTTCTTCCCGGCAACCACACGGTGCTGGACCAAATCGAACCCGTCATTGCGTCTTCCTACCGGTCCGGCCAGCGTCCGTCCTTCGGCCTGTCCGCCCTCCCGCCCATAGCCAGCGGCCCGCCGTCGTAATTTACGACGGCGGTCCGCTCACCAAAGTGCCTGGCTCCCCTACTTCCCAGGTGCGCGGTATGCGGGCGTCTTCCGGGCGGCTTCGTCAATGTCCTCCACGCTCATGAGCGGCTTCAGGCGGACATTGACGTTCCCCGTCGAGTTGATCAGCAGCGACAGTGCTGCGGCGCTGGCATCATCGGGCACCTCGAAAACGCCCAAGACGTCGTAGTACCCAAAGGCGTAGTAGAAGCTTTCCAGCGTCCCGCCAACGGATTTCAGGGCCTCCGTCAGGGCATCACGCCGCTTGGTGCCGCCTTCCTGCATGAGCCCCTTGATTCCGTCGCCCACATACGTTGCTTCAAACATGTACTTCGGCATGGTCTTTTCCTTCCTGCAACGGGGCGGGTGGCCCCGACACCGCTGAAAGTATTCCGGCGGCTGCAGGCAGTCAATAAGCCCGCCTACCCAATGTTCTCCCCCGTTGTAGTGGGCCCAAAGTAGGGCATTTCTCCCCTGTCTGCCGGCCGCCGCCGGGGCTAGCCTGACCCGCATCAGCGTCCACCGCCGTCGAGGAGTTGCCATGGCCGGGTTTGTGCAGATCATCGAATTCACGTCTTCCCGCATCAAGGAGATCGAAGAGCTGGGCCGCCCCTCCAGAACCGGGGGAAGCACGGCGCCCACGTTCCGCCGCATCGTTGCCACCGCGGACAGGGACCACCCGGGCCACTACTTCACCATCGCCGAGTTCGATTCCTACGACTCCGCCATGGAGAATTCCGGCCGGCCGGAAACCTCCGACTTCGCTGCCAGGATGGCCGCACTCTGCGACGGGCCGGTAATCTTCCACAACCTCGACGTGATGTGGGAGGACACCGGAGACGGTGCGGGCAGCGGCTAGGGGCATGGCTTCCACAACTCCCACACAGGAACGGGGCGGGGCCGGGACAGACCTCGTTGCCGGTCTCAGCTCCCTGGCCGGGGCTTCCCTGGACATGGTGGGCGGCAAAGGCCTCAACCTGGGCCGGCTGGCGGCAGCCGGTTTTCCGGTTCGTCCGGTTTCTGCCTGACCACCGCTGCGTACCGGATGGCCGCGCCCAGCGAACTGGACGGCATCGCCGCCCGCCTTGACGGCGCAGAACAACCTGGCCAGGCAGACAGGCATGACCAGGCGGGGAGGGCCGGCCAGGCGGAAACGCACGACGGCGGCAGCGGACTTCCGGACGAAGACCGGAACCAGCTCGCATGGTCAGCCCGCGAGGCGATGGTGGCAGCACCGGTACCGCTCGAGGTTGATGCCGCCCTCCGCGAGGCGTATGCCGCAATGGGCGGCGGGCCGGTGGCGGTGCGTTCATCAGCCACCTGCCCTTTGCCAGCTTCGCCGGGCAGCAGGACTCGTTCATGGACGTGGTGGGAGCCGACGCCGTCGTACAGGCGTCATCTCGCACGGCGCGGTGGTGGCCCGGGAGTACGGCATCCCGGCCGTGGTGGGGGTCGCGGACGCCACCACCCGGCTGCGCGACGGGCAGGTGGTCGCCGTGGATGGGGCCGCGGGAACCGTCACGTGGTGACGCCAGCCCTTCCCTGCCGGTGACAGCCCGTGGAAGGTTTGGCGGATTAGGACTTAAGCCCTGTTTGGCGCGGCCGGTCCGGTCCTAGAATTAAAGCGCCTGCAGGTAACCATCAGATGACGCCGGGTTGTTCAGGACATGAGAATGTCCGAGCCTTCTCTTAGCGAGATCGCGAAGGTACCTGCAGGTTTTTATGTCTCCTGGCATGACCGCCCACGGAGCGGCCCGGAAGTGGACCACTGGAGCCCTTCACGAAAGCCGCGGGCACTGGTAAATGTGGCCCTTGCGGCATCGGAAAAGCAGGCGTAACACTGTTAATACGTTCTTCGAAAGAAGGACGGGAACGAACAACAAGGGAACCCTGGAACACACAGTGGAACTGGTCCACGGTGGTCTGCCGGTGACGAGGCAGGAAGCACCAGGATTTCCGCAAGTTCGGGAGATGATGTTCGTCATAACGGAATCAAACAGTCGAAGCCCCTTCAGCACTGCTGGTGGGGCTTCCCCTATTCCTGCCCCCTCGCTGCCGCGCGATGGGGCCAAGGCCGTTCGGCCCTAGCGATCCGGGAGGGCCGGGATGACGCTGGAACAGTCAGGCGTCGGGCTTTCGCCCGCGTGACCGGCGCTGACCCGCTTGCTTGAGCGCGGGCTCGAAGGACATTCGAATCATGTCAGTTGCAGGAGGGCGGCTCCCCGGACGCAGGCGGGCCGTGCCGTTCGAAGGCCACCGAAGTGACGTCCTGCGCATCAGCCTCCTCGCCGCCGGGCCGCTGTCATCGCTGCTCTACGTGGTGTTCACCGACGGCATCGCGGCGTCCCAGTGGGCCGGCTACCGCCGCACCGAACAGATGGTGAGTGAACTGTTCGCCGTCGGCTCCCCTGGTTACAGCGTCACTGCCCCGTTCACCTGGCTCTACACAGTCCTGTTCACGGCCTTCGGGACCGGCGCCTGGATCTCCGTCCGCGGCAACCGCGCACTGCGGATCGGCGCCGGGCTGCTCACCGCGTACGGGCTGTGGAACATCATGGGAGCGGTCTTCCCGCTGCGGCTCGGCGACGAGTCCTCGATTCCCCCGCACATCATTGTCACCAACATCCAGCCCGCCCTCATGGTCGCGGCCATGTGCTTCGTCGCCGCAGGTTTCCACGGCTGGATGCGGATCTACTCCATCGTCTCGTTGGTGGCCGCCGCGGCCGCCGGCATCATCGCGTTCATGGCAGCCCCGGGACCCAACATGGTGCTGGGGATCAGCGAACGGATCAGCATCGGGGCGTTCCTGCTGTGGGCTGCCGTCCTGGCGGTGGTGCTGTGGAAGCAGCCACGGCCAGTGCAGGCCGCAGACACCGGGGCCGCGAAGTCCTGACCGGCCAAACATCGCCTGTTTCTTGGTGCTGAAAGCGGCACGAAATCATTTCCCTTATTGGGCTAAAAAGTTTCCGATTTCCCACTATCCTCGTTAATTCGGACTCGTCGAGGGGGAGGACATTCTGGTGTGTGACAACGCATTCAGGGAAAATAGTGGCTGCGGCAGCCTGGTGAAGCCATAGGACCACCAATGATCGAGCTGACAGTGGAATTGGCACAAAAGCTGGACAGGGCTGCCCAAATCCTCGGCGGGCTGAGCCGGGTGGCATCCAGGGACTGCACCTGGATCCGGAGCAGCTCCGATCTGCACGCAGAAATACTCAGGCTGCAGAGTGATTTGAGGGAGGCCGCCGCGAAGGTGACCGGCAGCAGCGATGTAAGCCTCCACTTATCCCAGGCCCGGGCGGTGGGGACGGAACTGGGCACGCTGTTCCAGCCGGAAGATACTCAGGATCCGGCCATCGGACCATCCAGCGATCAGTAATACGTTGGCGGCAGCAGGATCATGGCGAGAACAAGGAATCCCAGAATCATTGCGACGATATTCGTGACGGACCGTTCGGCGTAGTGAAGCAGCCCGATCAGGCCCAGTACCATCGCCACAGCCGCTGTGGCTCCCCATGCGTGGCCGTAGGGAAGCACGAAGTCAGCAATCCCCCGCCCGGGCTCATAGGCCATACCGATTGCTGTGGCGGCCAGGAGTTCGACGAGAAGGAGACCGCCGAACAGAACAGCCCAGCGTCCTATCCCTGTGTGCGGTTTGATCGCAGTTGCCATGTCAGTTCCTAGTGTCCTTCGAAGACGAATTCGGCGAGGAGCCAATAGAACGCCCCGGTTGTCATCAGTGCGGTCACCGTGAGGACCAGGACCGAGCGCTCGCGGTAGTACAGGACGGCAACGAGGCCCGAGGCGGCGGCCGGAGCCCACAGGACAAGGGTCAAGTCCGTCACCGTCCGGATAAGCACCGGGTCCACGGCAACCGGCAGGAACAACGAAAGACCCAGCGAAGCAAAGGCAGCCACTGACAGGCAAAGCAACCAGATGCCCGACGCCGTCGTCGGCATGACCTTCATCCGCTGCTCCAGGACCTGCGAGACGGCCAACGAACCGGCCAAGGCGGACGCGACCGCCGTGGCCCCGCCGAGGAGAAACAGGGTGAAATTCTCCACAGCCGGTCCTGTCGCCGTCACCAGGACGGCAGTGAAAGCCAGCGCAAAAGCAACGCGCCCCAAGCCTGTGGCAAGCGCGTCTTCAAGCAACTGTTTCCTGGAACGTATAGCAGCCAACGATCCGAGGACTATGGCGGCAGTGAGACTGACCGAGGCAATCGGTCCGGTCACTTTGTCAAGATCGGCGAATCGCCCGTCTGCCTCGGACCGGAAGAGCGGGGTCAGGTCAAGTAGGAGCCAAAACAGAACGAGGGACGCAACGGCCCAGCGCGCCAACGATGACCGGGGGAAAAATCGCCCTGTCCTTGGAGGCGCAGGAATTTGCACTGACGAAGTCATGGGAGGAGTATGTCCGATTCGTCCCACTCGGTACAGGGGGAAAAGTACTCGACTTTACTAAAGGATCACCCGGCCGGACTGGCCGGTACTCACGGCACCTCCTGCGAATTCAGGAAATGGCATGCCCGCCGTAGCCCTGCATTCCGCTCAGTGCCACAATATTGCACATCCCGTTCACCCCGGATGCTGGATAGCCGGCAGCAGGGAGGCGAAGCCATGACGTTCATCAAAGGCCTGGGCGACGTGCAGCGGAGCGACATCGCCGCCGCAGGCGGCAAGGCGGTGGGCCTGGGCGGCCTCATCCAGGCCGGGCTTCCCGTCCTGCCAGGGTTCGTCCTCACCACCGACGCCTACTCGGCGTTCGTCAGCGAGAACAACCTGGGGCAGGCCATCCAGGAACTGGCGGCCCTCCCGTCCGATGCAGCGCCGGAGGACTATGAGCACGCCTCCGCGCTGATCCGGACCCTGTTCACGAAAGGCGCCATGCCCTCGGCCATCGAAGCCGAACTGAAGGACGCCTACCAGTTCCTCGGCGGTGGTGACACACCTGTGTCCGTCCGCTCCTCCGCCACCGCCGAGGACCTCGCCTCCGCCAGCTTCGCCGGCCAGCAGGAAACCTACCTGAACGTCCGGGGTCTCGAAGCGCTGAGCACAGCCGCCATCAACTGCTGGGCGTCGCTCTGGACGGCGCGCGCCATGTCCTACCGTGCCCGCGAAGGCGTGCTGCCGGACCAGGTGCGTCTCGCCGTCGTCGTCCAGCAAATGGTGGAGGCCGAGGCAGCCGGGGTGATGTTCACCGCCAATCCCTCGAACGGCCGGCGCGACCAGACGGTCATCAGCGCCGCGTGGGGCCTGGGCGAGGCCGTGGTCAGCGGGGCCGTCACCACCGATGACCTGACCGTGGACACCACCACCGGCACAGTCCTCTCCCGGCAGACGGCAGACAAGGAACTCATGACCGTCCCCACCGCAGACGGAACGTCCGAGCAAAAGGTGGCGGAAGCCCGCCGTCGTGCCCCTGTCCTGGACGATGCCGCGGCGGCCGAGCTTGCCGGCTACGGGAAAAGGATCACTGACCACTTTGGCGCGCCGCAGGACATCGAATGGGCGCGGGCCGACGGCCAGTTCTTCCTGCTCCAGTCGCGGCCCATCACCGCGCTGCCAGAACCCGCCGCGGACGTCCCCACGGAATGGCCCGTCCCCTACCCGAAGGGCCTCTACTTCCGGGCGAGCATCGTGGAGCAGCTGCCGGAACCGCTCTCCCCGCTCTTCGCCGACCTCATCGACGGCTCGGTGTCCCGCTCCATCTCGGCCCTGATGAACGACGCGCTGGGCCAGCACTCCCTGCGCGAGGGCGACGTCCGCTTCCCCACCGTCAACGGCTACGCCTATTACTACTACCGCACCTGGCCCATGCTGCGGATGACGGCCCGCACCGTCCCTGCGATGCGCGCGCTGTTCGGCGGAGACGCGCACATGGGCATCAACGGCTGGCGCGGCTATTCACATCCGCGCTACGAACGGATCATCAAGGACTGGTCCGCGAAACCGCCGGCCGGGCTTCCCGGCGCGCAGCTGCTGGCTGGCGTGCAGGCACTCCTGGATGCCGGCACCGTGTACTACACGGCCGTCCAGTCCGTCATTCCGATGGCCGACATGAGCGAACTCGCCTTCCGGGGCTTCTACAGGACAGTCCGGCGGGAGGGCGATCCGCCGGCCCAGGAGTTCCTGCTCGGCTTCGACAGCGAGCCAATCCGGGCGGAAAAGTCGCTGTACGACCTTGCGGGGTGGGCGCGGAGCGATCCCGCGCTGGTGAAGGCTCTGCTGGAAAGTACGACGGCGGAACTCGCCGAGTGCCTGCGCACCGGTTCGGCACCGGCCGGCGTGGACGATGCCATCTGGCAGGAATGGCGGTTCACCTTCCAGGAACATCTGGCCCTGTATGGGCACGCGGTCTACAACCTGGATTTCGCCAGCCCGGTGCCGGCGGACCACCCCACGGCGCAGCTGGAAACGGTGAAGTTCTACCTCCGCGGGCAGGGCACCGACCCGCATGAGCGGCAGCGGCTGCTGACCGAGCGCCGGGAGGCACTGACCCGGGAGGTGGCCGGCAGGCTGGGGCCGCGGCGGCGCGCGGCGTTCTTCCGTCTGCTGAAGTGGGCGCAGGAGACGGCGCCGGCCCGCGAGGACGCGCTGGCCGACGTCGGGCTGGCCTGGCCGCTGCTGCGCCGGATGCTGCTGGAGCTGGGCCGCCGGCTGGTGGCCTCCGGTGTGATCGCTGCCGCGGACGACGTGTTCTGGCTGCGGTTCCCGGAGCTGCAGAGCGCGGTGGAGTTCGGGCTGGCGGAGGCGGAGGCCGGCGTGGCCCTTGCCGGAGCATCCCGTCCCGTCCGTGCCGCCGCCGTCGAGGAACGCCGGATGCTGTGGCGGGGCCAGGCGAAGGCTTCCGCCCCGCAGATGCTCCCGCAGAAGGCGTGGATGGAGAAGGCATTCGGCTCGATGATGCCGGGAGGCCCCCAGCAGCAGTCCGGCGACGCGATCAAGGGGACCGGCGCGAGTTCCGGCAGGGTGACGGCGCCCGCCCGGGTCCTGAGGGGTCCGGAGGACTTCGGCCGGATGCGGCCCGGCGAGGTGCTGGTGGCCCGCATGACCACTCCCGCGTGGACACCGTTGTTCGCCATGGCCTCCGGCGTGGTGACCGATGTGGGCGGTCCGCTGAGCCACAGTTCCATCGTGGCCCGCGAGTACGGCATCCCCGCCGTCCTGGGAACGGGCGTGGCCACGCAGCGGCTGGCCGACGGCCCCAAGGTGACCGTCGACGGCGACGCGGGGACGGTCACCGTTGTCAAAAGCTGACGGCACAACCTCCCGCTGAATCCTGCGCCAGTGGGTTTAGTCCCAACCGGCAGCTCGCCGAACAGCCACCGCAAGCTCAACAGGTGGAACGTCTGACGAATCCAGTACCAGGTCATCAATGTCTGCAGCCTCAAGAACGTCCGAAAGAGTGCCTACCCGATCCAGATGCCACACCAGTCCTTCAGGATCCTCCCGATGGCGGAAGTGCAGACGTGACTGAAGGACATCGGAACGAGCTACGAGACGGCAGACAAACAATCCATCAGAACCCAGCGCATCGATGTAGCGAGGTAATTCGGCTTTTTCCTCTATGACTCCTGCGATGATGAACCGTTTTGCGCCCGCAGCCCGGTAGTTTCGCGCGAGGCTTTTGAGATTGAGCAGCTCGAGTTCGTGGTTGAACCGATCCGAACTTGGCGCCGGCCTTAGCTTTCTAATTGAGTCGAGATCGATGACGGCGTGGCTACCGCGTTCAGCCGCGCTGAGCGCATCTGCCAGGGTCGACTTTCCGACGCCGACTGTTCCATTCACGAAGATCGAATCCATAGACCCGATCCTCTCAGGAAGCACAGTGGACTCGTTTGGCCAGGGTTCTTTGGAGGATCTGCAGTCCGGCGTTCAAGAGCCCGCTTGGCCATGGGCTTACGAGGGTGGAGGCCCTTCCGGCGACACCACGAGGCGCTGTTTGTAGGATCAACTGATGGTGACTGCGGTGCAGGTTGAAGCGTGGTGCCTGCGTGCATTGGGATCTGGCACGCTCGCAGAGGTGGACTCCGAGGCCGGCGGCCAGATGTCGCAACTGTTCCGTTTCGATTCCGATGAGCGAGGCCCCTGCGCGGTCAAGGTCCGGCCGGAAGGGTGGGAAAGAGTCAGCAGATGCCTTCAACTGCAGGCGATCGCCGCCGATGCGGGGTTTCCTTGTGCCCGTCCCATGACGGACGCGGCCCGGCTCGGCCCCGGGATGGTCGTTAGCGCAGAGTCTTGGCGCTCCGGCGGTGAGATGCACGTGGATGGAGACGTCCGGTTCGCTGATCGCTCGGCATCCCTCTTGGCCGACCTTGCAGCGATCCTCGAAGTGGAGTCCCCGAGGGGCCTGGGCGCGCCGCCGCCATGGATGTACTGGAATCCCCCGACACGCAGCTTGTGGCCGCCAAACCCGATCGCGGACGCGATGGACCAGGACCGGGTACCTGCGCACGTGAACGCGATTGCCCGTGCTGCGTCCAAGCGACTCGCCGCAACGTCTCTTCCTTTGGTCGTCGGCCACGGAGACTGGAAGAGCCAGAATCTTCGATGGAAGGATGCCAGCCCCTGGGCCGTACACGACTGGGACAGCCTCGTGGCACTACCGGCTGCAGCTATCGTCGGAGCAGCATCAGGGGCATTCACAAGCACCGCCGTCCCGACGCTTGCGTCCCTGGAAGCATCGGAGGAATTCATCGATTGCTATGAACGCACGAGAGGCAAAGTATTCACCTCAGAGGAGCGCGAAATCGCCTGGGCTGCCAGCCTGTGGCCGGCGCTGCACAATGCCAGAGGTGAAAGCCTCTTTCAATCGCCACCCACTGCACTGGAGGCACTCACCAGCCAAGCACCTGAAAGGCTTCGCCGCGCTGGTATCCGCTGAATGATCTTGAGCGGGGCCGCTAAAGGTCTTGTCGGGCACTGTGACAAGGGGCTGCCACCCTAGGACCAAATGGTTACAGCTCGAATCTGCTTCGCGACGCCAAATGATTCCACTGCCCTCGAGACAATCGAAATTACTGCCGATCGGCTTCTCCTTGATTGGCTTCTTCCTAATCAGTGGCCGCAAGGGCCTTCCGCCGGTGGGGGAGCCCAGGGGATTGGGTCCAAGACTTTTTCGGCCACTACCATCTGGGAGGCTTCGTCGTACACGGACAAGCGCACGGCGCGGACTCCAATCCACAGGGATACGGCGCTGTCCTCCGCGACGCTATAGCGCTGTCCGGCACGGTAATCTGTGCAGGCGTCTTGGTCAGTCCGGTCTAAGCAAGCTCGGCTTTGCGTGCATGATATTCGGATGAACAAGAACCGGCTTGAAGCTTTCAGCGACGGCGTTTTGGCCATCATCATCACCATCATGGTGCTCGAACTGCACACCCCGGAGGAACCAACATGGGCCGGGGTCGCCGCCATCCTGCCGACGCTGTTCACCTACCTCCTGAGCTTCGTGTATGTGGGGATCTACTGGAACAACCACCACCACATGATCCACCTCGCCAGCCGGGTGAACGGCGCCATCCTCTGGGCCAATTTGCACCTGCTGTTCTGGCTGTCACTGTTCCCGTTCACCACGCGGTGGATGGATGAGTCCGGCTTCCTGCAGATCCCCGTGCTGCTGTACGGGATCAACCTGCTGTGCGCCGCGATCGCCTACTTCATCCTGGAACGGCGGCTCATTGCCGTGCAGGGTAGGGACGGCGCCCTCGCGCGGGCGGTCGGGAAGGACTGGAAGGGCAAGGCCTCGCCGCTGATCTACCTCACCGGCATCGCCCTCACCTTCGTTCAGCCGTTGCTGGGCGTCGCCGCCTTCACCGTCGTCGCGCTCATCTGGCTGGTGCCGGACCGGCGGGTGGAACAGTTCGTCGTCAAGGCGCACGAGGACACCGCCGGCCAGGGCCACAGCAACTGAAGGTCATAGGCAACAGGCCGGCGCGAGAGGGCTGCAGCGCCCCGACGAAGGCGAGGCGCCGACGGGTTTTCAGGCCGCGGCGTTGCGGGTGAAGTAGTTGTGCACGTCGCAGAAGGTCATCTTCGGTGGTGCGGCGAATCCCAGTTCCATGCTCAGCGGCCCCATCGTGTCGCGGGCGAAGGCATCGAACTGCTCGCGGCTTTCCCAGACATCCGTGACCTGGAAGCCGTTATCGGTTGCTGTGGCCCAGTGGGAAATTGATCCCTCCGGACCAGGCCCTCCCGGGGTCAGCCCCATTCTCCTGTTGATCTCGTCATATTGTTCGAGCGTTGAACCATCGAACTCCATGATGATTGCTACCGCCATGATCGCTCCCCTTTTTTTCATCGTTGTCCGATTCCCGCGAAAAATGATTTGGCCGGCCTGCGGGCAGTCAAGACCAGAAATCAGACACGAGGGTTGTTTCCTCCTGCATTTCGGTGCCCTCCGTGACTTTGCCGTCGGCGATGCTGAACACGATAACCTGCCGCATATCCATGGTCTTGCCGTCTCGCTCCGCGTGTGAGAACTGGACGCCAACCGTATATCTGTCCCCCGCCGCCACGTCCTCCACCGTGACCCTCATCGAACCGTTGGACCGCGCATAAAGTTCGCCGAAGTAGGCCAGGATCGCGTCCCGGCCCTTCTTATCGCCGGACAACGGACCTGTGCCGCCGACATGCCAGACGGCGTCTTCAACGAACAGGTCCCGGAGCGTATCCATGTCGCCTGCGCTGAACGCTTCGTAGCCCCGCCGCACCAGTGCGGCGTTTTCTGGTGCTCCCATTTCGGGCACCTCCATCCTCCTCGCCGGATCCTTGCGAGGACAGATTAGGCCCGGGCTGGGGACCGGTCGAGGGGAACAGCACCCCACATTGCCCCCCTCTTTTCTGCGGCGCTTTACCTAGCAACCGGGGCGGGGTTGCTGGAAATGAAAGCGCGCGCTCATAGGGGACTTTCCGCCCTTTTCCGGGCCCACACCGCACAGGTATCTTGACGCGATGAGTGACCGCGAGGACTTTCTTCAGTGGGTCAGGACGACGCTGCACGACGCGGAAGTCGCCCTGCACAACGGAGACGCGAATCCGCGCCGTGCCCTCTGGTCCCACACCGAGCCCGTCAGCATCCTCGGGGCACTGCGCAACGCCTACGGGCTGGACGAAGTGGAGCAAAGCTTCAGGTTCCTGGAGAACAGCTTCTCCAACTGCTCGTCGTGGGAGCTGGAGCTTCAGGCGTGCGACGTTTCCGGGAACATGGCCTATACCGCAGGCATCGAGCGCATCTCCTTCCACAGGGACGGCAAGCCCACCAACCTCACGCTCCGCGCCACTCAGGTCTACCGGCGCGAGGATGGCCAGTGGAAGGTGGCCCACCGGCACGCCGATGTAGTGCCCCAGCAATAGCCAAGCGCTGCACATTCCCGCTCTGCCTGAGCAGCGCGGCTGCATCTCTGGGCTACTCTCCCATGCCTGGATGCACCGGCACGAAGTCCACCCTGTTGCCGGAGTTGGTCCGCTTTGCCGGAGCCCGGTTGAACCCTTTCGCGTCGAGCCCGTTCTTGGCCCGGAACTCGGCGAGCGCAGCGTCGTAGGCGTTGTTGAGGGTCTGGCCCGAGAACTCGCCGGTGGTGCCGTCATTGAAGGCAATCCTGATTCGGACGCTGGCCGGGTAGTGCCGGTTCATGCGGACAAAGCCGTCGGCGTCCTGCTGGAGAGTTATCAAGGGAGTCCTGCTTTCGTTGGTGGGAGGAGCAGACTCCAGTGTGGCGCAGACTCCAGTGTGGCGCACGAACCCGGGACGGCGGCACCCGTCCGGGTACCGCCGTCGAAATTCTTGGTTAGCAGTGAACGGGGCTGTAGAACGCAGCACCCCAGCTGGATTTGTCCGTTGAGTTCGGCCCAAAGCTCGCGTCCAGGGTGATGCACTGGCCGCCGACCGGTTGCGTATCCGTGTAGACCGGTCCCGCATAGTAGGAGTAATAGTCGTGCGAGATGTCGTCGGGGCCGTAGGACGGGTACCGTCCGATCATGTTCTGGCGGTACATCCGGACACCGTAGGTGGGGCCGTAGGCGTAAGCGACAGAACAGTTTTTCCGCGCCGTAGAGTTCCAGTACACATCGATGGAGCCGGTTTTGGTTCCGGGCTTTCCGTAGCGGTAGTCCTTGCTGTAGCTGGGCACGGTGATGGGGTGGGAGCCGATGTACGTGTATCCGGTGCCGCACGGGCCTGCGGCATCGGCGGGAAGCGCTGCGACCAGGGACGCCCCTGTCGTCACCCCAACGGCGACAAGCAGCGACAAGCCCTTGAGCTTCGGTTTACCCTTCGTGAATTTCATGATTCTCCAACGTGGTGAGTGGCTGGTTGCAGCTGAATGCTGCAGCGCAGGCTCATATAAGCACAACGAATAGACACAAAAAGACAGGGAACAGGATGGGGAGTCCTCCCCTGCCGGCGGCTACGTCCCGTTAACCTCCCCTCCAACTCGCCGCACCCATTGCGCAACCTGCCCTCCCTAGCGTGGACTGGTCACTCGCCGGCCACCCGCCGGCCCCGCCACCCCAGGAGGAACCACCATGCGCCACGTCCTGACCGCCGCGGCAGCCGCCGCCCTCATCGCTTCCATGGGGGGCCCCGCCGTCGCCGCCGAAGGCAACCCGGCCGGCACGCCGTCGTCGAACGCTGCCGGAACCGCCACCTCGGCGATCAAAACCAACGAGCGCAACGGCTCCTTCGATCTGCAGAGCCACCGTGGCGGCCGCGGCCAGTGGACCGAGGAGTCCCTGGCCGCGTTCGGGAATTCCCTTGCCCTGGGCGTGACGACGCTGGAGCTGGACACGCACCTGACCCAGGACGGCAAGGTGGTGGTCTGGCACGACGACACCATCCAGGCCAACAAGTGCGTTGACACCGCCCCTGCCAGCGCGGGTGATCCCGAGTTCCCCTATGTGGGCCGCCGCGTGGCCGACCTGTCCCTGGCCCAGCTGAAGACGCTGGACTGTGGCTACAAGCAGCTGCCCGGGTTCCCGGAGCAGGACGTGATAGAGGGCAACCGGATCGCCGAGCTCAAGGACGTCTACCAGCTGGGCCGCGACCGCAAGGCCGACAAGGTCCGGTTCAACGTCGAAACCAAGGTCAACGACACCGAGATTGGCGGCGCCGGCATGGAGTCGCTCACCCGCGCCGTGGTGGCGGAGATCGAAGCATCCGGCATGGCGGACCGCACCACCCTGCAGTCCTTCGACTGGTCCTCGCTGAACCTCACCAAGCAGATCGCGCCGGAGCTGACGCTCGTTGCGCTGTCCAGCGGCGACGCCTGGATGGGCGTGGGCAAGCCGGGTGCCAGCCCCAACCTGGGCGGCATCGACATCGACGACTACGACGGTTCCCTTCCCAAGGCGGCCGCCGCCCAGGGGTACGACGTCGTCTCCCCCACGTTCAGTTCAGTCACCCCCACGATGATCGCCGAAGCCCACGAACTGGGCCTGGCCGTCATCCCCTGGACCGTGAACACCACCGCGGACATGACCCGGCTGATGGACATGGGCGTGGACGGCATCATCACCGACTACCCCACCCGCCTGCGCACCCTCATGGAGGAACGCGGCCTGAAGCTGCCGAAGGCGTACCAGGGCTGACACCCTTTGACCTTTAGGGCACACAGCCGACGGCGGCACCCAGGCCGGGTGCCGCCGTCGGCCGTTGCGCACACCGGACGGTAGGGGTTACCAGGCCGCTTATCCCTCGCAGGCCACCCCGTCGCCGTCGCCGTCCAGCCCCGAGCGGTACCCCGGGGAATCCGCGTAGAGCGGGGCTGCTCCCGCTGCCACCGCCTCGGCGCAGTTGGCGTAGTAGACGGTGGTGGACGCAGAGGCGGGTGCGACGGTGGTCGGTGCCGGCTGGCCGGGGCAGCCGGCCAGGATGCCGGCGATTGCGTCATGCTCGGCCTGGGTCACCCACAGGCTGTAACGCGCTTTCACGGAAACCTGCCGCGCCACGTACTCGCACCGGAAGGCCTTGGCGGGCGGCAGCCAGGTGGCGGCGTCGCCGTCGCCCTTTTGCTGGTTGGTGGGCCCGTCCGTTGCCTGCAGGTTCAGCGGGTCGTTGGCGAACGCCGTCCGCTGCTCCGTGGTCAGCTGCTGGGCGCCCTTCTGCCAGGCGTCGCTGAGGGCCACCACGTGGTCGATCTGCACGGCGCTGCTGGTGGTGGTGCCACGGACGAAGTTGATGACGGTGCCCGTGTAGGGATCCGCGAGCACCCCGGTCTTGACCGTGCAGGGGACGCTGTTGACGTAGGTGATGTCGGTAAGGTCCCGGTTGAGGATGTCGTTCCGCGTGTCGCAGCCGTTCTGGTCCACGTCCGCCCATGTGGGCCCGAACAGCGACCGCTCATACCCCGTCTTGGGCGCGCGGCCCTTCACGGGGAGGGTTTCCAACAGGTCCGCGGCCTGGACTGTTGCGGCGGTGGCGCTGTCCGCGGCAACCGCCGGCAGGTTTGCTCCGAAGAGGGCCAGCAACGCGGAAAGGACGACGGCGGCGCTCCAGCGGGTTCCGGACGCAGGCGCGGTGGTGGGCAAGGACGCGTGGCTGGACATGCAGTTCCCCCGGATTGTGCACGAAAAGTTTGGTGCGTCAGCCCCCATTACGCTGACGCCACGAAAGAGCCTAGCGGCCAGAATCCGCTGAGATTGACGGTTTCAGCGCAACTGGGGCAATCCTTCCCGACTCCTGCGCTTAAGCTGCGACGGCGGCACCCAACCCGGGTGCCGCCGTCGTCCGTCCTGCATAGGTAGAGCCAGCCAGTGGCTACCGCGGCGTGCCCGCCGTGGAGTCAGTATCCTCCTGGGTCACCTCAGGGTGGACGGCTCCGCCGCCGCCCAGCCCGCCGCGGGTCTTGGCCAGGCTGGCCACCGTGGCCACCAGGATGGTTGCGCCGATGAAGAGCAGCGAGAGCCAGATGGGGATCTCCGGCACCCACAGGAGCGGCTGGCCGCCGTTGATGAACGGGAGCTCGTTGACGTGCAGGGCGTGGAAGAGCAGCTTCACGCCGATGAACGCGAGGATCACGGCCAGGCCCTGGGCCAGGTACACCAGGCGTTCCAGCAGTCCGCCGATGAGGAAGAACAGCTGGCGCAGGCCCATCAGGGCGAACGCGTTGGCGGTGAAGACGATGTAGGCCTCGCTGGTGAGGCCGTAGATCGCGGGGATCGAGTCGACGGCGAAGATCAGGTCCACGAACCCGATGGCGATGATGGTGAGCATCATCGGCGTCACGAAGCGCTTGCCGTCCAGCTTCACGGTGAGCCGGTCCCGGTGGTAGTCCGGAGTGACAGGGAGGACGCGGCGGACCAGCTGCATGAATTTGCCGTCGGCCGGGTTGGCGTCGTGGCCGCCGAAGGCCTGCTTGTAGGCGAGGAAGAGCAGCAGGGCGCCGAAGATGTAGAACACCCAGGAGAAGTTTTCGATCAGCGTGGCCCCGATGGCGATGAACCCGCCGCGCAGGACCAAGGCGATGATGATGCCCACCATCAGCACTTTCTGCTGGTACTTCTTGGGAACGGCGAACCCTGTCATCACGATGAGGAACACGAAGAGGTTGTCGACCGACAGTGCTTTCTCGGTGAGGTAGCCGGCGAAGTACTCGCCGCCGAACGTCCAGCCCGAGACCACGCCGATGCCGACGCCGAACAAAAGGGCGAGCCCGATGTAGAACGCGGACCAGCGGGCGGATTCGCCGATGGACGGCTCATGCGGCTTGCGGACGTGGGCGAAGAACTCGTAAACGAAGAACAGAATGGTCACCGCGAGGGTGATGATCCAGACCAGGGGTGTTACCTGCATGTGGGTACTCCAAGGGTAGGCGCTGACATTGACGCCAAGGTCTCCTCCGCCCGGTGAAAACCGGAGCCGGTGGCCCGGGATGCATCGCTGCATCCGTATTGACGGGCCAACCACAGACGGGAGTACTCCCCTTGATGGGTTAAATCGTACCTGAACAACGGGCGACGGCGGCACCCGGTTCCGGAGGCCGCCGTCGTCAATCCCTGTTTGGGAAAGCCCTACTTCAGTTTTGGTACCAGCACAGGGGTGTTCTTCTTGTAGGCCTCGTAGTCGGCCTGGCCGCCCCACTTCTTGTCCGCCTTTTTCTCAAGGGGCGGCACGCCGCTGCCCTTGATCAGGAGCAGGGCCACGAACACCGGGGAAATCAGTGCCGCCCACTGCCAGCCCTGGAGTACAGGCAGCGCGATGATGGCCACGCCCACCCAGAGCGTGATCTCTCCGAAGTAGTTGGGGTGGCGGGACTTGGACCACAGGCCGGTGTTGATGAACCGGCCCTTGTTTGCGGGGTTGTCCTTAAAGCGGGTCTTCTGCACGTCGGCCACGGTCTCGATACTGATGCCAACCAGCCACACCAGCAGGCCCACCCAGAAGAACCCGTCCAGGCCCACTTTCTTGTCCGAAGTGATGGCCACCCAGGCAAGCGCGGCGGTGAGCACCACCCACAGGCCCTGGAGGGTCCAGGTATTCAGGAAGCGGAAGAAGTCGGGCTTGAGCTCATCGAAGCGGTCGTCCTTGCCGTGCTTGCTGATCCGCAGGAACAGGAAGCTTCCCAGCCGCGCGGCCCACAGCACCACCATGGCCGCCAGCAGCAATCCGCGCGCGTCCACCCCCGGGGACGCCAGCACCAGGAACACCGTGATGGAGATGTAGGTGAGGGCGCCGGTGAGGTCGTAGAACTTCTCCGTCTGCGCCTTGAAGGACGGAATGAACACCAGCCACTGGATGACGAACGCGATGGCAACTCCCAGCGCGAACACGGGCCACCCGGCGATCCTGGCTCCGCCCTGGCTTCCGGCGAGGGCGATGAGCACCGCCAACACCACGGCGATAACGGTACTGATGAGTGCCTTGCGGCTCTTGTCGTTCACGGACAGGTTCCTTTCCCCTGGCCGGCCGCGCGCTGCTGCACGACCGGTCCCAACCGCGCCTGCTAGTCTTTCATGTATTCAAATGAATTTGATGACTAGAGGACAATAACTACTATAAGGCTGCTGAGGAGGAACCATGGCCCCGCCGCCCTACCACCCCGCCGCGTCCGCGCTCCAGGCTTTGTTCGACCTCGCCAACGAAACCGAGCGGGAAGTGGCCCGCTGCCTGCACCTGAACCTCACCGACTACCGCGCACTCTCGGCGCTGGCCCAGTCAGGGGCAGTCACCGTGGGCACCCTTGCCGAAAAGCTGGGCGCCACCGCTGCCACCACCACCGCCATCGTCGGACGGCTGGAAGCGCGCGGTTACGCCGAACGGCTTCGCTCGGAGGAGGACCGGCGGCACGTGCATGTCAGCGCCACCCCCGCGGCCACCAAGGACATCATGGACCTGATGCGCCCCCTCATGGACGCCACCAACCAGTACCTCGAAGCCCTCCCCCGCGCCCGGCAGGACGCCGTCGGGGACTTCCTCAACATCGCACTGAACCTCATGCAGGACCACCTGCACTCCCTTTCCGAGAAGGACACCCCTTGAGAGAGTTCACCTCCCCGCCGCTGGCCGACCTGTCCGGGCACCGGAACGCCACGGACCTGCTGATGCACCGCTTCCGCATCTCCCCGGACCACGTCGCCTTCGAGGTCCGGGCCGGCGGAGCCCCCGTCACCGATCCCTGGCGGCAGGTAACCACCCGGCAGTTCGTGGACGAAGTCCGCGCCCTGGCCAAGGGCCTGATCGCCGCCGGCCTGCAGCCCGGCGATTCGATGGCCATAATGTCCCCCACCCGCTATGAATGGGCGGTGGCGGACATGGCAGCGTGGTTCGCCGCCGCCGTCGTGGTTCCCATCTACGAAACCTCCGCCCTGCCGCAGGTGACCGCCGTCCTGGAAGACGCCGACGTCCGCCTGGCGCTCGCCGGCACCGCCGCGCACGCTGCCCTGCTGGAGCAGGGCTTTGCGGGGAACGGTGCTGGGCACCTGGGTGTCTGGACCATGGATGCCCGCCCCGGCGCCGACCTGGCAGCCCTGGTCCAGGGCGGCGCGGAGATACCGGACGGCGACGTGGAGGAACGCCGCCTGCTGCACGACCTCGATTCGGTGGCCACCATCGTCTACACCTCCGGCACTACCGCAGCCCCCAAGGGCGCCCTGATCACCCACCGCAACTTCGTCGGCCAGATCCTCAACGTGGGCGCCGCCTACACCAGCGTGGTCCGCGAGGACGGCAATACCATCATCTTCCTGCCCATGGCGCACGTCCTTGCCCGCGGCCTGCAGCTGATCTGCGTGGCCAACGGCATGCGCATCGCGCACCTCTCCGACCCCCGCGACGTGGTGCCCGCCCTCGGCGCGCTCAGGCCCACGTTCCTGGTGGTGGTCCCCCGCGTCCTGCAGAAAATCCAGGCCTCCGCAGCCGCCGCCGCGGCGCAGAAACACCTGGGCCGCGTGTGGGCGTTGGCGCAGCGCACGGCCGTGGAGTGGGGCAGGTTTGCCGAAGCGCACGACGCCGATCCCTCCCTGAGTGCCCCGCGCGGCCTGCGGGTGCGGCGCGCGGTGTTCGACCGGCTTTTCTACCCCCGCCTCCGGGCGCTGGTGGGCGGCCGGCTGGACTGCCTGCTCTCCGGGGCGGGCGCCCTGGATGCCGATCTGTCCCTCTTCTTCCGCGGCCTGGGCCTGCCCGTCATCGAAGGCTACGGGCTCACGGAGACCACTGCCCCGCTCACCGGCAACCTGCCCGGCGCCATCCATTCCGGAACGGTCGGCGTGCCGATGCCCGGCACCACGGTGCGGATCTCGGACCAGGGCGAGGTGCTGGCCCGCGGCGTGGGAGTCTTCGCCGGATACCGCCGGGCATCCGACAATGCGGATGCTTTTGTGGACGGCTTCTTCCGTACCGGCGACCTGGGCTCCCTGGACTCCGGCGGCCGGCTCACCCTCAAGGGCCGGATCAAGGACGTGATCGTCACCGCGGGCGGCAAAACCGTGACCCCCTCCATCTGGGAAGGCTACGTGGAGGGCGACCCCCTGGTGGCGCACGCCGTCATGGTGGGCGAGGGCAAGCCCTACCTGGGCGGGCTGGTGCTGCTGGACCCGGAGTCCGTGGCGGCCTGGGCCGAGCGGGAGGGCATCGCCGACCTTGCCGGGCTGCGGATCCCCGATGACGGCAGCGCGGTCCAGATCGAGGACGAGCGGCTGCTGGGGGTGGTGGGCAAAGTGGTCACTGCCGCGAACGCCCGCCTGGCCCGGTCGGAACAGGTGCGAAAGTTCGTGCTGCTGCTGGCCGACCTCAACGAGTCCCACGGGCTGGTCACCCCCACCATGAAGCTCAAACGCGCCGTCTTCACAGAACGCGCCCGCCACTTCGTGGAAAACCTCTACACCGACGCAAGGAGCAGAGCATGAGCCCCCGCACCAGGAACTGGCTGACCGCCTACGTTGTCACCGCCTTGATCTTCGCCGTGCTGGACGTCGCGTGGATCCTGCTGGTGGCCAACCCGTTGTACCAGGGCCAGATCGGCGGCCTGCTGGCGCCCAAGGCGAACCTCCTGGGCGCGGTGCTGTTCTATGTCATTTTCGTGGCGGGGATGGTGCACTACGGCGTCCGTCCAAACGCCCAGGACGTCTCCGTGCGGCAGCGGGTCACGGGGGCGGCACTGTTCGGGTTCTTCACCTACGCCACGTGGGCGCTCACCGGGTTTGCCGTGCTGAAGGACTTCACCGCGCTGGTGGCCGTGACGGACATCCTCTGGGGCGCTGCGGCCTGCAGCCTGGTCACGTGGATTACCGCGACGGTCCTCCGCCGGCGGATCGGGAAGACGCAGCCAGCCTGACCGCGGTGACCTTGTACTCCGGGCAGCCGGTGGCCTCATCCCCCACCGGCGAGGTGAGTCCGTTGACCGCGGCGCCGGGGAAGTGGAAACCGGCGAACACCTGGCCCGGTTCCACGTCGTCACTGATCTTCACCTGAAGCACCGCCTCCCCGTGCCTGCTCGCCACCCGGACGGTGTCACCGTCGCCCACGCCCAGCGCCGCCGCGTCGCCCGGCCCGACGTCCACCGTCTCCCGGCCCAGCAGGCGCAGGTTGGCGGTGCGCCGCGTCATGCTCCCCGAGTTGTAGTGCTCCGCCCTGCGCCCCGTAATCAGCAGGAACGGGAACTGGCCGTCGCATTCCTCGCCGGGCGGAAGATAGGGCCTGGCGGCCAAATGGGCCAGCCCGTCCGGCGTCGCGAAGCGGTCCTCGTAGAGCCGGGCCGTACCGGGGGAATCCGGGGATCCGCACGGCCAGTGCAGCGGCCCTTCACGGTCCAGCCGGGAGTGCGTGACACCGCCGAACAGGGGCGCCACGGCGGCGCACTCCGCCATGGCATCCGCGGGCGTTTCGCAGCCGAGGCCCGCCCCCATCCGGTCCGCGACGGCGTGCAGCACGGCAAAGTCAGTGCGGACACCTGCAGGGGGTGCAACGGCTTCCCGGACCCGCTGGAAGCGCCGGTCAAAGTTGACGAACGTTCCCTCCTTCTCCAGCCACGCCGCCACAGGGAATACGACGTCGGCGGCCGCGGCGGTATCGGACAGGAACAGGTCGTTGCAGATCACCAGCGGGCAGGCCTCCAGCGCGGCGCGGACGGCGGTGCTGTCCGGGTCCGTGGTGAGCACGTCCTCGCCAATGATCCAGAGCGCCTGGAGCGCCCCGGACCGGGCGGCAGCAAACATTTGCGGGATCCGAAGACCGGGCCGGGCAGGCACTTCAGCCCGCCAGGCGGCCGCGCACCGGTCCCGCGCGGCAGGGTCACCGACCTTCTGGTACCCGGGCAGCAGGTCCGGCAGGGCCCCCATGTCCGAAGCACCCTGGACGTTGTTCTGTCCCCGAAGCGGGTTCACACCGCCTCCGCCGCCGGGGCCCACAGCTCCGCGCAGGACTGCGAGGTTGGACAGTGTCCGGACACCGTCCGTGCCGTGCAGGTGCTCCGTCACGCCCAGCCCGTAGAAGATGGCCGGCGCCGCTGCCTGCCCGTAGAGCCGCGCCGCCTGCACCAGGTCCTCCGCCGGCACCCCGCTGATCGCTGCCACCCGGTCCGGTGGGTAGTCCTCCAGCAGCACCCGCAGTTCCTTATAACCGGTGGCGTGCGCCGCCAGGAACGCGGAATCAGTCATCCCCTCCCGTACCAGGACGTGCGCCAGTCCGTTGAACACAGCCACGTTGGTTCCCGGCCGGGGCCGGAGATGGACAGCCGCGTGCCGGGCCAGGTACGTCCGCCGGGGATCCACCACCACCAGGCGCGCTCCGCCCATGACCCGCTCGAAGATGCGTGAGCCCACCACGGGGTGTGCCGCCGTCGGGTTCGCACCCACCAGCAGGATCGCGTCACACGCATCCAGGTCATCGAACGGGTTGGTCCCGCCGCCCAGGCCGAAGGCGGCAGCCAGGCCGGTGGCCGAGGGGGCGTGGCAGAGACGGGAACAGTTGTCCACGTTGTTGGTTCCCATGACGGCGCGGGCAAACTTCTGGGCCAGGTAGTTCTCCTCATTCGTGGCCCGTGCCGATGAAATCAGGGCGAATCCGTCCGGGTCTGCGTCCCGGACTGCGGTGAGCCTGCCAGCCACGAACCCGATGGCCTCGTCCCAGGTTGCGGGAGTCAGCGTCCCGTTCCGCCGGATCAGGGGCGTGCTGAGCCGCTCCGCTGAGTTGAGGAACCCGTGGGCAAACCGGCCTTTGACGCAGGCGTGTCCCCGGTTGAGGGACCCGTTCATGGCCGGCTTGACGGTCATGATGCTGCTGCCCCGGGTAGCCACCTCCAAAGTGCAACCGACGCCGCAATAGCCGCATGTCGTCGTCGTCCGCTGTTCGCTGGGTGCCTGGTCACTGGGTGCTTGTTCGCTGGGTGCTTGTTCGCTGGTTGTCCGCTGCAGGTCCAGCAGCCCGGGCTCCGAGAGGGCCCCCGTGGGGCAGGTGTCCACGCAGGCGCCGCAGGAGACGCAATCTGATTCCGCCCACGGGCCACCCGTCCCCGGCGCCACCACCGTCCCCGCTCCCCTGCCCACCAGGGTGAGGGCGAACGTGCCCTGGATCTCCGCGCAGGCGCGCACGCACCGCCCGCAGGCAATGCAAAGGTCGCGGTCCAGCTTGACGTACGGGTGGGAGTGGTCGACGCCGCGGACCGGGAGCAGCACGGCGCCCGCCGGGGCGCGCACACCGTGCTCCGCACACTCCCGGGCCAGCTCACTCCGGTCCGCCTCCGGCCCACCTTGGTATGCGTCCAGCGCCCTGGGCGGCAGTCCCGCCACAATGGCTTCGAGTGCCGCCCGCCGGTCCGGCCGGGAGGCTTCCACCGCGATGACAAGCCCGTCCTGGGCAGGTGTGCTGCAGGCTGCCGCGAGGCCGCGGCCGGCCACTTCCACCAGGCACGTCCGGCACGAGGCCACAGTGCTGAGCCGGTCATCGTGGCACAAGGTGGGAACCGCCAGCCCGGCGGCGCGCACGGCGTCGAGCAGGGTTGCGCCGTCCGTCACGTCCACCGGGTGCCCGTCGACGGAGAGCCTCATGCCGTCCACCCGGGAAGTCCGTAGACACGGGCGAGGCTTCGCACCGCAGCCGGGACGCGGCGTCCGAATGCGCACAGGCTGCCCACTGCCATGGTGCGCAGCACGTGGTTCCGTTGCGCGCCGCCGTCGTCCCCCTGCTGCGGGTCTTCCGGCAGCCCGGCCAGCGTCCGCCCGCGCCACGTGCCCACCCTGCAGGGCGAACACTGCCCGCAGCTCTCCTCCGCGGCGAAGTCCCAGAGGTTCTGCAGCACCTGGGTGCCGGTCAGCCGGTCATCGAAGGCGACGATTCCCGCGTGGCCCAGGGCTGCCCCATGCCGGGACAGGGCGGCTTCGCTCAGCGGGATATCGAGGTCGTCAGGGCCAAGGAAACCGCCCAACGGATCGCCTATCTGCAGGGAGCGCAGGGTGGCGCCGTCACGCAGTCCGCCCCCGAGGTCCTCCACAATCCTCCGCACGGGCGTGCCGATCTCCACCTCATAGGCGCCGGGCCGCAGGAACCGCTCGGACAGGCATGCCAACATCGTCCCGGACTCGGTTGCAGTTCCCATCTCCGCGTACGCGGGACCGCCGTGCTGCATGATCCACGGGACGGCGCAGAGTGTCTCCACGTTGTTCACCACGGTGGGCCTGCCGTGCAGCCCGTGTGCTGTGGGGAACGGCGGGCGCGGCCGCACCACGCCGCGCAGTCCCTCGAGCCCGTTCAGCAGGGCGGTTTCCTCGCCGGACACGTAGGACCCGGCGCCAACCGCCACCCGGATGTCCAGCCGCGTTCCACTACCTGCCACGTCGGGGCCAAGGTGGCCGGCTTCCCGAGCCGCAGCCAGCGCCTCCCGCAGCCTGGCCGCGGCGCGGGGATACTCGGAGCGGACAAAAACGATTCCGGTCTCTGCGCCGACGGCGTAGCAGGCCAGCGCCAGGCCCTCCAGGACGCGGTGCGGGTCCTCTTCCATCAGGAGCCGGTCGGCAAAGGAGCCCGGGTCCCCCTCGTCACCGTTGGCCACCACCACCCGGGGCGCAGGGTGCTCAAGCGCAGCCCGCCATTTCGCGGCGGTTCGGAAGCCTGCCCCACCCCGTCCCCGCAGTTGCGCCGCTTCCACTTCTGCCAGCACATCCCCGGGGGCTGCGGAGGCTGCGATGGCGGGCCATACCGACCACGGCTGCGCTTCTCCCAGCACCCCGGCCGTCACCACGGGCACCCGGCTGTTGCTCGCCACCGGGATGGGCGGAGCGGTCCGCGGAGCTTGGTGCGCCAGTTGAGCTGCCAGGTCCGGCCCGGCGTGTGCCTCAGCGCCGTCCAGCGCTGCCGGCCCCGAATAGCAGAAGCCCAGGCAGTGCACCGCCTGGAACGAGACGGAGCCATCCCCGGCCCGGCTCCCGGCCTCCACTCCGAGTGCCGCCTCCACGGTGGCCAGGTGCGTCCCGCCGGTTGCCGCGAAGCATGCCGCGGCGGTGCACACCCGCACGTGCCTGTTGCCGTGGGGCACTGCGAAGTCCGCGAAGAAGGACGCCGGGCCTTCCACGGCCGCGGCGGGAAGGCCCAGGGTGCGGGCTATCCCGCGGGCGGTCCCCGTGCCACCCTCGGGCCCGGCAGCATCCGTGCCGGCCATGGATTGCAGCAATGAGTCCGGGACACGGGTGATTTCACGCCCAAAGCGGGCGGCATACCGCCGGAACGGATCGTCCGTGGTCCAATCCCCTGTGCCATCGGTTGGGGAGCCCGGCTGCCGGGGTTCCTGCATGACCCCAACCCTCGTCGCTTCGGAGCAGCCCGGGGAAGGGTCCAAAGTCCCCGCCCATGGAGCGCGGACTGGTGCACCCGGCCGTCGGTGGCGTGCCCGGCGTCACGCCCGCACACAGACTGGCCCAGTTTTCAGGAGGAAACCGCTGAAATTCAGCGGCCCCACGGACGTTCGTCCCTGAAAACTGGGCCAGTGTGACGCGCAGGCAAGCGTAGCGGGCTATCCGAAGAGCGCCGCCACCTGGGTCAGTGTCTGGAAGACGCCGTAAGCCAGCGGGATCCCTACCAAAGCCCAGCCCAGGATTAGCCGGCCGGTGGACCGCTTGACCGGCTGGGCGCCGGGGGTGTGTGCAGTGCTGCTCATGTCAGGCCTCCATGGAAGATGTGTGCCGCTCGGGGCGGGGTTCGTGGAATCGGGCATCGACGGGTTTGACCAGCAGGTTGGCAATGAAGCCGATCACCAGCAGTGCCACCATGGTCAGCAGCGCGGGCTGGTAGGACGCGTCGTTCAGCTGGCCCGGCTTGCCCTGCGCGTCGAGGATCGAGTTGACGATCAGCGGCCCGGCGACCCCGGCCGCAGACCATGCGGTGAGCAACCGGCCGTGGATGGCGCCCACCTGATAGGTCCCGAAGAGGTCCCTCAGGTAGGCGGGGACTGTGGCGAAGCCGCCGCCGTAGAAGGAAATAATGACGAACGCCAGTGCCACGTACAGGAAGGTCGAGGTGGAGCCGGCCAGCGCCAGGATGATGTACAGCACGGCGCCGACGCCCAGGTACATCATGTAGATCCGCTTGCGTCCGGTGACGTCGGAGGTGGCGGACCAGGCGAAGCGTCCGGTCATGTTGCCGATGGACAGCAGCCCCACGAAGCCGGCCGCGACGCTCGCGGTCACCAGGGACTTGCCATCGGACTGCCGGAAGAAGTCCTGGATCATGGGCGCTGCCTGCTCCAGGATGCCGATGCCCGCGGTGACGTTGCAGAACAGCGCCACCCACACCAGCCAGAACTGCCGGGTCTTGATGGCGTTCTTCGCGGACACGTTATCCGTGGTCACCAGCTTTGCCGCCTTGACCTTGGCGGGGTCGAACCCGGCGGGCCGCCACCCCTCCGCAGGCACCCGGATGGTGAATGCACCGAAGAGCATGTACACGAGGTAGACGGCGGCGAGGGTCAGGAAGAGCTTGCCCACGGCATCGCCGCTGGCAACCCAGCCCTGCGCACCGGAGTTGGGGTCGTATGCCTTGAGCAGGGCCTGGGATACCGGGCTGGCGATCAACGCACCGCCGCCGAAGCCCATGATCGCCATGCCGGTGGCCAGGCCGGGCCGGTCCGGGAACCACTTGATCAGCGTGGACACGGGCGAGATGTAGCCGATGCCCAGGCCGATGCCGCCCACCACGCCGTAGCCCAGGTACACCAGCCAGAGCTGGCGGGTGAAGATGCCCAGCGAACCGATCAGGAAGCCGCCCACCCAGAACATGGCGGCGGTGAACATGGCCTTGCGCGGGCCGTTGGTGTCAACCCAGGTGCCCATGATCGCGGCGGAGAGGCCCAGCATCACGATGGCAATGGAGAAGATGACGCCGACCTCGGTGAGGCTGGCGCCGAAGTGCTTGACCAGCGCGGTCTTGTACACGCTGGTGGCGTAGGCCTGCCCGATGCACAGGTGGACGGCGAGCGCGGCGGGCGGCACCAGCCAGCGGTTGAAGCCCGGCGGGGCGATGGAGTGGTCACGGTCCAGGAAGCCCATGGTTTGATTCCCTTTGCTTGTGGAAGACGTCAATGTCTGATCGGGCCAGAGGCCAAGGGCCTTGGTTTGGCCCGGCCCGTTGCCTTCGGCAATCATGATGCAAATCATCAGCAAACGTACTGTTGGCGCGCCGAGCGGCGGGTTTTTTGTGCCGAGCGGCGTGCAGGCGAAAGTCAGGCCGCCTTGACGGGTGACGTGCTGCCGGAGGATGCCGCCTGGCCTTCGCGGGCCAGGAAGGCGGAGAGTTCGCCGATTGTGCTCATCAGCGGGGCGGGGAAGACGACCGTGGTGTTCTTGTCCACGCCGATCTCTACGAGGGACTGCAGGTTTCGAAGCTGCAGTGCCAGCGGGTGGGCCATCATGGTGTCGGAGGCGTCACCGAGGGCTGTTGCGGCGATCGCTTCGCCTTCGGCGGCGATAATCTTTGCCCTTTTTTCGCGTTCCGCTTCGGCCTGGCGGGCCATGGCACGCTTCATGCTTTCGGGCAGCTGGATGTCCTTCAGCTCCACCAGCGTGACCTCGACGCCCCATTCGACGGTAAGTACATCAAGGATTTCCCTGATGTCGGCGTTGATCCTCGCGGTCTCCGACAGGGTCTGGTCCAGGGTGTGCTGGCCTACGACTTTCCGCAGCGTGGTCTGGGCGATCTGGTCGATGGCCGCGGCCACGTTCTCGATCGCGACGACCGACTTCACGGCGTCCACCACCCGGTAGTAGGCCACCGCGGAGACGTCCACGCTCACGTTGTCCTGGGTGATGATGCCCTGGGACTGGATGGGCATGGTGACGATCCGCAGGCTGACCAGCTGCAGCCTGTCGATCACCGGGATGATGAACTGCAGGCCCGGTTCCCGAACTCCGATGACTCTGCCAAGCCGGAAGAGCACGCCCTTTTCGAACTGACGCACGATCCGGACCGCCATCCTCGCGACGATGAGCAGCAGGATGACCAGGACGATGACAACCAATGTGGTGGGGTCCATAAGGATCCCCTCCTGAATTGCTGGCGGGACCTGCCGGAACCGGGCGGCGCCGTGACAGATGTCCCGGCTCCATTCTCCCACCAACCTTGAAAGGGAGAGCTTCAAACCTGCTGTAGTTTGATGCTGAACTCTCACTTACCAACAACCGGGGCAGGGATCGCATGGACGCGGACGTCATCATCATCGGCGGCGGCCTGGCGGGGCTGGTGGCCGTCAACGAACTGGTCCGCGCGGGCAAGCGGGTGGCCGTCGTGGAGCAGGAGAATGAGGCCAACCTGGGCGGGCAGGCGTTCTGGTCCCTGGGCGGGCTCTTCCTGGTGGACACCCCGATGCAGCGCCGCCTGGGCGTGAAGGATTCCTTCGAGCTGGCGTGGCAGGACTGGCAGGGATCGGCACAGTGGGACCGGCTGTCCGGCCGCCTTCCCGAGGACGAGTGGGCCCGCCAGTGGGGCCGCGCGTACGTCGAGTTCGCCGCCGGGGAGAAGCGCGCCTGGCTGCAGCAGCAGGGCATCCGGTTCACGCCGCTGGTGGGCTGGGCCGAGCGCGGAGACGGCAGGGCCGGCGGCCACGGCAACTCAGTCCCCCGCTTCCACGTCCCGTGGGGCACCGGCACCGGCGTCTCCGAGCCGTTCGCTGACAAGGCCCGCGAGGCGGCTTCGTCGGGCAGCGTCCGGTTCTTTTTCCGGCACCGGGTGGACGGTTTAACGTACGACGGCGGCACGGTCACCGGGGTGCGGGGCTCGGTACTGGCACCGGACACGTCCCCGCGCGGGGTGTCCTCCACCCGGGAGGTGGTTGGCGGGTTCGAGCTGCAGGCGCAGGCGGTGGTCATCGCATCCGGCGGGATCGGCGGCAACCATGACCAGGTGCGCCGCTGGTGGCCGGAGCGGCTGGGGACGCCGCCGCAGAAGTTGGTCACCGGGGTGCCGCAGCACGTGGACGGGCGGATGCTGGACATCGCGGACCAGTCCGGCGTCCGGCTGGTAAACCGGGACCGCATGTGGCACTACACGGAGGGCATCCAGAACTGGAACCCCATCTGGCCGGACCACGCCATCCGGATCCTGCCGGGCCCGTCCTCGCTGTGGTTCGATGCGCTGGGCCGGCGGCTCCCCTCCCCCGGCCTGCCGGGCTACGACACCCTGGGCACCCTGAACCTCCTGCGAACCACCGCCGACATCCAGCAGTACGACCATTCCTGGTTCATCCTCAACCAGCGCATCATCGAGAAGGAGTTCGCCCTCTCCGGCTCCGAGCAGAACCCGGACATCACCAACCGCGACCTCAAGCTGCTGCTCCGGACCCGGCTGGGCCGGGGCGCCGGCGCCCCGATCGAGGCGTTCAAGGAGCACGGCGCGGACTTCGTGGTGGCGGACGACCTGGCGGATCTGGTCCGCGGGATGAACGGGCTGACGGAGGAGCCGCTGCTGGACTACGCGCAGCTCCGGCGGCAGATCGGGGAGCGCGATGCCGAGGTCCGGAACCCGTACTCCAAGGACGCCCAGGTGGCAGGCATCCGCAACAGCCGCCGCTTCCTGGGCGACAGGCTGTTCCGTACCGTTAAGCCGCACCGGATCCTGGACCCGAAGGCCGGGCCGCTGATCGCGGTGCGGCTGCATGTGGTCACGCGGAAAACCCTCGGCGGGATCCAGACCAACCTGTCCGGCCAGGCGCTCGGGCACGACGGCGTTGCCATTCCCGGCCTCTACGCTGCGGGCGAGGCGGCAGGCTTCGGCGGCGGCGGCGCCCACGGCTACAACGCGCTCGAGGGCACCTTCCTGGGCGGCTGCATCTTCACCGGGCTCACCGTGGGCCGGAGCCTGGCCGCCGCGCTCTGACCTCACCCCGGCTGGCCTGCCCGGTACCCAGGCCGAACGTCCTCACTTCCCGCGAACTCAACCGCACCTACGGCACGGACGCGGCGCCCGCCGTCGTCCATAACCCGCGAGATGGCAGTTCGCAGCAATGTTCCTGTGAAGCACTGCCGTGAACTGTCATCTCGCGTTGGGCGCGCACTGCCGCCGTCGTACGCAGCTCCCGTCGCCTCCTGCTGCTAAGGCTGCGCCCGCCGCACCAGCCGGACTTCGGGCAGTTCCTCCCATTCGGGCGGCAGGGTGTTGCGCTTGCCATCCGGCCGGAACCCCTGCTTCCGGTAGAAGGCCAGGGCGCGGGGATTGTTTTCCAGCACCCACAGGTAGGCCGGGCCGGAGCCGACGGCGGCACTCACCAGGGCCGCCCCCAGCCCCGTTCCGTAGGTGCGCCGGAGGGTGTAGATAGAGTAGAGCTCCAGCGCTTCGGGGGCGTCGTCCTCCCGGCCGGGGCCGGCGTCCGCGTAGCCCACAAGCTGGTCGTTGCCGTCGAAGGCAAGGATCCGCGGCTCGTCCCTGGCCAGGAACGTCCGCCGCCGCACCACCCGCTCCGGGATGCTGGCCCTGCGCCGCGCGAAGAAATCCGCCGACAGCAGGTGCGGGTAGCACTCCTCGTGCGCCTGCGTCTGCATGAGCACCACTGCCTCGGCGTCCTCCGGCGTGGCCTGGCGAAGTCGAAAGTCCATGGCGCCAGCCTAGCCAGCGGGCCGGCGTTCCCGCGCCATCCTGCGCACTTAGGATGAGGCATGGACTTTGAAGGCGTGCTTTTCACGGTGGTGGGCTTAGCGCTGATTCTGCTGATGATCGCCGATGTCTTCATGACGCTGCTGTACCCGCATGGCTCCGGTCCGGTGGGCCGGACCATCATGCGGGTGTTCTGGCGGGTGTCGAGGAAGGTCCGGGGCGGGGCCTCCTCCGTCGCCGCGCCGATGGCCATGGCAGCCGTCATCGCGGCGTGGGCTGCCCTGGCTGCGGTGGGCTGGGCGCTGCTGTACCTTCCGCACCTGCCGGCCGGTTTCTCCTACTCGGCGGACATTCCCCGGCAGGCCGACTTTGCCGAGGCGCTCTACGTTTCGCTGGTGGCCCTTTCCACCGCGGGGTTCGGCGAAATCGTGGCCATCCACCCGGTCCTTCGGCTGGTCATGGCATTCCAGGCTGTTGCGGGTTTTGGCCTGCTGACCGCCACGGTCTCCTGGATCCTGCAGACCTACCCGGCGCTGAGCAGGCGCCGCGCGCTTGCCCACCAGCTGAACCTGTTCCGCGAGGCAGCCGGTCCGTCCGGCATTGCCTCGCTGGAGGCCCGGCACGCTGCGGGACTGTTGGAGTCGATGGCGGAGAACGTGGCCTCCGTGAGCATCGACCTGCTGTCCTTCAACGAGACCTATTACTTCCACGAGGTGGAGCAACGGGGGTCGCTGCCGGCCACGCTTGCCTACGCCCACCAGCTGGCGTCGGAGGCCCAGGGCAGCGACAACGCCGAGCTTCGGTTCGCCGGGCGGATGCTCTACGCGGCGTTGGAGGACCTGGCCGAGGTGCTGCGCGGGAAGTTCGGCCACGAGGGAAGCACCTCCTCCGACGTGTTCGACCACTACGAGCTCCACCACCGGCACCGGCGGCCGCCGGAGCGGCGAAAGTGAAGTGGCTGCTTCCAGGGGCGCCCGCCTTGCTAGGGTCTGCCTATGGCACCCCACTTCCACTCGATGGACGACGTCATCAACGAACCCGAGCGCGGGCAGTTCGAGTTCTTCCTGGACGAGCACCGGGCCGCCCTCAACGGTTGCCTGGACGGCCTGACCGAGGAGCAGGCACGACGGCGGCTGGTCCCCTCCCGCACCACGCTGCTGGGACTGGTGAAGCACGCCACCTTCGTGGAGAAGGTCTGGTTCGATGAAGCCTTCACCGGCCGCCCACGGAGTGAGATCGGCATCCCGACGACGCCGGACGAGTCATTCATCCTGCACGATGGCGACACGATCGATTCGGTCCGGGCGGCGCATCGGGAAGCCTGTGCCGCGTCCCGTGCCGCAGCGGCCCCGCTGAGTCTGGACAGCGTGGTGACCGGCAACCGACGCGGGCCAGTCCCGCTTCGCTGGGTCTACCTGCACATGCTGCGCGAGCTGGCCCAGCACTGCGGCCACGCAGACATCCTGCGCGAACAGATCCTGGCGGAGCACGGCGCGGCCTGAAGCGGAGGCGGCGGCCGGCACCGCACGCGGCCCGCAAGCTACCTCCGCCTGTGCGGTGCCCTGTGATGTGACCGGACGTTGATGGGCAGGAAACGGCGGCGGCCGGTCATCTCGCCGCGGCTCGTCAGTGCCACGGCGGCGACCGCCACCCACGTTGCGGCGGCCTGGCCCCACGGGTATACCTGCTGGGGAACTCCGGGTGTCAGCGGGTTAAGGATGAACTGGAAGGCCGCCAGGCTCGCGTGCATCAACGCCGCCACAAGCACACTCCCCGTATGTTCGTAGACCCAGACCATCAGCACCCGGTAGGCGGTCAGCTGGCCGACGAGCACCGAAACCACCCAGAACGACATGAAGATTGCCAGCGGCACCCCGCCGTTTGTCCCGCCGCCACCCCAATAGCTCACGAAGAAGTGCCAGACACCCCAGAGCACGCCCACCAGCAGCCCGGTCCACAGAACGCTGTAATGCTGCCTGGCCTTGGGAATGGCAAACCCGGTCCACCCGATCTCCTCAAGAAATCCAGCCGCCAGACCGATGGCGAGCGCCATCAGGATGGTTCCTGCCTTATCCGGCTCCGTGACAAACCGCGGCGCATAATCCAGGGAAAACAGCCACAGCACCAGCACGGGGACCGCCAACGTCACCGGTGCCACCAGCAGTGCGAAGAGGTACCATCGCCGGTCAACCCGCCAGACACGCAGCCGCGACCAGAGGTCCCGGTACCCTGCCCGTCCCGACACGATTCCCGTCAGAACCAGGCTGGCGGCAGCTGGTCCCAGCAGCATGGCCGGCACCGTCACGGGAATGGTGAGCTGGAACTGTTCCGGCGTGGGCGACAAGCCACCCGTGACCGCCAGGACGGCCACCACAATGGCGGCCCAGGACAGGAAGAAGGTCACGCCGAAGTACCACGGCAGCGGATGTCTGCGCACCGATTCCGTCAAGGCATGCATGAAACCTCCCCGCCTTTCAGGCTACGAGCCGGGCCACCAACTCCCCCCGGCTGCCAACGCCGACTTTTTCGAACACGGACTTCAGGTGGTCGTGCACGGTGTGCGGCGAGATGAACAGGTGCCGGGCGATCTCCGCGGTCGGGTTTCCGGACAGCACCTCCAGGCAGACGTCCCGCTCGCGGGCAGTCACCCCGTACGCCATCAGCAGCAGGCCGGCGAGTTCGTGGGTGGTAGCGGGTTCCACAGTGACCACCATCTGCTCCGGATCATCGCCGGTAATCAGCCGGCTGGCCTGCAGCATCACCCAGTTGTTCCTGGCATCGCGCATCCTGGCCCGCGCCGTGCCGGACGCCGCGACATGCGCCTGCGCGACTACGGCATACAGCGTCTGGCTAAAGCGGCCGGGCGCCACGTCCTCCACCCCGGCCAGCCAGGAGGCGGCGGCGGGCGTAGCGGCGCGCAGGTCACCGTGCAGCCCGGCCAGGACAATGACGGGCCCGACGGCGGCCGGCCCGGTGGGGTGCCCCACCCGGACAACCGCCCGGGTGGCCGCAGCCAGGGTTGCGGTCACGGCGGCCAGGAACTCCACCTCCCGGTCGGTAAAGTCGCGGCCGCCTTCGCGGAAGATGCTGCCCACTCCCCAGCACGCCTCGTCCACCCGGAAGGCGGCACGCAGCTCATGCTCCAGGCCGAGCGGCCTGAGCAGGTCGTTGATCCGGACACTGCGGACCACATCCCGGTGCGGCGCATCCGAAATCCTGGCGACGGGACGCTGGCGCCGCAGCAGCTCGACGAACGTGTTGGGTTCCCGGCCCGTGTACTCGGACTGGGCAAACCGCATGAAGTACTCCTCAAACTGGTGCCCGCCCACCGGCCACGGCTGCCAATTGGTGATGGAGGTCATCGCCATCGAGTCGGGGTCGACGCCGGCCCAGCACCCCTGCTCGAACGGCACCGCCCGCTGCACAACGGCAAGCGCCGCGGCATAGAGGTCCGCCAAGTCCATTCCGCCGACGGCCATGGCAGCGATCTCCCGCCGGGCACGCTCCGCGCGCTCCTCCCACATACCTCCAGTATCGTCCCGGCCGCCATTGCAGCAATCCCCTATTTTGGGGGTTCCCGCAGCACCCCGAAACCCCCATCGAGGGGGTCGCCGTGGTGCGTGCCGCCGTCGTACTTTTCCTTCACGGACGCCGCGCGGGACGCGACGTTTCGGGGCTCATCCCAAGGACCAAAGGAGGCTGAAATGGGACAGGCAAGCGATGCCATGGACCGGTTAATGGCTGCCATGGCGGCAAAAGACATTGAGGAACTGGCGGATTGCTTCGCCGCTGACGCCGTGCTCCGGACTCCGGACCAAGGCGAAATCAGCGGCAGGGAGGCGATCGCGGAGTACTTCCACCACTTCTGGGAGGCGATGCCGGATGTCAGGTACGAGCAGTCGGCAAGGCATGAGGCCGTGGACGTGGCCATCGTCGAGGGTTTCGTGGCGGGCACGAACTCCAGGTCGCTGGGCCTGCCCACCGGCGGGACCCTGCCCGCGACCGGGAAGCAGGTCCGGGTGCGAAGCTGCGACATTGCCAGAGTGCAGGCAGGCCTGATCACCGCGCACCACGCCTACTTTGACCAGATGGAACTCCTGGGACAGCTGGGGCTGCTCCCTGAACTATCCAACCAGTGAGGACCAAGCAGTAAGGGCGGCCCCGTCACGGCCTTTCGGCTATGGCGGGACCGCCCTTGGCAGCTGCGGGCTACTGGTTGTAGGTCAGGCTGCACCGGCGGCGGCAACCGCCGCGCCGTTGGAGGCAGCTTCGGGAGCATCAGACGCGCCGGCGAGCCGGATCCAGGTGTCCACCACAGTGTCCGGGTTCAGGGAGACGGAGTTGACGCCTTCCTTGACCAGCCATTCGGCGAAGTCGGGGTGGTCGCTGGGGCCCTGGCCGCAGATGCCCACGTACTTTTCCCTCGCCCGGCAGGCCTTGATGGCCATGCTGAGCAGCTTCTTCACGGCCGCGTCCCGCTCGTCGAAGCTGTTGGCCACGATCGCCGAGTCCCGGTCCAGGCCCAGGGTCAGCTGGGTCATGTCGTTCGAGCCGATGGAGAAGCCGTCGAAGTACTCCAGGAACTCGTCGGCGAGCAGCGCGTTGGACGGCAGCTCGCACATCATGATCACCTCGAGGCCGTTCTCGCCGCGGCGCAGCCCGTTCTCGGCCAGCAGTTCGATGACGCCCTGCGCCTCGTCCAGGGTCCGCACGAACGGGATCATCAGCTTGACGTTGGTCAGGCCCATCTCGTTGCGGACGAAGGACAGCGCCTCGCACTCAAGGTCGAAGCAGTCCCGGAAGGACGGCTCCAGGTAGCGGGACGCGCCACGGAACCCGATCATCGGGTTTTCCTCGTGCGGCTCGTAGGCGGGGCCGCCGATCAGGTTGGCGTACTCGTTGGACTTGAAGTCGGACATGCGCACAATCACCGGTTCCGGCGCGAAGGCCGCGGCGATGGTGGCCACGCCCTCGGCCAGCCGCTTGATGTAGTACTCGCGGGGGCTGGCGTAGGCGCTGATCCGCTGCCGGATTTCGGCGGCTACGTCCTCGGGCTGGCTGTCCAGGTTCAGCAGGGCCTTGGGGTGGATGCCGATCTGCCGGTTGATGATGAACTCCAGCCGGGCCAGGCCCACGCCGTGGTTGGGCAGCTGCGCGAAGGTGAACGCCTGCTCCGGCGTGCCCACGTTCATCATGACCTTCACGGGAGCTTCGGGCAGGTTGGTAATGCCGGTTTCCTCCACGCTGAAGTCCAGCAGGCCCTGGTAGATGACGCCCGTCTCGCCATCGGCGCAGGACACCGTGACCTCCTGGCCGTCGGACAGGGTATCGGTGGCGTTGCCGGTTCCGACGACGGCGGGAATCCCCAGTTCCCGGGCGATGATGGCTGCATGGCAGGTGCGTCCGCCCCGGTTGGTGACGATGGCGGAGGCGCGCTTCATGATCGGTTCCCAGTCGGGGTCGGTCATGTCCGCCACCAGCACGTCGCCGGTCTGGAAGGAGGCCATCTGGTCGATGGCGGTGAGGATCCGGACCTTGCCGGCGCCGATGCGCTGGCCGATGGCACGGCCTTCCACCAGCACGGGGCCGCTCTCGTTCAGGCGGAACCGGCTCATGCTGCCGGGGGCCCGGCGTGACTGCACGGTCTCCGGACGGGCCTGCAGGATGTACAGGCCGCCGTCGATCCCGTCCTTGCCCCATTCAATGTCCATCGGGCGGCCGTAATGCTTCTCAATGGCGACGGCGTGGCGGGCAAGCTGCTCTACGTCGTCGTCCGTGAGGCTGAAGCGGGCGCGCTGGGACTCCTCCACCGGAACGAAGTCGATGGTGCGGCCGATCTCGCTGCTGCTGGTGTACGTCATCTGCAGGGCCTTCTCGCCCAGGCCACGCTTAAGGATCGCGGGCCGGCCAGCCGCCAGGGCAGGCTTGTAGACGTAGAACTCGTCCGGGTTCACGGCGCCCTGCACCACGGCCTCGCCCAGGCCGTAGGAGGAGGTGACGAAGACGGCGTCCTGGAAGCCGGATTCGGTGTCCATGGTGAACATGACGCCGGAGGCGCCGACGTCGGAGCGCACCATGCGCTGGATGCCCGCCGAGAGTGCCACCTCGGCATGTTCAAACTTGTGGTGCACGCGGTAGGCGATGGCGCGGTCGTTGTAGAGCGAGGCGAAGACGTCCTTGATGGCCTGCAGGATGTTCTCGATGCCGCGCACATTCAGGAAGGTCTCCTGCTGCCCGGCGAAGGAGGCATCGGGAAGGTCTTCCGCGGTGGCGCTTGAGCGGACCGCCCAGGACAGGTCCTCGGAGCCTGCGTGCTTGTCCACCAGCTGCTGGTACGCCTCGCGGACCTGCGCCTCGAAGTCCGGCAGGAAGGGCGTCTCGCGGACCAGGGTCCGGATCTCCTGGCCGGCTGCGGCGAGGGCGGTCACATCATCGGTGTCCAGCCCCACCAGCCGGTCGGCGATCTTCTGGTCCAGCCCGGAATCGGACAGGAACCGGCGGTAGGCGTCGGCCGTGGTGGCGAAGCCGTCCGGGACCTGGACGCCGGCGGAGGTCAGGTTCTGGACCATCTCGCCCAGGGAGGCGTTCTTGCCGCCCACCTTGTCCAGGTCCTTGAGTCCGAGTTCAGAGAACCACAGAACGTCTGTCGTCATGTTTACTGCTCCTTTGCAGAGGGTGGCGTAGGCGTGGCCGGCCGTTCACGGTAGTGCCGGCCGGAAGGAAAACCCTGCTAACAGTTTCAGGTCTGCAGCGGAGTTTCCACATCATGTGGGCTACGCCACTTTTGTGAAATCGGGGGCTAATGCTTCAGGTTCATCCGCTGCAGGATGGTGGCCGCCATCTCCTCCACGGAGACGGTGGCCGAGTTCAGGTACGGGATTCGGTGCGAGACATACAGCTGTTCGGCGCTGCGCAGCTCAAACCCGCACTGCCGCAGGGACGCATACGGCGAGCTGGGCCGGCGTTCCGTGCGGATCTGGCTCAGGCGCAGCGGGTTGGAGGACAGGCCAAAACACTTCGACACGAAAGGCCGCAGCGGTTTGGGCAGCCCGTCCCGCTGGAAGTCCTCGTCCACCAGCGGAAAGTTTGCCGCGAAGATCCCGTGCTGCAGCGCCAGGTACATGGTGGTGGGCGTCTTGCCGCACCGGGACGGGGCCACCAGGATCACCTGGGCCTTCTCCAGCGCACGCAGGCTCTGGCCGTCATCGTGCTCCATGGCATACTCCACGGCCGCCATCCGGGACTGGTAGCGCGCGGCGTTCCCCAGCCCGTGCGCCCTGCCGGGTTCGCCGCTGGCCGGGTGTCCGAGCGCCTCCTCCAGGACTCCCACGTGGGTGCCGATCAGGTCCACCATGGCGCCCTTGCATCCGGCCAGGATCTGCCGGATTTCGCTGCTCACCGCGGTGGAAAAAACCAGCGGTCGCGGCCCGGTGGCGGCCAAGGCGTCGATGGTCCGCACCACGGACCGCGCCTGCTCCTCGGTGGTAATGAAGGGGATGGTCACGCGGTCAAAGTTGTCCACCGGGAACTGGGTGAGCAGCGTATTGCCCAGCGTTTCCGCGGTGATGCCGGTACTGTCCGAGAGGAAGTAGACAGGCCGCAGGGCAGAAGTGTTCAGAGCAGCAGTGGTCATGGAAAAACTCTAGCGGGCAATGATGACATCCAGCCTGCGGGGGCCGTGGACCCCCTCCACGCGTTGCAGCTCGATGTCGCTGGTGGCACTCGGGCCGCTGATCATGGTGATGGGCCGGGTCCCGTCGATCCGGCCCAGCGCCTCGGGCAGGATGCCGGCAATATCCGCGGCCTTGACCACGCAGATGTGGTGGTCGGGGACCAGGCTGATGGCGCGGCGCCCCTGGTTGGCGCTGCCGTCCAGGATGATGGTTCCCGTCTCGGCCACGGCCACCGCGCTGCCGGTCACCACGGCGTCGGTGCCGTCCAGGTCGGCCACGCTGAGCGGTTCCGCCGGGGAGTCGACGCGACGGCGGGACCCGCCGGTGCCGGCGTCGTCCATCGCTGCCAGCCAGCCGCCGTCGAGCCCTTCCGGGACGACGTAGCTGCGCGCCCCCTCAAGGAGCGAGGCAATCGTGGCCGGCACCTCGGCGGCGGGCACCACGGCCACCTGCGCCTTGTAGTCCACCAGCCGGTCCACCAGGAGGTCAACGAGGCCGTCGGCGTCCATGCCTGATGCGGCCCGGTACTCCCGGGGGATCTGCGGCGCCTCGGGGCTGTCCTGCAGCGCGGAGCGGATCCGCGAGAGGATGTCTTCGCGTGCACTCATTACTGGGTTTCCTTTTCGTCTCGTGACGGCGCGGGCGACTTATGCTCCTTGGCCCACCAGTCCCGGAAGGACTGGGCCGGGGGCGCCGGGATGTCGCGGCTCTGGGTCCAGCCGCCGGCGATGCCGGGCAGTTTCTTGATCTTCTTGTCGCGTCCGGCGGCGAGCCGGCCCAGCGGCAGTCCTTTCTCCACCAGGCCGAGGTGCTTGCCGGAAGACAGTGCCCAGGAGGCCGCCTTCATGCCCACGTCCATCTGGCTGGGGACCTTCTTCGTCCCGCGCTTGCTGTCCACGTCCACGCTGCGCAGGTGCACCAGGATGTCGGGGATGTTGATCTTCACGGGGCAGGCGTCGTAGCAGGCACCGCACAGGGAGGAGGCGTAGGGCAGGGAGCTGTTTTCCTCCGCCTGGATGCCGGTCAGCAGCGGGGAAAGGATGGCACCGATGGGGCCGGGGTAGGTGGAGCCGTAGGCGTGCCCGCCCGTCCGCTCGTATACGGGGCAGACGTTCATGCAGGCGCTGCAGCGGATGCAGTGCAGCGCCGAGCGGCCCATTTCATCCGCGAGCGCAGCGCTGCGGCCGTTGTCCAGGAGCACCAGGTGCACATTCTGCGGCCCGTCACCCTCCGTGACGCCGGTCCACAGTGAGGTGTACGGGTTCATCCGCTCCCCGGTGGAGGACCGCGGGAGCAGCTGCATGAACACTTCCAGGTCCTGCCAGGTGGGCAGCAGCTTCTCGATGCCCATCACCGTGATCAGCGTTTCCGGCAGGGTGAGGCACATGCGGCCGTTGCCTTCGGATTCGACGACGGCCAGGGTGCCGGAATCTGCGAGGGCGAAGTTGGCCCCGGACACAGCCACCTTGGCGGTGAGGAACTTGCGGCGCAGGTGCTCGCGGGCGGCCATGGCCAGGACGGGCGGATCGTTGGTGAGTGCCGGATCGGCTCCGGGCATCTCGCGGAGGAAGATGTCCCGGATTTCGGTGCGGTTCTTGTGGATGGCCGGCACCAGGATGTGGCTGGGCTTGTCGTGGTCCAGCTGGACGATGAGCTCGGCGAGGTCCGTTTCGAAGGCCTCGATTCCCTGCTCCTCGAGGTACTCGTTGAGCCCGATTTCCTGCGTGGCCATGGACTTGACCTTGACCACTTCGGTTTCACCGGTCGCCCGGACCAGTCCGGCCACGATTTCGTTGGCCTCCCTGGCGTCGCGGGCCCAGTGGATCACGCCGCCGCGGGCGGTGAAGTTTTTCTCGAACTCCTCCAGCAGCTCGGGCAGCCTGGCCATTACCGACTCCTTGATGGCGGAGCCGGCATCGCGCAGCTGCTCCCAGTCGGGCAGTTCGGAGACCACGGCCTGGCGCTTGTCGCGGATGGTGTGCGTGGCATGGCCAAGGTTGGCCCGCAGCTGGGCGTTGCCCAGTTCGCGGTGCGCCGCCTTGGGAAAGGATTCGCCGGCGAACAGGTTGCCGGAGCCGAAGGCCGGAAGCGCGGGCATTCCCAAAAAGGTGGTCATCGGAGGGCCTTTCCGGTAGAGACGCGGACTTCGCCGGTCACGGACGCCGGTTCTTCCATGGTGCTTGCGAGGATTTCCGCCAGGTGGAGGGTGGTGGTGGAGCTGCCCTGCCGGGAGAGTCCGCCGCCGATGTGCATCAGGCAGGAGGCGTCCCCGCCGGTGCAGAGTTCGGCGCCGGTGGCTTCGACGTTGGCCGCCTTGTCCTGGAGCATGGCCGAGGAAACATCGGCGTTTTTCATGGAGAACGTGCCGCCGAAGCCGCAGCACTGGTCCGCCTCGGGCAGGTCGGCAAGGTCGATCCCCTGCACGGTCCGCAGCAGGCGGGACTGCCTGTCCCCGAGCCGCAGCAGGCGCATGCCGTGGCAGCTGGGATGGTAGGTGACCCGGTGCGGGAAGTAGGAGCCCAGCTGGGCGCCGGCGTCGGTCACGCCCAGCACGTCCACCAGCAGTTCGGACAGTTCGTAGGTTTTGGCGCCGACGGCGGTGGCGCGGGCTTCGAGCGCGGCGTCACCGCAGGAGCGGGCCACCATGGGGTGCTGGTGCTTGACCGAGGCAACGCAGGAACCGGACGGGGCGACGGCGACGTCGTAGTCCGCGGTGTCAAAGGCGGCGACGTGGTTGGCCACCACGGGGACGGCTTCTTTGAGGTAGCCGCTGTTGACATGCATCTGGCCGCAGCAGGCCTGGCCCTCAGGGAACACCACGTCGTGTCCCAGGCGCTCCAAAATCTTGACGGTGGCCTTCGCCGTGGCCGGATACATCGCATCCACAATGCAGGTGGCGAACAAGGCAATTCTCATGGCGGCCTTCCGGGAAGGGGTAGGGATGTTCGTATGGTCTGACCACAGTAGAACACGTGATACCAGCCACTTTCAACCCCGGACCCGGTGGTGAAGCGGCTCACACCAACTGGGAATTGTGGGCTACACTTCCGTGGTCGGACCATTGTGGTCTGACCAAACACGACCCCAACACCCCTCAACGTGGAGGAACTCTGTGGACCACTTCACCCCCAGCACTGACCCGGTGCTGAACAGCGTTGCCTGGTCGGCCATTGTCGCCCTGCTGCCGCTGCTGACCTTCTTTCTCCTGCTCGCCGTCGCCAAGACCAAAGCCCACGTGGCCGGCGGATTTGCCCTGCTGGTGGCCCTGGTGGTGGGCATCCTGGCGTTCAAGATGCCGGCCGGCCTGGCGCTCCTGTCCGCAACCCAGGGCGGCGTTTTCGGCGCCTTCCCTGTGCTGTGGATTGTGGTCATGGCCGTCTGGCTCTACCAGGTGACGGTGCTCAGCGGCCGCTTTGAGGACCTCCGCCGGGTCTTCGATGTCATTGGCGGCGGCGACGTCCGCCTGCAGGGTGTCCTCATCGCCTTCTGCTTCGGCGGGCTGCTCGAAGCCCTTGCCGGGTTCGGCGCGCCGGTGGCCATTACCGCCACCATGCTGCTGGCCCTCGGCCTTCCTCCGTTGCGGGCAGCCGCCGCCGTGCTGGTGGCCAACACCGCTCCGGTCGCCTTCGGCGCAATGGCCATCCCGATCACTACCGCCGCCGGACTTACCGGGCTGCACGCGACGGACATCGGCGCCATGGTGGGCCGCCAGGCACCGCTGCTGGCAACTTTCGTCCCGCTGATCCTGCTCTTCATCCTGGACGGACGCAAGGGCTTGAAGGACTGCTGGCCTGCCGCTTTGGTCGTCGGATTTTCCTTTGCCGCAGCGCAGTTCCTCTGCTCCAACTTCTTCTCGTACGAACTCACCGACATCATGGCCTCATTGGTCGGCCTGGGCGCGGCTGTCCTGTTCTTCCGGTTCTGGAGGCCCCGCGGCACGGCGGCAGCGCGTGACCGGCTGGGCGTGGCCGCGGAGTCCGTGGCCGCCGTCGGTGCCACGGCTGGTAACGGCGGCCCGCGAAGCGCCCGTTCAGGCAGCGCGGCCACCGTGGAGGCGGCCGAGCGCGAAAGCCTCACCCCGGCACGTACCTGGCTCGCGCTGTTTCCCTACTTCCTGGTCATTGTGGTGTTCGGTATCGTCAAACTGTGGAAGCTCGGCGTCGACCTTCCTGCCGCCCTCGCCGCCACCGACGTAAAGATCCCGTGGCCGGTCCTCCACGACGCCCTGGTCAGCGCCGACGGCAAGCCGCTGTCCTCCACCGTCTACGTCTTCCAGTGGCTGTCCAGCCCCGGCACGCTCCTGCTGATCACCGGCCTGATTGTGGCGGTCGTCTACGCCCGCTTCGATGACCGCGGCCGCTTCCCCATGACGGTAGGCAACGCCGTGGCCGAAATCGGGCGGACCATCTTCAAGATGCGATGGGCCGGCCTCACCATCATCACGGTGCTTGCCCTTGCCTACGTCATGAACAACTCCGGCCAGACGGTCTCGATCGGCGTGTGGCTGGCCGGCACCGGAAGCTTCTTCGCGTTCCTCTCCCCCGTGCTCGGCTGGCTGGGCACGGCCGTGACCGGTTCGGACACCTCCGCGAACGCACTGTTTGCCAAGCTGCAGCAGACCGCGGGCGTGAATGCGGGCATCGACCCGACCCTGCTCGTGGCCGGCAACACCGCCGGTGGCGTGGTGGGCAAACTCATCAGCCCGCAGAACCTCGCCATTGCCGCCACCGCCGTGAACCTCGACGGCCAGGAGTCCGTCCTTCTGCGTAAGGTAGTCGGATGGAGCGTGGGGTTGCTTCTGGTGCTGTGCACCATCGTCTACCTGCAGTCCACCCCAGTCCTGGGCTGGATGCTCCCCTAGCCAGTACCCGCGGCCACTTCCCGCGCAAAACCGGAGTGCGGGTCCACTCGGGGCCCGCACTCCCCCACCCAGAGGATCGCCCGTGACAACCCCCGCAGCCGGAGCAGCTCCCCGCCCTCGAACCCACGACGCACTGCTGAAAGACATTGAAGCGGACCTGCGCGCCGGCAAGATCAAGGTCGGCGACCGGCTCCCGGGCGAACGGACCCTGGCGGAAAACTACGGAATCTCCAGGGCATCAGTGCGGGAGGCCATCCGGATCCTCGACGCCATGGGGGTGGTCCGCAGCTCGGTGGGGTCCGGGCCCACCTCCGGTGCCATCGTCGTTTCCGATCCGTCCGCCGGGCTCTCCTCCGCGCTCCGGCTGCATGTTGCCAGCAACCGCCTGCCGGTCGAGGACATTGTCCAGACCCGCATCCTCCTGGAAACCTGGACTGCCCGTGCAGGTGCAGAGCGTGAGGACGGCGACACGGAGCGCGAACAGGCGGCCCAGCTGCTGGAGGCCATGGACCACCCCGAGGTGGACCGGGCAGCCTTCCACGAGCTGGATGCCCGGTTCCACGTGGCGCTGAGCTCGCTCGCGGGCAACGAGGTGATGGCCACCATCATGGAGTCCCTCAGCGGTTCGATCGTCGACTATGTCAAGGGTTCCATGGACGCCATGGAGGACTGGCCGGATGTCCTGGAAGTCCTCCGCACCCAACACCACGGAATCTTCGATGCCGTCCAGTCCCGGGACGGCGAACTCGCCGCGCGCCTGCTGCGCGAGCACATCGAATGGTTCTACCAGCGGGCAGGGGACGCCAAGACGCCCCGGCCCCACACCATCACCTAAGTTTTTTGGAGTTACGCATGCGAACAGCAACGGCAGGAGCCGAATCCCCCATCGAACAGCTGGGGCTGGATACCGTCAGCACGCGGGACCTGGACCGCCATGCCATGGCCCACGACGCCTCGCACTACCTCCTCGTTCCCCAGGGGGTGGCCACTCCTCGCAATGCCGCCGACGTCGGCGCCCTGCTGCGGCGCAGCCGGGAGCTTGGGGTTCCCGCCACCTTCCGGTCCGGCGGCACCAGCTTGTCGGGCCAGGCCCTGAGTGACAGCCTGCTGATCAACACCCGCCAGCATTTCCGCGGCGTCGAGGTGCTCGACGGCGGCGCCCGGGTCCGTGTGCAGCCCGGCGCCACCGTGCGCAGCGTCAATGCCCGGCTGGCCGCCTTCGGGCGTAAGCTCGGGCCGGATCCCGCCAGCGAAATCGCCTGTACCGTGGGCGGGGTCATCGCCAACAACTCCTCCGGGATGGCGTGCGGCACCGAGTTCAACACCTACCGGACGCTGGAATCAATGGTGCTGGTGCTGCCCTCGGGCACGGTCATCGACACCGCCGACGCCGATGCCGACCGGCGGTTGCGTGAGCTGGAACCGGAACTCCACGAAGGGCTGCTGAGGCTGCGCCGCCGGGTCCTGGGGAACGACGAGTCCGTCCGCATCATCCGGTCACTGTTCTCGATGAAGAACACCATGGGCTACGGCGTGAACTCCTTCCTGGATTACGAACGCCCGGCCGATATCCTGATGCACCTGATGATCGGCAGCGAGGGGACCCTCGGCTTCGTGGCCGAGGCCGTCTTCCGCACCGTCGAGGTCAAACCGGCCGTTGCCACGGGGCTCCTGGTCTTCAACACCCTCGATGCGGCCACGGCTGCCCTACCGGACCTGGTTGCCACCGGCCTTGCCACCATCGAACTCATGGACGCGGCAGCGTTGAAGGTGGCCCAGGCTGCCGCCGACGCCCCCGCTGCGATCAGTACCCTGCCGGTCCAGGGACACGCCGCGCTGCTGGTGGAACACCAGGGCTCGGACGCCGCCGAGCTGTCCGGCAAGCGCGCAGGCTCGCAGCCGCTGTTCGACTCGCTGGACGTGGCCGCGCCCTTCACGCTGACCACGGACCCGAAAGACCGGGCAGCCCTCTGGCACGTCCGCAAGGGCCTGTACACGGCGGTCGCCGGCGCACGCCCCTCGGGAACCAACGCGCTGCTGGAGGACATCGTTGTCCCGGTTCCCGCCCTCGCGGACACCTGCGGCGAACTGACTCGGCTCTTCCACGAGCACCATTACAAGGAATCGGTGATCTTCGGGCACGCGAAGGACGGGAACGTCCACTTCATGCTCAACGAGCGCTTCGACGATCCGGCCCAGCTGCTGCGCTACCAGGCCTTCACCGACGAGATGGTGGACCTGGTCCTCGGCGCGGGCGGTTCACTCAAGGCCGAGCACGGCACCGGGCGCATCATGGCGCCCTTCGTCCGCCGCCAATACGGCGACGAGCTCTATGCGGTCATGCAGGAGATCAAGCGGCTGATCGACCCGCCCAACCTCATGAACCCGGGCGTTCTGCTCGCCGACGAACCACTCTCCTACATCGAGAACCTGAAGGTGGCCCCCACCGTCGAGGAGGAAGTGGATCGCTGCGTCGAGTGCGGGTACTGCGAACCGGTCTGCCCCAGCAAGGACATCACGCTTACTCCGCGCCAACGCATCGTGCTTCGGCGCGACATTGCTGCCGCTGAGCAACGCGGCGACCACGCCCTCGCCGCCAACCTGCGCAAGGACTATGACTACGACGGCGTGCAGACCTGCGCAGCGGACGGCATGTGCGTCACCGCCTGCCCGGTGCTGATCAACACCGGGGACTTGGTGCGGCGGCTGCGCAAGGAAAACGCCAACACCGTCGCGGCGGCCGGCTGGAACAAGGCCGCCGAAAACTGGGGCACCGTGACCGCCGCCGGCGGGCTGGCCCTGACTGTAGCCAAGGCCATGCCAGCGCCACTGCCAAAGGCCGCGACCGCCGTCGGCCGCGCCCTGCTGGGGACGGAAGCGGTGCCCGCCTACTCCACCGTGCTGCCCGGCGGGGGTTCCAGGCGCAGCGCGCGGCCGGACCCGGACAGCGTCGCCGTGTTCTTCCCCGCCTGCATCGGAACGATGTTCGGCCCGGCGGATGCTGCAGGCGGCGCCGCGAAGGGCTCGGCCCAGGCCTTCCTGGACCTCTGCGACCGCGCCGGCGTGCCGGTCACCGTTCCGGAAGGCATCGAGAGCCTGTGCTGCGGCACGCCGTGGAAGTCGAAGGGGTTTTCCCAGGGCTACGAGGCCATGAGCTCCAAGGTCCTGGACCAGTTGTACGAGGCCAGCGGCCGGGGCGAGCTGCCGGTGGTGTGCGACGCCGCGTCCTGCACGGAGGGCCTGGACACGATGAAGCGCCTCGCGGCTGCGGGCGAGGAGCGGTACGCCGGGCTGCGCTTTGTTGACTCGGTGGAGTTCGTGCACGAACACGTACTTGGGAAGCTCACGGTGACTGCCCCGCTGGGTTCCATCGCCCTGCACCCCACGTGCTCATCCACGCAGCTGGGGACAAACCCGGCCCTGCTCGAGATCGCGGGGGCTGTTACGGACGATGTGTTCGTGCCGCTGAACTGGGGTTGCTGCGCGTTCGCGGGCGACCGCGGCCTGCTCCATCCGGAACTGACCGACTCCGCCACGGACCGGCAGGCCCGCGAGATCAACGAGCGACAGTTCGACGCCTACGCCTCCACCAACCGCACCTGCGAACTGGGGATGTCCAAGGCGACCGGCCGCTCCTACCGCCACCTGCTGGAAATCCTCGAGGAGGCAACCAGGCCTTGAGGCATCCCCGCTAGACTGGCCGGGCAAGGACGGATTGGGGGATCCAGGGCGGCACTGCCGCTTGTTCCGCTGGTCGGTCGCAGCCAACGGACCCAAGGACCACCGATGACGTTCTTCCAGGACTTTCCCGTCCCTCCCCTGCCGCCCCGGCCGCGGGGAACCAGGCACGTCCCGCCCCCTTGGGTGGCTGCACCCGCCTACGAACTGCCTGCCGTTGTCCATCTGGGCAGGTTCGTGAGCCGGACGCCGGGAATGGTGGTGGCAGTCAAGGGCGCCGAGGTGTTCTCTACCGGGTGCCTGTTCAGCCTGTCCTGGCTCTTCCGCCGGACCGATCAATCCGATGAGGACTGGGACGATTTGCAGCCGCTGTTCTTCCAGCCCGGCAGGGGCATCCGTGGCAGTGGCCGGCAGGCCGGACTCCTGTTCGGCGTCGAATTTCCCGATGGTTCAAAGGCCAGCACCGGCAGCCAGGTACCCTACGGGTCATTGGAGCCGGGCACCAATCCGGAGCCTCCCGTCCTCGCCCTGAACGGCGGCGGGGGCGGCGGGGGCGATGCGGAGTTCTCCGGCAGCGGCACGCTCTGGCTGTGGCCGCTGCCGCCTGCCGGCGACCTGCGGCTGGTTGCCCAATGGACCGACTTCGGCCTGCAGGAAACGTCCATCATGCTCGACGGCGGGACCTTGCGTCAGGCGGCCGCGTCCGCTCAGCCGTACTGGCCGGAGGAGGAGCGCACTGATGGGTAACGCGACCGGGCTTGTCCTGCTTGCGCTCTTCGGCGCGGTCTTCTTCTACATCCTGTACGGCGTGGTCCGCGCCGCGGTCCGCGACGGGATCCTCCAGGCGGATGAGCGGCGCAGACGGCGTGCAGCGGACGAGCCGGAACGGCTCGGCGGTTAGCTGGTCAGCAGGCGCCTACGACGTCCTCTTGTTCCGCAGCCTCTTCCGACAGCGCGGACACGATGCTGCCGTAACCCTGCACGAACATCCGCCGGCCCTGGCCCTCGTCGGTCCATACCCAGATGATGGAGTAGTCGGAGGTCACGGCGTCAACGACGCCGGTGCCGGCCAGGGTTCCCTCGGCGAAGCGGACCCTGTCCCCCACCGCCAGCCGCGGATGCCTGGCCCGCTTCCTTCGAGGCCTGGGCGTGGCTGCTTTCCCTGCCATCGCAGGGTCTGACGGGCAGGTGCTGGTGTGCTGGCGCATCGGCTTCCTCTGGCTCGCGGGCGGACGGTCAGCTCATTACAACCCTGCCCGCTGCTCCCAGGTCACGCCCCAGCGTGGTGCAGCAAGACTAACGCGGCGGTACTCCCGGATGCACAAACAGCCCCCTCGGAACGGAGTATGACTGCTCCGTTCCGAGGGGGCCGTTGACGCCGGCGGACCCCACAAGGGATACACCGGCAGGAAAGAATCAGTCCAAATCCGCCATGGATCCCAGCGCGTCCCAAGCGAAGCTGGCCAGCCAGTGGGTGGACATGAAGTCGCCGCTCTCCAGCCCGTGGAGTCCGGCTTTCAGCAGCGGATCCAGCGCCTCGACCAGGACAGCAGCGGCGGCGGAAGCCTCGGCGCTGCCGGATTCCCGAAGCGTGGCGATGATCCGGGCAACCTGCCCGGCCCGGGTCAGGTTCAGCCCGTGCAGGTGCACCAGGTAGCCGTCGGTTTCATCGGTGACGCTTACCGGCTGCAGGATGCGCGACTCCGCGGAAAGCCCCGGGAGGAACCCGGCGAACCACTCGGCGAACTCGTCCGCGGACAGCACGCGGCGCATCAGGTCCGCCTCGCTGAGTCCGGCGGACAGGAAATCCTGGCCGCTGAGCTCCCAGTCGCCCGGCCAGTCGCGGTCGTTACCGAACCATCCACGTGCCGCTTCCTCGCACGCCTTTGCAGCATCAACGCGGCCCAGTGACCGGAACGCGTCCAGCATGTAGCCCACGCCGAATGCGGCGTTGGTGTGCAGCCCGTGGCGCACGGGGTACTGGGCCTTCTGCATCCACGCAGCGCTGAGGTCCGCCACGGCATCCACCAGCGGTTCCAGCGCAGTGCCCCACTCACGCAACTGCGCATCGGCGGACGCAGAGCACGTCGCGGCCAGCCGCATCAGCCATGCCCAGCCGTAGGGCCGTTCCCAGGACGGATTAGCCAGCAGGTAGTCCCGCTCCACGGCCAGCTTGGCCGGCGTGAGGTTGGCGCCCAGGGCTTCCCGGAGCGACGCCTCTGTGGGGCTATCCACCCAGGGCGCCGGGCCGTCGTCGGACGCTCCTTCCGGTGCAGCCCCGCCAAGGGGTGACCCGGGGGTGCCGCCCAGCAGGCTGGCCCCCAGCCAGTGCATGTGCACGCAGGAGTGCCAGTCGAAGGAGGTGTAGAACGCGGGGTGGATTTGCTCCGGGGTGGGCCGGTCCTCGGCCGACACCTGCGTGTGGTGCGCCGAGTGAGGGTAGGGCTCGGAGAGGTTGCCCAGCACCACGGCCGCGTAGTCCGGGGCCGCCTGTACGCGGAGGTCGTTGTCCATCATGCTCCTTAGAAAGCCGGGGTCGGCGAAGAGGTTTAGTGGAAGGCCAGGAAGTACATCAGGGCGATGTTCACCGCCAGCAGCGGGATGGCCGTGCCCACTTGCGCCGTGATGACGCCGTACTTGTTGTTCATCTCCAGCAGTGCGGACGGCACCAGGTTGAAGTTGGCGGCCATCGGGGTGCAGAGCGTGCCGCAGAAGCCGGCCAGCATGCCGATGGCGAAGATGATGGCGGGATCGCCGTGGAAGGTCTGCACCAGCACGGGCCAGCCAATCGCCGCGGTCATGATGGGGAAAGCCGCGAAGCCGTTGCCCATGAGCACCGTGAACAGGAACATGCCGATGCAGTAGACCAGCACGCCGGCGATCAGTGAGCCCTTGGGCAGCAGGCCTGAGGCCAGGTTGCCCACGGCGGTGCCCACGCCGGCTTTGGTGAAGAGGATGCCCAGCGTGGTGAGCATCTGCGGCAGCAGCGCAGCCCAGCCGATCGATTCCAGGATGCGGCGGCTTTCGAAGATGGGCGTCGCCGGGTTCTTCGGCTTCAGGATCACAAGGGCGACGATGACGGCGGCCACGGCGCCGATGGCCAGGGCCACCAGCGTGGTGTTCTTGGGGTCGAGCAGCGGGGTGCCGCCGATGTTCAGCACGGGTGCAGCCAGCACCAGGATCACGGTGACCAGCGGCAGCGTAAGGGCCGGGATGAACAGCTTGTTGCCGAAGCGCTTGGCGTAGGACTCGCGCTCGGGGCCGGTGGACGTGCGGTGCTTGCCGTGGCCCAGCAGGCCGGTGGATGCCAGGACCACCAGGACCAGGACTGCGACGCCCAGGATCCAGCCGGGCGCGGTGCCTGCCTGGACCCAGGTGCTGTAGAAGAAGCACAGGCCCAGGATGCCCCAGAAGGCGGAGCTGCCCCAGCGGCGGGGGTGGTTGGTGTCGGCGGCAATCAGTGATGCCCACGCGACGAACAGAATGCCGATCAGCCAGTAGACGGCTTCAACGTTGATCATTTGGCTTCTCCTGCGGCTTCCTTCGGGGCGGTGAGCTCGTACTCGCGGTATTCCTTGTCCAGCTGCTTGTCCAGGCGCAGGAGCCGGAAGCCGTGGATGAGGAACGCTGCGATGGCGGTGGGGATGGCCCACAGGGCCAGCTGGAGCGGCTCCAGGTGGAGGTGGTACGTGGTGTCAACGAACGTGGTGATCAGCAGGATGGAGCCGACGGCCACGAACACGTCCTCGCCGAAGAACACGCCCACGTTGTCCGCACCGGCGGAATGGCCCTTGATCTTCTCGCTGATCTTTTCCGGCACGTGGCCGTAGCGACGCAGCGCGGCGCCCTCAGCCATGGGGAACACCAGCGGACGGACGGTCTGGGCGTGGCCGCCGATGCTGTTCAGGCCCACGGCGGCGGTGATCTGGCGGACAGCCAGGTAACCGATGAGCACGCGGCCCGCGGTCAGCTTGGCCAGTCGGCCGATGAGGACCTTGGCCTGCTCCTGCAGCCCGAAGAACTCGATGATGCCCACCACCGGCAGCACCGCCACGAAGATGGTGACCGAGCGGCTGCTGGCAAAGCCGGTGCCGAAGGCATCAAGGATCTGCGCGGGGTTCATGCCGCCCAGCAGTGCGGTGACGATGCCGGCGACGGTGACGACAATCAGGGGGTTCAGGCGGATGGCGAAGCCAACGATCACCAGCAGCACCCCGATGAGTACAAGCATGACTATCCCTTCCCAGGGGACCCGTGAAGGGTCTTTCAAAATGGGGGCCGGCGCGTCAGTGAGGTTGGTCAGTTGGTGATGACGGCGCCGAGGGGCGGGAGCCCCGGTGCGTTGGAACTGCAGAGTTAAGTGAGCTGCAGAACAACGGTGTGATCTAAAGCATAGCTTTTTGTTCAACAATCCTGCAACCCCTTTTTGGCCGGGGTTGCTTTCAGCGGCCGACGGCGTCCAGCAGCTGGGTTTCGGCGCGGTCCAGGTAAGTGGCCAGAAAGTCCGCTGCCGCGGCTTTGTCCCCCGCCTCCAGCAGTTCCACGATGTGCGCGTTGTCCTCCACGTAGGGCTCATGGAAGGCCGGGTTGGCGGCCATGGAGTGGAACACGAGCCGCATCTCGGCCAGGACCTGTTCCATGAGGTTGTTGAGCCGCTCGCTGCCGGCCCGGTTCACGATGGCACGGTGGAAGTCCTGGTTGGCGCCGGCCATTCCGGGGATGTCCCCTTCCGCGGCGGCGGCCCTGGCGGCCTTGATGATGGCAGGCAGCGGCTCGATGGAGGTCTCGCCGGACCACAGCACGGCGGCCGGTTCCAGGAAGCGGCGCACGCGGTAGATTTCGCGGATGTCGTCGGGGGTGGGGTGGGCCACGAACACGCCGCGGTTGGGGATGCGGGTGACGATGTGCTCCGCGTGCAGCGCCGTGAACGCCTCGCGCAGGGTATTGCGGGACACCCCAAGGGCCTCGCGGAGGGCTTCCTCCGCAAGCTTGGAGCCGGGCTTGAGCAGGCCGGCCTCGATCCGGCTGCGCAGCTGGGCGGCCACCCAAAGGCCGGTCTCGGCGTGCTTTGTGGTCCTGGCCTGGGCTTGGAGATCGGCCAGTACCTCGTCAAACGTCATGGCACCACGATAACGGCAGGGCACCGGTCCCCTGTTGCGCACCGGATGGATTCCGCCATTATGGTGACCATGACGTGGCTTGACGGCCTGCGTTTCGACCCGATCGCCCCGGTGCTGTCGAGCGGGCACCCCGCGGTGCGCTCCTGGGCCGTCCGTGAGTTGGTCTCCGGGCCGGCAGGGCTGCCACCCGCCCGGGCACAGACGCCTGACGAGGCAATCTGGGATCTGCCGATCCCCCCAGGATCGTGCGGCGCCAGGCGGCGAACGGGTCCTGGACCTATCCGGGAAGACGGCCCCGTGCCAGCACGGATTACGACCTGCTGGAGACCTACCGGCAACTCGGGTTCCTCGTCGACATGTTCGGGTTCACGCACCGGCATCCGGCTCTCGCCGCAGCCGCCGGCTATGTGCTCGCACACCAATCCGCCCAAGGTGATCTCCGCGGAATCTACGGCAACCAGGTGTCCCCCAACTACACTGCGGCCCTCATCGGGCTCCTGAGCAAAGCGGGGTACGGTGAGGATCCGCGCGTGGAACGGGCGTTCGACGGGCTTGAGGCGTCGCGGCAGGACGACGGCGGCTGGGCACTTCCGCTCCGTACGCGGGGTAGGAAACTTGACGCCCTCGACGAGCCGCAGACCATCACCGGCGACCCGGCGCAGCCGTTCTCGCATCTGATCACCGGGATCGTGCTCCGGGCATACGCGGCACATCCCAGGCACCGCGAAAGCACCTCCGCACAAAAGGCTGCGGAATTGTTGGCGGCCCGCTTCTTCGAGCCGGATGCCTATCCGGACAAGGCCGGGCCGCCGACTGGACCGAGTTCAGCTTTCCTTTCTGGATGACAGACCTCGTTTCCGCCCTCGACGCCATCAGCATCATCCGGCCCGGGTTCAGGTCGCACAAAACCGACCAGGCGCGCGACTGGCTGGCCGCACACCAGGAACCGTCCGGCCTCTTCACCGGCCACCTGCTCCGGGACCGGTTCCACGACCTCCAGCTCTGGTTCAGCCTCGCAGTGTGCCGCGTGTTTGCGCGGATGCCCTTGTGAGGTGCGTCAGGAAATGGTGGTGAGCACCTGCCCGGGCCCGACGGCGTCTCCGGCGGCAGCGTACAGCTCACCGAGGGTGCCGGCACGATGGGCGGCCACGGCGGTCTCCATCTTCATGGCCTCGAGCACCAGCACCGTCTCCCCCTCCTCAACGCTGGACCCCGGCGCCGCCAGCCACTTCACCACGGTGCCAGCCATGGTTGCCAGCAGGTCGCCGTCGTTCTTCTCCGCTTGGGTCTCCGCGTGGCTCTCCGGAGCGTCCGCAGACCGGCGGCCGCCGCCGTCGAGCAGCGAATCCAGCAGCGCCTTGGGCAGCCCCAGCTCCATCCGCTTGCCGTCAACCTCGATGCCGATGGTCCGGCGGGGCTCCTCCGGAGCGGCGGGGCTGAATGCCGGATCCGCGTCGAGCACGGTGGCGAACTCGTTTTCGATCCACGTGGTGTAGACCCCCAGGGCATCCGTGCCGGTGAAGTCCGGGGCATCCACCACCGCGCGGTGGAAGGGCAGCACGGTGGCCAGGCCGCCGATGCGGAACTCGCGGAGGGCACGGCGGGCGCGGCGGAGGGCCTGCTGCCGGTCGGCGCCGGTGACCACCAGCTTGGCCAGCAGGGAATCGAACTGTCCGGGCACCACGGACCCCGCGCGGACCCCGGTGTCCAGGCGGATCCCCGGTCCGGTTGGCACCTCAAACTCCGTTACCGCGCCTGGGGACGGCAGGAAGCCGCGGCCCGGATCCTCAGCATTGATGCGGAACTCGAAGGCGTGGCCGCGGGGTTCCGGATCCGCCAGGATGGGAAGCTTCTCCCCTGCCGCGATGGCCAACTGGGCGGCCACCAGGTCCACGCCCGAGGTTTCCTCGGTGATGGGATGCTCCACCTGCAGGCGGGTGTTGACCTCCAGGAAGCTGAGGAAGCCGCTGCCGTCCAGCAGGTACTCCACGGTACCCGCGCCGACATAGCCTGCCTCACGGCAAATGGCCTTTGCCGAGGCATGGATTTCCGCGCGCTGTTCGGGGGTGAGGAACGGCGCAGGAGCCTCTTCCACGAGCTTCTGGTGGCGGCGCTGCAGCGAGCAGTCCCGCGTGCCCACCACCACCACGTTGCCGTGCGTATCCGCGATGACCTGGGCCTCAACGTGGCGGGGCCGGTCCAGGAACTTCTCCACGTAGCATTCGCTGCGGCCAAAGGCCGCCAGGGATTCGCGGACGGCGGAGTCGAAGCTTTCCTCGATGTCGGCCAGGTTCCGGACCACCTTGAGGCCGCGGCCGCCCCCGCCGAAGGCGGCCTTGATGGCCACCGGCAGGCCCACCTGTTCGGCGAAGGCGCGCACCTCTTCAGCACTGTCCACCGGACCGTCGCTGCCCGGAGCCAGCGGGGCGCCGGCGCGGACCGCCACCTCGCGGGCGCTGACCTTGTCGCCCAGCAGCCGGATGGTTTCCGGGGAGGGGCCGATCCAGGTCAGGCCGGCATCCATGACGGCCTGGGCGAAGGCGGCGTTTTCGGACAGGAAGCCGTAGCCGGGGTGGACGGCGTCGGCGCCGCTCTTCGCCGCGACGGCCAGGATCTTTTCGATGTCCAGGTAGGTCTCCTGGGGCCTGGATCCTGCCAGCGAGTAGGCCTCCGTGGCGGCTTGGACGTGGAGCGCGTCGGCGTCGGGGTCCGCATACACGGCCACGCTTTCCAGGCCTGCGTCGTCGCAGGCCCGGGCGATCCGGACGGCGATTTCGCCGCGGTTGGCAATGAGGACTTTACGCATGGGAGCTTTCCTTAAGTGTTTCGGGCAGTGCTGCCGAAGGTGGTGCAGCGGCGAACCGCACGGTGGTGCCCGGCGGAAGTTGGGCGGCCTTGTCCAGGTCCGCGTGGACGACGACGGCAATCACCGGATAACCGCCTGTCACCGGGTGGTCGGAGAGGAAGAGCACGGGCTGCCCTTCGGGCGGCACCTGCACGGCGCCGCGGACGGTTCCTTCGCTGGACAGTTCGCCGTCGCGGCTGCGGCTGAGTGACTGGCCCTTCAGTCGCAGGCCGATGCGGTTGGACTGCGGCGTCACGGTCCACTCCTGTTTGAGGAAGTCCTGCAGGGTTTCGCAGCTGAACCAGTCCTGCCTTGGTCCGGGAACCACCCGAAGCACGGTGGCCTGGTCCGACTCCGGGAGGGGTGACACCTCCGGGTGGCCCACCACGCTGCCAGGATTGGCCGGCTCCACGGGCAGGACGGTGCCGGCCTCGAGCAGATTAGGGCCAACGCCTGACATGGTGTCCGTGGAACGGCTGCCCAAGGCTTCAGGGCCGCCGATTCCGCCGCGGACCGCCAGGTAGGACCGCAGCCCCCTCGTCGCGTTCCCTACTTTGAGCATCTCCCCCGCCAGCAGCGCGAAGGGGGCGTCGCACTCTGGGTGCCGTGCCGGCGTCGTGCCTCCTTTGCTGGCCGGCGTGATCTCCAGCGGAACCTCCGCGCCGGTCACGGCAAGGACCTGGTCGGTGAGGGCTTCCAGCTCGAGTCCGCCGAAGAGGAGTTCGATTCCCGCTGCGCCTTCGCGGTTGCCCACCAGGCGGTTGGCGCGGCGCAGGGCTCCGCGGTCCATGGCCCCGGCGCTGCTGACGCCCAAGGACGCGAAGCCGGGGCGGCCCAGGTCCTGGATGGTGGCCTGCAGGCCTGGCTTCCGGACGATGAGGCCCGCGCCTTCTCCTGCCGGGAACTCCTCTTCTGACGGCTGGTCTTCTGCCGGCTGGCGGGTTTCTGCCTGTCGCCCCGCTGTCACAGTTGCCTGGGCCCGGACCGCGTTGAACCTGACGTTATCGCCGGGCCGGATCAGGGCGGGGTTCTCCCGTCCGAGGTCCCACATCACGGCGTCCGTGCGGCCGATCAGCTGCCAGCCGCCCGGTGACTGCCGCGGGTAAACCGCCGAATAGGCACCGCCCAGGGCGACGGCGCCGGCGGGCACAGCGGTTCGGGGTGACCGGCGTCGGGGAACCTCCAGGCTGGGGTTTTCGCCGGTGAGGTAAGCGAAGCCCGGTGCGAAGCCAGCGAAGGCGGCGGTCCAAAGCTGGCCTGTATGGGCGGCCACCACTGCCTCACGGCCCAGGCCGGTGAGCGACGCGACCTCGTCCAGGTCCTCGCCGTCGTACACCACATCGATGGTGACCAACGCGCTCTGGATTTCCGCAGGCGCGTCGAGGTCAAGGCCGCGGACGTGCGCGGCAAGAGCCCCTATAGCCTGCGATGATTCCGCGGTGACCAGGACTGTGGCGGCGGCAGCAATGACGTCGATCTGGCCGGGCTGGGGGTGTGCGGTGAGCTGGGCCTGGAGGCTCAGCACGGCGTCCAGGGACGAGAGCTCAACCAGGATGGCCCGGTTCCCGGCGGGGCGGATGCCGGTTACTTCTGCATGCGTGGCCTTACTGGCCTGCTGCTGGATGGGGGTCATGGCTAGGCGAAGCTTTGGATCTGGATGCCGGCGTTCTCCAGCGCGGAGCGGACGGCGGCAGCCATCGCCACGGCGCCGGGGGTATCGCCGTGCAGGCAGATGCTTTCGGCCTTGACGGGGACCAGCGATCCGTCGGTGGCACGGACCACGCCGTCGCCGGCCAGGCGCAGGACATGTTCGACGACGTCGTTAACCTCATGCAGCACGGAGCCGGCTTCCCGCCGGGAGACCAGGGTGCCGTCCGGGTTGTAGGCACGGTCAGCGAAGGCTTCGGCGACGGTCCGCAGCCCGGCGGCGTCGGCCTGGCGCTGGATTTCGGAGTTGGGGAGAACCATGAGGGGGAGGGTGGGATCCACTGCGAGGATGGCGGCGACGACGGCGCCGGCCTGCTGCGGGTGGTTCACGATCGTGTTGTACAGGGCGCCGTGGGGCTTGACGTAGCGTACGGCGGTTCCACCGGCGAGGGCCACGGCCTGGACGGCGCCGATCTGGTAGACGACGTCAGCGGTCAACTCTGCGGGGGTCATGTCCACGAAGCGGCGGCCAAATCCTGCCAAGTCCCGGTAGCCCGGGTGGGCGCCGACGGTGACGCCGGCCTTCACGGCTGCCTGGCACGTGGCCATAATGCCCACAGGGTCGCCGGCGTGGAAGCCGCACGCTACGTTGGCACTGGACACGCTTTCAAAAATGGCGGCGTCATCGCCGAAGGACCAGTTCCCAAAGGACTCGCCGACGTCGCTGTTCAGGTCGATGCTGGGCATTGTGATCTCCGTCTCGGATTGGTGTCCTTCAAGAATGCCCTAAAAACTCAGATTGTTCAACAATCCGCAGCCCCCTATTTCCCACTCTCCCCCGACGCCCGCTCACATCTGGCAGGTTTTCCCCCGACGCCCGCTCACCTCTGGCAGGTTTTCCCCCGGCGCCCGCTCACCTCTGGCGGGTTCTCCCTGAACGCCTGCTCACCTCTTGGCGGGTTCTCATCCGAGGCCCGGGTGGGTTGTGGTGTTGTTCTATCAGTTGTGGTTGTTATCGGGGGGGTGAGTGCCCTCAGTGATGGAGCAACCAGGTTTGGAGAGCCCTGGTCGGTCGGGCGGTTCTGGGGGCTGGCCCCGGTACCCTTTTTGGTTGTTAAATGTGGGAGGCCCCAACCGTGTGGTTGGGGCCTCGACCAGTTAATGATGTTCCGGCGGTGACCTACTCTCCCACACCCTCCCGGGTGCAGTACCATCGGCGCTGTGGGTCTTAGCTTCCGGGTTCGGAATGGGACCGGGCGTTTCCCCCACGCTATGACCGCCGTAACCTTTTCACCCGAACCCCTTAGGTAATGCCGGGGGTGGGAAGACTTTGTGGTTACAACATTGGTGGTGTTGTTGTATTCAGTTGTTGGTTCCGTGCCATCGACCCCGGTGTTTTGGGGTTGTTGGTTGGGAACCACATAGTGGACGCAAGCAGAGTTTTGTATGTTTCTGTGTGGTGTAAGTTGTTGGCCTATTAGTACCGGTCAGCTTCACGAGTCGTTAGTCCTCGCTTCCACATCCGGCCTATCAACCCAGTGGTCTGGCTGGGGGCCTCTCACACCCGAGGGTGTATGGAAATCTCATCTTGAAGCGAGCTTCCCGCTTAGATGCTTTCAGCGGTTATCCCATCCGAACGTAGCTAATCAGCGGTGCACTTGGCAGTACAACTGACACACCAGAGGTTCGTCCGTCCCGGTCCTCTCGTACTAAGGACAGCCCTTCTCAAATTTCCTGCGCGCGCAGCGGATAGGGACCGAACTGTCTCACGACGTTCTAAACCCAGCTCGCGTACCGCTTTAATGGGCGAACAGCCCAACCCTTGGGACCTACTCCAGCCCCAGGATGCGACGAGCCGACATCGAGGTGCCAAACCATGCCGTCGATATGGACTCTTGGGCAAGATCAGCCTGTTATCCCCGAGGTACCTTTTATCCGTTGAGCGACGGCCATTCCACAATGTACCGCCGGATCACTAGTCCCGACTTTCGTCCCTGCTCGAGATGTCTCTCTCACAGTCAAGCTCCCTTGTGCACTTACACTCGACACCTGATTGCCAACCAGGCTGAGGGAACCTTTGGGCGCCTCCGTTACTTTTTAGGAGGCAACCGCCCCAGTTAAACTACCCATCAGGCACTGTCCCTGACCCGGATTACGGGCCGAAGTTAGATGTCCAAAGTGACCAGAGTGGTATTTCAACGATGACTCCACCCGAACTGGCGTCCGGGCTTCAACGTCTCCCACCTATCCTACACAAGCCACTCCGAACACCAATACCAAACTATAGTAAAGGTCTCGGGGTCTTTCCGTCCTGCTGCGCGTAACGAGCATCTTTACTCGTACTGCAATTTCGCCGAGTTTATGGTTGAGACAGCGGGGAAGTCGTTACTCCATTCGTGCAGGTCGGAACTTACCCGACAAGGAATTTCGCTACCTTAGGATGGTTATAGTTACCACCGCCGTTTACTGGGGCTTAAATTCTCAGCTTCGCCTTACGGCTAACCGGTCCTCTTAACCTTCCAGCACCGGGCAGGAGTCAGTCCGTATACATCGTCTTGCGACTTCGCACGGACCTGTGTTTTTAGTAAACAGTCGCTTCCCCCTGGTCTCTGCGGCCCCGATCCCCTCCCACCAGCGATGTGGTGTTCAAGGTTGGGGCCCCCCTTCTCCCGAAGTTACGGGGGCATTTTGCCGAGTTCCTTAACCATAATTCTCTCGATCGCCTTGGTATTCTCTACCTGATCACCTGTGTCGGTTTGGGGTACGGGCGGCTAAAACCTCGCGTCGATGCTTTTCTCGGCAGCATAGGATCACCAAATCCCCCCATACGGGGGTCCCATCAGATCTCAGGCCATATGAATGGCGGATTTGCCTACCATTCGCCCTACATCCTTAGACCGGGACAACCATCGCCCGGCTCGGCTACCTTCCTGCGTCACACCTGTTAATACGCTTGCCTCCCGGGATCAGGTCCTGCGCTCCACCAAAACCCTTCCGTCCAAAGGACGGTCGGGCAGGTTTCGGGCAGTTAGTATCCCCCGCTCAGCATGGGCGGTTTTTCGCCGGTACGGGAATATCAACCCGTTGTCCATCGACTACGCCTGTCGGCCTCGCCTTAGGTCCCGACTTACCCAGGGCAGATTAGCTTGACCCTGGAACCCTTGATCATTCGGCGGACGGGTTTCTCACCCGTCTTTCGCTACTCATGCCTGCATTCTCACTCGTGTAGGCTCCACCACTGGTTTACACCGCAGCTTCACCGCCCACACGACGCTCCCCTACCCATCCACACTCCTGAACCACGAAGGCTAGGACAATATGTGAATGCCACAACTTCGGCGGTGTACTTGAGCCCCGCTACATTGTCGGCGCGGAATCACTTGACCAGTGAGCTATTACGCACTCTTTTAAGGGTGGCTGCTTCTAAGCCAACCTCCTGGTTGTCTGGGCAACTCCACATCCTTTCCCACTTAGCACACGCTTAGGGGCCTTAGTTGGTGGTCTGGGCTGTTTCCCTCTCGACTATGAAGCTTATCCCCCACAGTCTCACTGCTGCGCTCTCACTTACCGGCATTCGGAGTTTGGCTGACGTCAGTAACCTTGTAGGGCCCATTAGCCATCCAGTAGCTCTACCTCCAGCAAGAAACACGCAACGCTGCACCTAAATGCATTTCGGGGAGAACCAGCTATCACGAAGTTTGATTGGCCTTTCACCCCTACCCACAGCTCATCCCCTCCATTTTCAACTGAAGTGGGTTCGGTCCTCCACGACGTCTTACCGTCGCTTCAACCTGGCCATGGGTAGATCACTTCGCTTCGGGTCTAGATCACGCCACTCACACGCCCTATTCAGACTCGCTTTCGCTACGGCTGCCCCACACGGGTTAACCTCGCGACGTAACACTAACTCGCAGGCTCATTCTTCAAAAGGCACGCCGTCACCAGAATCAGACTGGCTCCGACGGATTGTAAGCACACGGTTTCAGGTACTGTTTCACTCCCCTCCCGGGGTACTTTTCACCTTTCCCTCACGGTACTGGTCCGCTATCGGTCATTAGGGAGTATTTAGGCTTATCAGGTGGTCCTGACAGATTCGCACGGGATTTCTCGGGCCCCGTACTACTTGGGATACTCTCACAGGCGGTACAAACACATTACGGTTACGGGACTAACACCCTCTCTGGCCGGCCTTTCAAAACCGTTCACCTATGCGCGCACATCACACCCCACCAGCCCGGCAGAACTGGTATGGAAAGTCCCACAACCCCGACCATGCAACGCCCGCCGGCTATCACACATGGAACGGTTTAGCCTGATCCGCGTTCGCTCGCCACTACTAACGGAATCACTATTGTTTTCTCTTCCTGCGGGTACTGAGATGTTTCACTTCCCCGCGTTCCCCCCACGCACCCTATGTGTTCAGATGCGGGTCACCAGGCAACTCACGCCCCTGGCGGGGTTTCCCCATTCGGACACCCTGGGATCACAGTCCGGTTATCGACTCCCCCAGGCTTATCGCAGATTCCTACGTCCTTCTTCGGCTCCTAATGCCAAGGCATCCACCGTGTGCTCTTAAAAACTTGACCACAAAGATCAAAAACATTTTCGAGAGAACCACAGAAACTGTCCCGCGCACCCAAAGGCACACGAACCAGATCCAGGTTCATAATCTTGGAAATTGCTTCTTATACAAGATGCTCGCGTCCACTATGTAGTTCTCAAACAACAACCCCACACCACACACCCCACACACAACCCCCCAAAAAAGGAGTCAAACACGTGCAGAAACGTCATGGCAGGGAAACCAGAAACAAACAAACCCGGCAAGACCCGAAAGCCTCCCCGGTCCTGTTGTCTCAGGACCCAACAGTGTGCCAAACACTAAACCACCCGGAAAACCCCCGGCCCACCGTTCCAGAACCACCAGGGTTCGTACTAAAGAAGACCACAAGACCAGACAGCCGCTATTTGTTGATATTCCACCCTTGAGCACCCGCCACGGAACAGTCGTCCGTGCAACGGGCCTTTACTCCTGACAACACACCCACCACCAACATGCATTGGCGACGGATCATTGTAGGTGCTCCTTAGAAAGGAGGTGATCCAGCCGCACCTTCCGGTACGGCTACCTTGTTACGACTTAGTCCCAATCGCCAGTCCCACCTTCGACAGCTCCCTCCCACAAGGGGTTAGGCCACCGGCTTCGGGTGTTACCAACTTTCGTGACTTGACGGGCGGTGTGTACAAGGCCCGGGAACGTATTCACCGCAGCGTTGCTGATCTGCGATTACTAGCGACTCCGACTTCATGGGGTCGAGTTGCAGACCCCAATCCGAACTGAGACCGGCTTTTTGGGATTAGCTCCACCTCACAGTATCGCAACCCTTTGTACCGGCCATTGTAGCATGCGTGAAGCCCAAGACATAAGGGGCATGATGATTTGACGTCGTCCCCACCTTCCTCCGAGTTGACCCCGGCAGTCTCCCATGAGTCCCCGGCACTACCCGCTGGCAACATGGAACGAGGGTTGCGCTCGTTGCGGGACTTAACCCAACATCTCACGACACGAGCTGACGACAACCATGCACCACCTGTAAACCAACCCCAAAGGGGAAGGACTGTTTCCAGCCCGGTCTGGTTCATGTCAAGCCTTGGTAAGGTTCTTCGCGTTGCATCGAATTAATCCGCATGCTCCGCCGCTTGTGCGGGCCCCCGTCAATTCCTTTGAGTTTTAGCCTTGCGGCCGTACTCCCCAGGCGGGGCACTTAATGCGTTAGCTACGGCGCGGAAAACGTGGAATGTCCCCCACACCTAGTGCCCAACGTTTACGGCATGGACTACCAGGGTATCTAATCCTGTTCGCTCCCCATGCTTTCGCTCCTCAGCGTCAGTTAATGCCCAGAGACCTGCCTTCGCCATCGGTGTTCCTCCTGATATCTGCGCATTTCACCGCTACACCAGGAATTCCAGTCTCCCCTACATCACTCTAGTCTGCCCGTACCCACCGCAGATCCGGAGTTGAGCCCCGGACTTTCACGGCAGACGCGACAAACCGCCTACGAGCTCTTTACGCCCAATAATTCCGGATAACGCTTGCGCCCTACGTATTACCGCGGCTGCTGGCACGTAGTTAGCCGGCGCTTCTTCTGCAGGTACCGTCACTTACGCTTCTTCCCTACTGAAAGAGGTTTACAACCCGAAGGCCGTCATCCCTCACGCGGCGTCGCTGCATCAGGCTTTCGCCCATTGTGCAATATTCCCCACTGCTGCCTCCCGTAGGAGTCTGGGCCGTGTCTCAGTCCCAGTGTGGCCGGTCACCCTCTCAGGCCGGCTACCCGTCGTCGCCTTGGTAGGCCATTACCCCACCAACAAGCTGATAGGCCGCGAGTCCATCCAAAACCACAAAAGCTTTCCACCAACCACCATGCGATGATCAGTCATATCCGGTATTAGACCCAGTTTCCCAGGCTTATCCCAGAGTCAAGGGCAGGTTACTCACGTGTTACTCACCCGTTCGCCACTAATCCACCAGCAAGCTGGCATCATCGTTCGACTTGCATGTGTTAAGCACGCCGCCAGCGTTCATCCTGAGCCAGGATCAAACTCTCCGTTGAAAACAAACAGACACAACCACAACCACCGGAAATAACGGCGACCACGGCTGCACAAAATTTGAAACCAGCCAAAAACACCATGCACACCACGGCGTGGCGGCACAGCACAATCAACCAATCACATTACATAATCGGTATCAACAAACTTGGCACACTATTGAGTTCTCAAACAACAGACACACCCGGCACCACCCAAACCAACGTTCAGGATCGCTCCGGAGCAACTTTTCAAACTTACCCGATCCGGCCCGGCTTTGCAAACCACGTTCCCGCGTCCAAAACCACCAGAATCAGCCCCCACCCACACACAGCACGCCACAAAAGCGAACCATTTCCAGGCCGTTCAAAAAAGGGGGGTTGGCCGCTATCTTTCCGCTTCAGCGGCGGCGACTCAGAAAACAATACCCCCACACAACCCCCACCGCAAATCGACCGTTTCATCCGCAGGATCCGCGGAATCCAGGGGCAGGAAGGGTCATTGGCGCACCCAGGCCGCGCGCCGCCGTCGTAATTCCCCTGTGTGGTCTCCGGCACAGGTGGCGCACCCCGCCGTCTATGCCCACGACCAAGTAGCCCTCCCAGGGGAAACACGTAGTGATTACTCGAGCCGTTGGAAACGGTTCGAACCTAAAGTGATGACTGGAGCTGGCGGCGAAGGTGTTCGCCCGAGACCACGAACGCCTCCCCCAGCCGCCGCCAGCTCCGCACATGACACGGGAACAGGAAAGACGTCCCGCCAGAGCGAACCTCAAGATTGCGGCAATTAGTCCCGATATCGGACAGAGTGCCTTTCGCGTCATCCCTGACGTTCCTAGAGTGTCACTACGGCAATGGCCAGGGGACCGTCCCCAATGGACCAAGCCAAGGGGGACATATGGGCGCAGGTATTCCGAACGCCAACGCGGAAGCCTCCGTCGTGCCGCGTGCGAGGGGTGGAGTTCCTCTTCCTGCCCCGCCGAGGAAGCCCTTGGCAAGACCTCGCGCCATCCAGCAGAATTCCGCTTCCATGCGCAGGGAACATGAAGTACAGCGGCTGATCCGTGACCTCGGCGCCCTCGCAGCCTCGCATAGTCCCCAGACCCCCTAGGACCAAGTCCCGTACGACGCTTCCAACGCGATGGAGGCTGATAAGACCTGCCCGTCCGCCGTGTCCCGGTTCCAAAGACCCTGTTTCCCCACTTTCGCCCGCCCTAGTCTGGCGTCATCGATCACATCAAGGAGGCATTCATGCGCACAGCAGAACCAATGACCGACACCGAGCGGATCCATCGTCTCTCCGAGAACCTCCTGACTCAGTTGTCGAGGGGCAAGGAATGGGCCACGCCGGGCGTCCAGGCTGCGCTCCAGAGAGCAGTGGCCGGGCTGGATACTGGCATTGAGACTGCCTCCCCGCGCCTCCAAGCCATGTTGCGGCGGTTGGCGGATGAGCTCGCCGGAGGAGTAGAGACTCTCACGCCCCGGGTGCAGGAACAGCTGAAGCGCGTCGGCCCGAAAGTGTCCGTGCCGGCGCCAGTACAGACACGACGGCCCGCCGCCAAGGTGTGGTTGTGGATTCTCGGGCTCGCTGCCCTGGCGGCAGGGGCGGCCGTCTGGCGCTCGGCCCAGGCGTCAAAGCAGAAGCCAGCCCCGTCGAGTGAGCAGGAAGCCGGCGGCAACGATCCTAATGTCGACGCGGACCTTACCCCGGGACGAATGTAGGAGCGCCTGCTGGGGAGCCGGCAGGCGAAACCTCCGCGGGCCGCGAGGCGGGTGCCGAGGGCAACGGGTCACTGCCCACACGGACCAAGGTCGCCGGGGATGACCCTCTAACGAGACGAGCCGCGGATGTTCCCACCAGAACAGGAAGCATCCACGGCTCGTCCCTGGGGTAACTACTGACGCCAGCGCGAACGTGAATCTGTAGCCGACGGTTTGCAGGTGTACGTGGCTCCCTTGGCACTCAGCCCGACTGCACCCGCGGGTGAACAAAAAGCACCGGGTGTAACGCCCCCTGCCGGGGCGGGTGCCTGAGCAGGTCCCTGTGCGGCCTTCTGCGCCGCAGCCGCTTGCTCGGCGGCTGCCCTTGCAGCTGCGTCCCGTGCGGCTTGATCCGCTGCGGCTTTTGCCGCGGCAGCCTGGTCGGCCGCGGCCTTGTCGGCGGCCGCCTTGTCTGCAATAGCTTTGTCCGCAGCAGCCTTATTAGCTGCAGCCTTCGCGGCTGCTGCCTGTTCCGCAGCGGCCTTATCAGCCGCAGCCTTTTCGCTGGCGGCTTTCTCCGCGGCAACGTCGTCCAGGTTCTTGACGCCCAAGTGCACTGTGGATCCCTTTTCCGCCTGCGCACCGTTGGCAGGATCCTGGGTAACCACCTGCCAATTGCTCTTGACGATGATCGCCTTACCCTTGGCGCTGTCCACGGTCTCAACCTTGAAACCAAGCTTTTCCAACTGGTCCTTGGCCTTGTCCAGGGTCAGGTTCACCACGGCCGGGACCACGACTGTCTCCGTTGTTTGCGAAACGGCCGTTGCCGTTGCCGTTGCTGTCGGCTGCGTAGCCGCCTGCTTGCCGCCGCAACCGGTCAGCATGAGACCGGCCAGCACGGCAAGGGCCAGCGTCTTCTTCAACCTGCCAACTGCAGGAACTGTACTTGCTTTCACTTTTCCCCCTAGGAATGCGTGTGATGGTGATGAAAATTTCGCCCGGGTATTCCGGGAAAGACTGGCTTACTCGCAGGCGACACCGTCGGAGTCGCGATCCAGCGCGGGGCGGTAGCCCGGCTGGCCGGCGTAGATCGGTGCAGCTCCTGCGGCCCTCGCCGCACTGCAGTTCGCGTAGTAGGCAGCAGCAGGTGCCGGAGCAGGCGCAGCAGGTGCCGGGGCAACCGGTGCCGGAGCGGCCGGGGCCGGTGCAGGCGCAACGGCCGCCGGCGCGGGAACCGGGGCAACAGGCGCAGGTGCCGGCGCAACTGCCGCAGGTGCAGGTTCAGCCGCAACAGGGGCCGGAGCCGCAGCCTGCTGGTTTGTCGGGGCCAACTGGCCAGCGCAGTCGCCCAGGATCCGGGCCATAGCGTCGTGTTCGGCCTGGGTGACCCACAGCGAGTACGTCGCCTTCACGGAGATCTGGCGCGCCACGTACTCGCACCGGAAGCCCTTGTTCGGTGGCAGCCAGGTGGCCGCGTCGCCGTCGCCCTTCTTGATGTTGGTGGGCCCATCGGTGGCCTGCAGGTTCAGCGGGTCATTCGCAAACGCCGTCCGCTGTTCCGGGGTCAGCTGCTGGGCGCCCTTTTGCCACGCATCGCTGAGCGCCACTACGTGATCGATCTGCACGGCGCTGCTGGTGCCGGAGCCCCGAACAAAGCTGATGGTGGTGCCCGTGTAGGGATCCGCGAGGGTGCCGGACTGCACCTTGCACGGCACACTGTTCGTGTACGTGATGCCGGTGAGGTCGCGCTTGAGGATGTCGTTGCGGGTATCGCAGCCGTTGCGGTCAACGTCCGCCCACGCTTGGCCGAACCGCGCCCTGTCATACCCCGTCTTTGGGGCCCGGCCCTTGATGGGAAGGGTCGCCAGCACATCCATTGCTTTGGTGGCATAGGCCGGCTGCGCGTTCGGCGCCGTGGCAGTGACGCCGGCGGCAAGGACGTACGGATTCTCCGGGTCCAGCGGTTCCCCGGTTTCCTGCGCGGTGGGAGTTGGCGCGGACGACGGCGACACCTTGGGTGTTGCGGTGGGGCTTGCCTTCGCCGGGGCTGCCTTGGCCGTGCTCTCCGACGATGCCGCCTCAAGGTCCGCGCTGGCAACACGCGGCAGGGCGACGGCACCACCAATGAAGAGTGCCAGCGACGCAACGACAGCGACAGCGCCGGCCTTCCGGTTCGCGGGAAGCCAAGCCCACGAGCGGCGTCCCGTGAGGAGGACATACAGGCCGGTGAGTGCGAGTGAAATGGCCAGGACGACCAAGGCACCGCCGAATCCGCCGCTTACTGCTCCGAGGAGCATGAACAAGGCGGTAATAGCGCCAACAATAAAAGTTGAAGCGCGGGGTTTCCGCGGCGGCTTCGGTGCCGGCGCGAAAGAGGCAAACCCGGGAAGGGTTTCGTAGTCGGACATTCATTCCCCGTTTATGAGGGGCGACAATTGCTGATGCCCCTTCATTTGCCGGGCCTGCTGCTAAGCCTGGCAAAACTCATCACCGAGGAGCCTATGCGTCCTGCGAGGCTGGAAAGCTGCGCGGCTGCGATACTCGGCGAACATTCAGCCAGTCTTGATGCGACCTTGAGGAAAGGTGTCGCAATTGGCATTCGGGGCTTAACAATTAACCGCGATGTTCACGACGGCGATGCCCCACATGTGGCTGCCATTCCCCGCAGCAAAAAGCAGGGATAAAGTAGCCCGCATGCAAATGCGCCTTGAAGTTGTCCAGGTCCCGGTGTCCGACGTCGACAGGTCCAAAGCGTTCTACACAGAAAAGCTGGGCTTCATCCTGGACCACGACGTGGAGCACATCCCCGGCATGCGCGTGGTCCAACTGACTCCCCCGGGCTCGGCCGCATCGGTGGTCATCGGCACCGGGATGACCACCATGACGCCGGGCAGCCTGGAAGGACTGCAGCTGGTGGTTCCCGACATCGCTGCAGTCCGAAGCGAGCTGGTCCGGCGCGGCGCAGATATCAGTGAGATCCAGGACCTCGGCGGCGTCCTCTTCGCCTACTTCAGCGACCCGGATGGCAACCGTTGGGTGATGCAGGGACAGACGCAGCAGCACATCCGGGACGCCCACAAGGCCTAGGAAGAATCCGCCCCAGCCTCCCGCACGTCCTGGACGACTTCGTTGTGGCGCAGGAACCACGGCTTGAACGGCGGGTCGAAGCGGGCGAACCGGGGCGGCCCCACCGGCGTCAGTCCCGCCAGCGTAAGGGCGGCCTGCAGACCTTTGTTGCGCTTCTCAAACGCAGAGTCGGAGCCGCCGCCAGAGAATCCCACTACTGCGGCGAGGGAACCCGGCACCCCGCGCACCCTGACCTTTGGGTCGGTGGGTGCAGGGGCGGTTTCAGCCGTCACGCCCGCCGGGAGCACAAAGGCCACCGTGAATTCAGCAGGCTGTCCGGAACCGGGCAGCGGACCGCTTTGGAGCACCGGGGCGGTCATGGCCAGCTTCTGCGGGCCCAACCGCGGCTCCTGCAACACGGGGGCGGTCATGGCCAGCTTCTGCGGGCCCAACCGCGGCTCCTGCAACACGGGGGCGGTCATGGCCAGTTTCTGCCGGGCAGTGTTGTTGCCGCTGATGTAGTTGAAGAGATACCGGAAGGCGGCGTTGCCGGCGCGGTCAAAGCTGGCTGTCACCGTCACCTCGGCCACGACATAGTCCGGGTAACGGCGCAGTTCAAAGTGCGGATAGCGCCGGACCAACTCATAGGGCTGCTGCTCGGTCATAGTGGAGCCGAGCTTACGCCGGTCGGACGGGCGCGGCCAGGCCGAAGGGCACTACCAGGCCGGGGTCACCCGACTCCCTTCGTTGCCCGCCTCCGGAAACGGCCGCGCACGGCGGAAACTCCACGCAGGACGGCAGCCAGGACCCCAATGGCACCGAAGATCATCGTCAGGAGAACGCCCACACCACGGAACCACACACCGTCACTCTCGTACCCCGCCACAATGGCCTGGCTCGGATCGTCTTCGGCATAAAGCACCGTTGCGTCGCCGCCAACTACGGGGTGTTGGTCATGTTCCACGGCCGCGAATGTCCGGTGAGGCGACCCATCCGCCGTCGTAAAATCCACGGTGATCCGCCGCTGGGAAGCCTTGGTGACATCGTCGAAATCCACGATCGTTCCGGTCGCCTGCGAACCCGTCCGCGCGAGCTCCTCATCAGCGTTGATCATCAGGCTGCCCACGACGATGAGGATTGGACCCAGACAGAGGACCAGGACGGTCACCGCCAGGTTCACTATCCCTTTCCACGACAACTTCGATCCGCGGCCCGCGTCAGTTCTTCCCCCAGTCACGGGTCCCATTCTGCCGGAATATGTTGCCAAGCCCACGCTGCCCCCTATTGCCCTTTGGTAAGCAAGCGAAGCATAATAGTTAGCAGAACTAATTAGCATTGCTAAGGAACGTCCCGCAGGAGGCGCACCCGCTTACATGCCACCCACCCAAAGCAAAAACACCGCAACCGTCGACCCCAACGCTCCCGACACGCTCGCCATCGATCTCCGCACCGCCGTGATGCGCACTTCGCGCCGGCTCCGCGTCGAGGCCACCGGCGACGCCATCACCCCCGGCCAGTACACCGTCCTCGCCCTCCTGAACGGCAACGGCCCCAGCACGCTGCGGGACCTGGCCAAAAGCGAGCACGTCCAGGCACCGTCCATGACCAGGATTGTCAACGCGCTGGCGGACCAGGGCTTCGTCACCAGAAGCGCCGATCCCGACGACGGCAGGCAGGTCCGTGTGGACATCACCGACGCCGGCAGGACAGTTTTGGAAGAGGCACGGAGCCAGCGGACCGCCTGGCTGGCCCAACGCGTGGCGGGCCTCAGCGAGGAAGACCGGCTCATCCTCAGCCGCGCAGCCCGCATCATGCAGGAAATGAGCGGCAAATGAGCGCGATGTTCCGGGCCCTCGAAAACCCCAACTACCGCATTTGGGCCAGCGGTGCCATCGTCTCCAACATCGGCACCTGGATGCAGCGGGTGGCGCAGGACTGGCTGGTACTGACGGTCCTCACCGACCACTCGGGTGCCGCCGTCGGCCTCACCACGGGCCTGCAGTTCCTGCCCATGCTGTTGTTCGGCCCCTACGGCGGCGTGCTGGCGGACCGCTACCGCAAGCGCATTATTCTCATGTGGACGCAGCTGGCCATGGGGTTCACCGGCCTCGCCATCGGGCTCCTGGTGGTCACCGGCACCGCCCAGCTGTGGCATGCCTATGTGGCGGCGTTCTGCCTCGGCCTGGCCAGCGCGGTGGATGCCCCCGCGCGGCAGGCCTTTGTTTCCGAACTGGTGGGCCAGGAAAACATCTCCAACGCGGTGGCCCTGAACTCGGCATCCTTCAACACCGCCAGGCTCACGGGCCCGGCTATCGCCGGCGTCCTCATCGCTTGGGTGGGCACCGGCCCGGTGTTCCTGCTCAACGCCGCCAGCTTCGCCGCCGTCCTGATTTCGCTGTTCCGGATCCGCGTCACCCAGCCCGCCCCCGCCCCAAAGGGAGAGCGCAACAAGCACCAGGTGGCCGAAGGCGTCAGGTACGTGCGCCGCAGGCCGGACCTGATGCTGATCATGGTCCTGGTGGGCATCCTGGGCGCGTTCGGCATGAATTTTCCCGTCATCAACTCGTTGATGGCCACCACTGAATTCAGCATGGGCCCAAGTGAATTCGGGCTCCTCGGCTCGATCATGGCCGTGGGCACGCTGGCCGGAGCCCTCCTGGCGGCACGCCGCTCCGGCCCCCGGCTGCGGTTCCTGCTGGGCGGGGCACTGGGACTGGGAATCTTCACCATCCTGGGCAGCATTGCGCCAACGTTCTGGGTTTACGCCGCCATCCTGATTCCCGTGGGCTTGGCGTCCATTACCTTCCTGAACAGCTGCAACACCAGCATTCAACTCTCGGTGGAGCCGCGGTTCCGCGGCCGTGTACTGGCCCTGTACCTGGCCATCCTCCAGGGCGGCACCGCCATAGGTTCACCTCTGGTCGGCTGGATCGGAAGCCAGTTCGGGGCCCGATGGTCCGTCGCGGTGGGCGGCATCGTGGTGCTGCTCGCAGGCATCGCCGCCGTTGTCGCGGTCACCAAGCGGAACCGGCTCACCCTTCGGGGCGCGCTCCGCCTGGCCTTGGGCCGGCGCGAGCCCGCGGTGCAAGGGCCGGGCAGCTGACCGACCTTAGTCCCCCGATGCCGGCAGGAGCGCTGCGCGGCGGGCGATTTCCTCGTTGACAGAAAGCAGGAGTTGATTAGCGGGGCCGGGTCCATCCGAAGGGGCGGACCGCTCCAGTGCATGCCGCAGCAGGAGCAGGTCGGCGGCCGGAACGAGCGGCCAACGCCGGAAGGCATGGAATCCCCTGCCTTGTGCGGTGGTAGCGGGTCGGATTTTTCCGGTGAGCGGTTGGCCTGCAGCGTTCATCAGCAGCTCTCATGAGTGACTTGCCAGCTGACTGCTCAACCACGGGTAGGGACAAGATAACCAGAAGAGAGCGGTCACGCCACCCATTCCTACAAGCTGTGGATTTATGACGGGTTCTTCCCCACGATGTCCACCGAGATTTCGACCACCGGGGTTGTTCCCTTGTTCTCCAACCAGTGGGTAGTGTGCCGGTCCTCCTTCCAGCCCACACCGGGCCCAAACTCGTTGACAGCGCCGTCCCGGTGCTCCGTGACGGTCCCCTGCAGGACGTAGACGGTCCCGGGCCGGCCTTTATGGTCATGGAGCGGGCCGAAGACGCCCCCGGGTTCGATAGTTATCATCCTCATCCGCAGCTGCCGGCCTTCCATGCCATCAATCTCACCGCCAAGGTCGACAGTTGCCAGCAACTCCACCGCAACGCCCTTCGCGTCAGGCACCGCTTCGTCCCCGCCCATTGCCCTTCCTTTCCTTTGCACCGCTTACGACGGCGGCGCCGGCCTGCCGCTGCCACGCACCCGGGTGCGGGTGCTTGGGCGGCACGTGCCGGCGTCGTACTTCTCTGGGCTGAGCCTGCAACTGCAGGCCCCGGCCGTCAAGACGGAATCGAGGAAATGTTGAGGATATTGCCCTCGCTGTCCATGAACCAGGCACCCTTGCCCATGCCTTCCATGGTGGCGATGCCGTTCTCGGTCTTCAGGCCCGGCATGTCGTAGTCCTCAAAGACCACGCCGCGAGCCCGCAGTTCTTCCACTTCCTTTTCCACATCATCGACGCCCCAGGACATCTGGGTGTTCTTAGCGGAACCTGCGTTGTCCGTCCGGTACAGCAGGAACCCCGTTCCCTTGCCGCACCGGTAGATCAGATTCTCGTTTTCGATGGTCTGAGCCGGTTCAAGGCCCAGCTTGTCCCGGTAAAACTCCCTGGCCCGGTCAATGTCCTTGGCAGGCAGAACAGCCATGAGTTCCTTATCTTTGAGCATGACAACAAACCTCCTTGCGGTGTGATGGCGTTGCTCTCCCCCGAAGACGGCCCGGCCCTCGCCGGACCTCGTGGCCGTCCTTCCCGCCGACTGCCGGGCGGCCACCCGAAACCCCGCTTTGAAGCGGTGGCAGCAGCCATCGAACGCGGGGTCCCCGAAGTCTACGAAGCCATTATGGAACCGAAAACCGCGGGACGAAATAGGGGATTTTTTTGGGGCTGCAGCCGGGTCCGGCGGCTATTTTCGTGCCGCGCGGACGGCCTTGCGCACCGCAGAACCCGCCGCCGAGACAAGGGGAACCAGGCATACCAGGGCAGCTATGGTGTTGGGACGGAAGGCCGGTTTTCCCTTCACCGTGCGGTAGACGCCGAGCGGCACAACGAAACCGCCACCTCCTCCCCCGGACGCCCCTTCTTCTGATTCCGTGCCACCGCCGAAGCCGAAGCACACCAGCGCGACGGGCACGATTTCCTCGCCACCCAGGTTCACAGGGGTTCCATAGGCGCGGGTAACGCCCATGTTCTTAAAGGACTCGGCAAGGGATGCAAGAGTGTCAGCCATGGCCTTACCTTAGGAACTGCCAAGTCCGGGGAAAAGGTCCATAAGTCCCGCCGACGCTGTCAGCTCTTCCCCTACTTGCGGATTTCGGCGATTCGAAGCCGCACGATGTCCTTCACCACGTCCTCAGGAACAGGGTGGCCGGCGGAGAAGCGGATGGTGCCTTTGGACAGCGAAAAGCCTTCAAGCCGGTCCGCCACCGCCTCAACGACGTTGCCCGAGAACGGAAAGATGGAAAGGTGCGTTGCGGCAACCGCCACCGCGAAAAGCGGCTTTCCGTCCAACTTCAGGGCGGGCATCCCGTAGCTCATGCCCTCAGTAGCGTCAGGAGCCAGGGACCGGGCAACGCCGACCATGTGTTGCAGGCAGCCGCGGTCAGGTTCGTGCATCCCGGCCAGTGCGTCGTCCACCACGCCCATCGAAAGCGTCAGCCCTTCCTGGCCGCCACCGCAGATGCCAGCGCTGCCAGCCCCCGCTCATAGTCGGCACCCACCATCTTGTCCATGTCCATGAACAGGGCGAACACCTTGCCCAGGCCCTTGTTCTCCCCCGTCATCCGCCAGGTCACCTCCGTACCCGTGTCCACGGGGGTGAAGCTGAACGTCGTGGGATTCAGTGCCTTGAACGGCCTGGTGAACTGGAGCCGGATCCGGATCAGGCTGGCGGGTATGGATTCGGTGATCTCCATGGTGCCGCTGCCCGCCTTACGGTTGCCCCGCCACTCATACCCCGCGCCCTCTCCGGCCTGGCTGCCGAAGTAACGCCGGTTCATGGAGGGATCAATCGTTTCCCACGGGGACCAGGCCGCCCATTCATGGAAGTTGTTGACCAGCGGAAAGACCTCCTCCGGAGCAGCAGGAATCACAGCAGTACGGCGGACTTCAAAAGCGGACATGGCCCCAGCATAGGATCGGGAGCCACCACACTGAAGACCTTCGTTACGGAAGGACGACGTTTACCGGGTCCTTGCCTTCGAGCAGCAGCCCGATCTGCTTCCGGAGCAGCCGGACCATCCGGGGGAACATGGCAGAGCTGGCGCCGCCCACGTGCGGGGTGATGAGCACGCCGGGGGTGGTCCACAGCGGATGGTCGGCCGGCAGCGGTTCCGGATCGGTCACGTCCAAAGCAACCCGGAGGCGGCCGGTCGAGGCCTCGGCGAGCAGGGCATCGGTGTCCGCTACGGGACCGCGGGCCACGTTGACCAGCAAGGCCCCGTCCGGCATGGCCGCCAGGAACTTGGCGTCCACCAGCTTTTCGGTCTGCTCACTCAGGGGAACACTGACCACCACGATCTCGTGCAGGGGCAACTGCTCGTAGAGCGCATCGATCCCGTAAATGGTTCCGCGTTCGTCTTCCCGCTCCCGGCTGGCCACGCGGGTGACCTCGGTTTCGAACGGCAGGAGCCTTGCCTCGACGGCCTTGCCGACTCCCCCGTAGCCAACCAGCAGCACGCGCCGGTCTGCCAGGCTGGGGCGCTGGCTATTGTCCCAGGTCCCGGTCTCCTGGTTCCGGACAAAGTCCGGGATCCCACGCTGGGAGGCCACCATCATGCCCACGGCGAGCTCCGCCGTCGACGTCTCATGCACTCCGGCCGCGTTGGCGAACGTGACGCCTGCCGGCAAGACCGAGGCGACGCCGTCGTACCCGATGGACTGGCTCTGCACCAGGCCGACGTCGACTCCTTCCAATGCGGCGAGCGCCATCGGCTTGCCCATATAGGCCGGAACCAGCAGGTCAAACCGCCCTTCCGGTGCCGGCTCCGTCAGGTCCCAGCGGACAAACTCGACGCCGTCAATCGGCTCGAGCGCGTCAATGAGCCTTTGATCGGGCAGGCACACGCGCAGCCGGGCGGTCATGCGGCGACCATCAGCTTCACATTGGCAGCGCTCAGGGCATTCTCGATTTCGGGCGGCGGCGGCGCATCCGTCACCAGCATGTCCACCGCCTCGAAAGCGGCAAGCCGCGCCAGCGCGTACCGGAGCATCTTCTGGTGGGTTGCCACCACCACTACCTGTTCGGCTGAATTCATAAGGGCGATCTTAGTGGCGCGCTCAACGTCCCGCTCGATGTAAAACGCCTCGTCATGGATTCCGGATACGCCGATGAAGGCTGTCTTGGCGCGCAATCCTGCTGCCGCGCTGACGGTCATGGGGCCGTTGAAGGCCTGGCTGTCCAGCAGCAGCTCTCCACCCAGGCAGATGGTTCGCGCTGCCGTCAGCTGCAGGCAGCGCTGGATGGTCGGTGCCGAGTGGGTGATGATGGTGCCCGTGAAGGACGTGGGGAGCTGCTGCGCGATCTGGTAAGTGGTGGTGCCGGCGTCCAGAATGATCGCGTCCCGCTCCCCGACCATCGAAACGCAGGCCCGCGCCACCCGGAGCTTCGCCTCCGCATCCTCCCGCACCCGCGCGGCGAAGTCCGCGTTCTGCCCGTGACCGTCCACGGCGCTGACGCCACCGTGGACCACCCGGGCCAGGCCCAGCTTGGACAGTACGCGGGTGTCCCGCCGGACCGTCATGTCCGAAACTGCAAACGTCTCCGCCAGGTCGGTCGTGGAAATGAACCCGCGCCTGCCCAGCTCATCCAGGATGGTGCGCTGCCGAGGCGTCAGCGCACTCTCTTTCCGTGCGGTGCTCATAACCCCTTCTTTCCTCCCCAATAAACCGGGCCGAAGCCTGGCGGGATGTTGCAATTCCAACATCCGTCTACCTACGAAAGTACCCCGGAAGTTACATTCGTAAGCTCAATGGGACGGCCTTCCGTAATGGAACGCTCCGCAGCCAGTCCCATCCGCACCGACTGCAGGCCATCCGCGATGGTGACCTCCACCGGCCCTTCGCCCAGGATGGCCTTCCGGAAGCCCAGGTGTTCGTAGTACGTGGAGCCGTGGTGCGCACCTGCCGCAAGGACGGCCTCATCCACGGGAACCTCGTGCTTTTCCGGGCCCAGAGGGGACCTCGGGCTGAACTCAACGGTAGCTTCCGCCTCATCACCGGGAATCCAGTGGTTGGCAGCTACCGGAATGAGGGTTTCGATCTTGGCGGCGTCCCCCACGATGGAGATCCGTTCCTGGAACTTGGACCCTTCGGCGAACATGGACAGTTCCAGCATGGCCCGGCGTCCGCCCTTGAAGTCGACGATTACATACGCGTTGTCCACCATGTCCGGGATGCGTCCGCTGTACACCTCGTCCATATGGTTCACGTCGTGGCCGCCGCTGGCGTAAACGCGGACAGGCTCGTCCTGCAGGATCAGCCGCATCAGGTCAAAGAAGTGGCAGCACTTTTCCACCAAAGTTCCACCTGTCCGTTCGGCGAAGCGGTTCCATGCGTCCACCTTGTGCAGGAACGGGAACCGGTGCTCCACGATGGAGAGCATGTAGATGTTGCCCAACTTGCCGCCATGCGCAGCCCGGATGACTTCCTGCACCGGGGGCATGTAGCGGTATTCCATGGCCACCCAAACCGGCGCGGGGTAGTTGGCGGCGAGCGCTTCCAGTTCGTCTGCCTGCCCGGCGCTGGTGCAGACGGGCTTTTCCACCAGCACCGGCAGGTTGGTTCCACTGGCGAAGATGTCCTTCAGGATTCCAAGGTGCGTGTCGTTGGGGCTGGCAATGACCAGCGCATCCACCAACCCCGAGGCCAGCAGTTCGTTGTGGGTTGGGAAGGTCTGCACGTCATGGCCGATCTCCCTGACCGTCTCCTCCAGGGACGACGGCGTGGGATCCGAGACTGCGGTGATTTGGCTTCCAGGGATCAGGGCCAGGTTCCTGACATGTTCACGGGCCATGTGGCCGGCTCCGATAAGGCCGTACCGGATTGTCCGTACTGATTCCGCAGTAGGCACTGACATGAGCTGCTCCGTTTCTCTACGTTGGGTGGGGGGACCGCGGCGTTGCATCCCAAACACAACTATACAGAAAGTGTTGTTTTTCCAACATAGCGTGTGTATATTTCTTCAGTACCAGCCGGAACTACATCGAGGTGGAACGTGCCCCAACCGACAACTGGAACCCTGCTCTTCGTAGGATGCGCCACTCTTGACTCCATTGCCCTGGTGCAGGATTACCCCGCGGCGGACAGCCGCACGGTTGCCACGGACTTTGCGACGGCGGGCGGCGGCCCGGCAGCCACCGCGGCTGTGGCAGCAGCCCGGGCAGGAGCAAGGACAGCCTTCGCAGGAGTCCTGGGCACCGACGAGGAAGGTGACCGCATCATCCACGGCCTTGAGGCCGAGGGCGTGGACACGTCCGCCGTCGTCCGGGACGCCGCGGTCAAAACCGGCGCCAGCGTGATCGTGGTCAGCCGGGCCACGGAGAGCCGGGCTATCGTCACCCGCCCGGTCCCGCCGGTCAGCTTCCCCGCAGGCAGCCGCTTTTCCCAACTGCTGCAGTCCGCGGCATGGGTTCATGCCGACCACCTGGGCTGGAACGCTGTGGCCAACGCCTCCGCCCGCCCCGGGACAGTTAACATCAGCGTCGACGCCGGCAATCCGATTCCGGCCTTCAGCCCCCGCGGCATCGCCCTCTATGTCCCCACCATCGAAAGGCTCCGCGCTGAATACGGCGCGGACCTCTCCCCCCAGGCCCTCCTGCAGAAAGCGCTCGACGACGGCGCCTCCGTCGTCGTCGCCACCGCCGGCTCAGACGGTGCCTGGGTTTTGGAACGCGGCGGTGAACCTGTTCACGTGCCGGCCACCCCCGCAACCGTCGTCTCCACCCTCGGCGCCGGAGACGTGTACCACGGCGCACTGCTCGCCGCCGTCGCCGCCGGGCTTCCCCTCGTGGAGGCCGCAGCATTCGCCGGCCGCACCGCCTCCGCCTCCTGCGGCGGGCTGGACGGCCGCTCCGCCATCCCGCACCAGACCATCATTTCCGTCCCAGCCTCCATCTGAACCAGCTGAAAGAAGCAGCCCATGAGCCACACAGACCTTTCCCCCCTCCAGCGCCCGTCAGGCGCCTTCGCGATGCTGGCAGTAGACCAGCGCGAAGCCATGCGCAACATGTTCGCCGAACACACCGACCAGCCGGTCACCGACGAGGACCTCCGCGACTTCAAGCTCGAAGCGGCCCGGATCCTCAGCCCCTATGCATCAGGCATCCTGATCGACCGGCAGTTTGCGCTGGACCAGGCCATCGACGCGGGCGTGGTTGACCCCAGCTGCGGGCTCATCGCCTCCGCCGACCACTTCGAGCCCGCGCACGGGGAGCTGGTGGGCGAGGTGACCATCGACAAACTGGTGGACCCGCACAAGTACAAGGCCCTGGGTGCGAAGGCCCTGAAACTCCTGGTCCTCTACCGCCCCGACGAGCCCGCCGAGGGCCGCGTGGCGATGGTCCGGGAATTTGTCGAAAGCTGCCGGTCCGCCGGGCTGATCAGCATCATCGAACCCGTCTCCCGCAAGCCCCTTGCCGGCGGCGACTTCGACTGGAACGCCGGCATCCTGGCCGCAGCCAAGGAACTGGGCAGCCTCGGCGCCGACCTCTACAAGGCCGAGGTCCCCTACAAGGGCCAGGCTTCCGAAGATGAGGTCCGCGCGGCCTGCGCCGAACTGACCAAAGCCATCGACGGCCCCTGGGTGGTCCTGTCCTCCGGTGTTCCCGAGGACGTCTTCCCCGACGCCGTCCGGTGGGCCTGCCTGGAAGGCGCCAGCGGCTTCCTGTCCGGACGTGCCGTCTGGGCATCCTGCATCGGCGCCCCCGACGTCGTCCAATCCCTGTCCACCGATGCCGTCCGCCGGCTGCAGCACCTGTGCGCCGTCGTTGACGAGGCCGTCTCCGCCCAAAGGACCCACGCCTAGCACCCGTGGCGCGCCGCAGCGTGCCGCCGGGGCAACCCCTTCCGCAGTAAGCAAACGAAGTAAGCAACGCAGTTAGCAAGCAAGGCACAGCAAACACTCAACGAGGAGATTATTGTGAGTCAGATTTCACGCAGGCAGGCAGTCGCCCTTCTCGGGGCCCTTGGCTTCGGCGCCGCTGCGGCAGCGTGCGCCGGACCCGGCGGTTCCACCAAGCCGGCCGGCGCCTCCGGACCGGCGGCCCCCTCCGCCGGTGCCGTCACCGGAAAGGTGTCCTTCGCCCACTGGCGCGGCGAGGACAAGGCCGTGTTCGACGAGCTCATCAAGCGCTTCGCCGCAAAGCACGACGGCGTTGAAGTTGCCCAGGACATCTCCACCTCCAACGACTACAACGCCCAGGCGCTGCAGAAGCTGCGTGGCGGCTCCATCGGCGATGCGTTTGCCACCTTCCGTGGCGCACAGTTCAAGAACTTCACCGAAGCCGGAATCTACACCGAACTGAAGGACAGCCAGGCGGTAAAGAACTACCAGAAGGGCCTGCTGTCCGCGGGCCAGAGCGGTGACAGCCAGCTGGGCCTGCCCTACCAGGTGGTGTTCCCCATGCCGATGGCCAACCTGGACCTCTTCGATAAAGCCGGCGCGGAGATCGCCCCCAAGAACTGGGACGCCTTCCTGGCCATGTGTGAAAAACTCGCCTCCGCCGGTCTCATCCCCATCTCCTGGCCCGGCGGCGACGTTGGAAACGGCGGCCAGCTGTTCAACTGCATGATCGCCAACAACGCCCCCGTGGACGACATGTGCGCCCAGATCGAGCAGGGCAAGCTCAAGTGCACCGACGACTGGTTCATCAAGATGCTGAACCAGTACAAGGACCTGAGGCCGTTCGTGCAGCCCAACGCCACCGGCACCGCGGTGGAGCCGGCCCAGAACCTGTTCTCCCAGGGCAAGGCGGCCATGCTGGCCACAGGCTCGTACCACCTCGCCGCTGTCCGCGGACTTGGCGCCAAGTTCCCCATCGACCTGGTGTTCCCCAACACCACCTCCGATGGCAAGGGCAAGTATGAGGGTGCCTACAACGCCACCTTCATCCTTGGCGTCAACTCCGCCAGCAAGAACCAGGCCGCCGCGGCAGCGTGGATCGATTTCCTCTCGGAGCCGGAGAACGCCGGCTACTACGCCAACCAGACGGCCCAGCATGTGGCCGTGGACAAGGTGGAGTACACCAACCCGGACCTGAAGCGGCTGAGCCCCTGGCTGCAGAAGAAGACCGCGCTCGCCGCCAGGTTCCAGTTCAACAACCTCGACGTCCGCAACGCGGTGGAGGCCAGCGCCACGGCCGTCATCTCCGGCACCAGTCCGGAGCAGGCAGCCGCTGCCGCCCAGAAGATTGTTGACGAACGGCTATGAGCATCCATCCCGGAACGGCCGCCAAACGCAAAGCGACGGACAGCCCGGCACCAGCAAACCCTGCCAAGGTCCGCCGCCGCTCCCCCACCCGGGTGAATCCGGCGCTGTACCTTTTCCCGCTGCCCGCAGTCGCCGTCGTCGCCTTCTTCCTGGTGATGCCCACACTGCAGGCCTTCCAGTACGCCATCACGGACTGGAACGGATTCTCCGCGGCGTTCAACTACGTGGGCCTGGACAACTTCGTCCGCGCGTTCACCAAGGACTCACTGTTCACCAACGCACTGACCAACAACCTGAAGTTCGTGCTGCTGGTGGTGATCGCCCAGACCCTGTTCTCACTGGTGCTGGCACTGCTCCTGACGAAGAATTCACGCGGCAGCATCCTGCTCCGCGCCCTGTTCTTCTTCCCCACCATCCTGTCCTCGGTGTCGGTGGCCTTCATCTGGAAGTTCATCTACGACCCCAACTTCGGCCTGGCGAACTCGGTCCTTCGAACCGTGGGGGTGGATGGGGGCGCCTATCTCGGCAACGACGCCCAGGCCCTGTACTGGGTGGCCGTTACCCAGGTGTGGTTCCACTCGGGCCAGATGATGGTGGTCTACATCGCGGGGCTGCAGGCCATTCCCAGGGAACTCTACGAAGCAGCGGAAATGGACGGCGCCAACAAGTGGCAGCAGTTCAAATCCATCACCTGGCCGTTCGTCGCCCCGGCCACGTCCATCGTGGTGGCCTACACCACCGTGCAGTCATTCAAGGCCTTCGACCTGATCCTGGGCATCGCGGGCAACCCGCCCAAGGCCTCCCTGGACATCCTGTCCACCCGCATTTACAGCACCTTTGCCAACTCGGAGTTCGGCTACGCCGCCGCCCAGTCGATCATCTTCATGGCGATGATCGCCCTGGTCACGTGGCTGCAGCGCCGCCTGCTCCGGCTGACCCCGAAGGGGGACTAGCAGCATGCTCGCCTCATTCAGCCGCCGCGCCATCCTGGCCATCTATGCGGTCATCATCATCATTCCCCTCACCGTGGTGGCCTTCGGCAGTTTCAAATCCACGCAGGAACTGTTCGCAGGGCCGTTCAGCCTGCCGCACTCCCTCGCCCCTGACAACTTCGCCGAGGTGGTGGGAGGCCAAAACCTGGGCTCGTCCTTCATGAACAGCGCGATCGTCACCGGCATCTCCGTGCCGCTTACCCTGTTCCTGGCCAGCCTGGCAGGCTACGCAGTATCGCGTCTGAAGGGGTTCATGTCTTGGGCCATCTTCGGCTTCCTGGTCCTGGGCATGGCCATCCCCGCGCAGGCGAACATGGTGCCGCTCTACGTGCTCTTTGGGCGCCTTGGCCTGCTGGACAGCCTGGCCGGACTCATCCTGGCCAACGTGGTGTCCACACTGCCAATTGCCGTCTTCATCCTGGGCGGGTTCATGCGGACCCTGCCCAAGGAGCTCTACGAAGCCTGCTCCATCGACGGAAGCGGGCCCTGGAAGACCTACTCCTCCATTGCACTGCCGCTCTCCGCACCCTCCATCGCCGCCGCCGCCATCTTCCTGTTCGTCATCCACTGGAATGAGCTGCTGTACCCGCTGCTGTTCATCCAGACCCCCGGCAACCGCACCCTGCCGCTGGCACTGCTGAGCTTCCAGGGCGAGTTCCAGACCAACTACCCGCTCCTGTTCGCCGGCGTGATCCTGGCGTCCCTGCCGGTGGTAGTGGCCTACGTCTTCCTGCAGCGCTACTTCGTGGCCGGCATCACGGCGGGCGCCAGCAAGGGATGAGTACGACGACGACATACGGGTCCGCGGGCGGCAGCCCGCTGCCAGCCAACGAAAGGCACTGTTCATGAACCTCAAATCAGCCGGGCACCTTATTAACGGGAGCTGGCACACCGACGGAACCACCAAGGACGTCACTGACCCCGGGAACGGCAGCACCGTGGGCGAAGTTGCCTGGGGCGCCGCCGGGGACGCCACCAAAGCCGCCGACGCCGCTGCTGAAGCGTTTGGTTCCTGGTCCCGCACCACCGTCCGGCAGCGGGCGGACCTGCTCCGCACCGCGGCCGACCTGCTGGCGGAACGCCGCGACGAACTTGCCCACACCCTTGCCCTGGAAGCGGGCAAGCGGCTCCCCGAAGCCCAGGGTGAGGTGGACTTCTCGGTGGAATACTTCCGCTGGTTCGCCGAGGAGGCCCGCCGCGCCACCGGCACCGTCAGCCCGCCTGAACTGCAGGGCCGCCGCCACCTGACTACCCGCAAGCCGATCGGAGTGGCCCTCAGCCTGACACCGTGGAACTTTCCGGTGTCCATCCAGGCCCGGAAGCTCGCGGCCATGCTGGCCGCTGGCTGCACCGTGGTGGGCAGGGTCTCCGAAAAGGCCCCGCTGGCCGCCACCGGGCTTTTCGAGGTCCTGCACGACGCAGGCTTCCCCGCCGGCGTGGTCAACCTGGTCCACGGCCCCTCTCGCGAAATCACCGCTGCTTTGATGTCCCACCCGGCGGTCAGGGCCGTCAGCTTCACCGGCTCCACCGGGGTGGGCCGGCAGATCATGGCCTCCGCTTCGGAGCGGGTGGTTCGGCCCCTCCTGGAACTGGGCGGCAACGCGCCGTTCATCGTCTTCGAGGATGCGGACCTGGACGCCGCCGTTGAGGGTGCCGTCCTGGGAAGGCTGCGCAACACCGGCCAGTCCTGCGTGGCCGCCAACCGCTTCCTGGTCCAGGACAGCATCGCGGACGAGTTCGCGCAGAAGCTTGGTGCGCGCTTTGACGCGATGAGCATCGGCCACGGCGTTCCCGACGGCGGCGCCCCGGTTCCGGACCTGGGCCCGGTTATTGACGCCGAGAGGGTGTCGGCGGTGCAGGCACTGGTGGACGACGCGCTGGAGCGCGGTGCCCGCCGCGTCACCCAGCGGACTTCGGCACCCGGAGAAGGTGCCTTCATGGCACCCACGCTGTTGGCCGACGTCCCGGACGACGCCCTCCTGGTGACCGAGGAAGTCTTTGGCCCGGCAGCCGGCGTCGTCACCTTCTCCTCGGCGGAAGAAGCCATCCGGAAGGCCAACGCAACCGAGATGGGCCTGGCCGCGTACCTATGGAGCGGCAGTCCCAAGCGCGGCTGGGATATCCCGGAGCAGCTCGAAGCCGGAATCGTGGGCGTCAACGATCCCCTCCCCTCCGTAGCCTTCGCCCCCATGGGCGGCGCCAAGCAGTCCGGCCTGGGCCGGGAAGGATCAAGCCTGGGCCTGGAGGAATTCGAGGAGGTCCAGTACGTGGCCTGGAGGCCGTAAATGCTGACCACCGGGCTGGTGCTGGGCGCCGTCGTCATGGGAGCGGGGATGCAGCGGATCACCGGTATGGGTTTCGCCCTGGTGGCCGCCCCCTTCCTGGTCCTGTTGCTGGGACCGGTGGAAGGCGTGGTCCTGGTGAACGTATGCGGCGCCGTGACGGCGGGGGCCATCATCTTCCGCGTGGTCAAGGACATCGATTGGAAGCGCTACCTGCTGCTCGCGGCATCGGCACTGCTGGGCATCATCCCGGCGGCGTTCCTGATCCGCCTCGTTCCGGCGCCGGTCCTGGAGATCTCCATCGGAGTGCTCCTGGCCGCCGGTCTGACTGTCCTGCTGGTCCTGAAGTCCGCCACCCTGCCGGAGCGCCGCCGCTACCTCTTCACGGCCGGCGGCCTCAGCGGGTTCATGAACACAGCGGCCGGGGTGGGCGGTCCGGCCGTCAGTATGTACTCCATTGCTACCCGGTGGCAGCACAAGTCCTTCGCGGCCACCATGCAGCCGTACTTTTTCACCATCGGGACGTTCTCGCTCATCTCCAAAGCCATCACCGCCCCGGCGACGTTTCCAGTGATGCCCTTGGCCATGTGGGTGGCTGTTGCCGTGGCCTGCCTGGCCGGGCTGGTGCTGGGTGACGTCGCAACGAAGTTCGTCCCCGCGCGTGCCGCGCAAATACTACTGATCATCCTGGCCTATCTGGGAGCGGCGGCCACCATCATCCGCGGCGTGCTTGACGCCGCTGCCTGACCCGACATTCGAATTCTGACCAGAAAGAGGACATGACATGACCTGGCTCGACAGTGCAGCCCATGCACGATGGCTTGAGGCGGAAACCGACCGGCTGATCCGCTTCGCCGAGGCTTCCAAGGTATCCACGGGCTTCGGCTGGCTGGACAACTACGGCAAGGTGTTCGCCGACAAGCCGACCCATCTGTGGATCACTGCGCGGATGACGCACAGCTTCGCCGTCGCCGCGCTGATGGGGCGGCCCGGTGCTGCGACTCTCGTGGACCACGGCATCAGCGCACTCAACGGCGTCCTCCACGATGACGAGTTCGGCGGCTGGTACGCCGAGGTGGACGCCAACGGCCCCGTAAACGACACCAAGTCCGGCTACCAGCACTCCTTTGTGCTCCTGGCTGCCGCCAGCGCCGTCGCAGCAGGGCGCCCGGGAGCCCGGGAACTGCTGGACGAGGCGCTCCGGATAGCCGACACGAAGTTCTGGGACCACCAGGCCAACATGTGCTTCGACTCCTGGAACCGGGAATTCACCGAGACGGAAGCGTACCGCGGCGGCAACGCGAGCATGCACTCGGTTGAGGCCTACCTCATTGTGGCCGACGTGACCGGGGACCACCGCTGGATCGAACGGGCCCTGCACATCGCCGAGGTGCTCATTCACCACTTCGCGCGCAACAACAACTACCGGGTGTTTGAGCACTTCGACCCGGAGTGGAACCCGATGCCGGAGTACAACACCGATGACCGGGCCAGCCAGTTCCGTGCCTACGGCGGAACCCCCGGCCACTGGGTGGAGTGGGCGCGGCTGCTCCTGCACCTCCGCGCCGGACTCGAGGCCCGCGGCCTGGACGTCCCGGCCTGGCTCCTCGAGGATGCCCGGGGTCTGTTCGACGCCGCCATCCGCGACGCGTGGGAACCGGACGGCCACCGCGGGTTTGTGTACACCGTGGACTGGGAAGGCAAACCGGTTGTCACCACCCGCATCCGCTGGGTACCCGCGGAAGCCATCGGCGGCGCCGCAGCCCTCTACATTGCCACCGGAGAGAAGAAGTACGCGGACTGGTATGAGCGGATCTGGGACCATGCCCGTGACTGGTTCATCGACTACGAGCACGGGTCCTGGAAGCAGGAACTCGACGAGGACGGCAACGTCAGCTCGACTGTCTGGTCCGGCAAGGCCGATATCTACCACCTGTGGCACTGCCTGGTGGTCCCGCGCCTTCCGCTGGCCCCGGGGCTGGCTCCGGCACTGGCAGCAGGCCTGCTCGATTCCCGCCTGGACGCCTCCGGAAGGGGCCGCTGACGCGGTAGCGCGGGGTACCGTGTCACGTCTGTGACAGGGCTTTTGGTCCGGTAAATTTAATGGAGGAATTGTCCGGCGAGCCGAGCCGCATTCCAAGCCCTCCCCCTTGAATGGACCGCACCCCCATGTCTTCCGCGATTTCCGCGCCGTCCCCTACCCGTTTTCCCTACGCCGCGATGGTGGTCCTCGCCACCATCGCGTTTACTGCCATCACCACCGAACTCCTCCCGTCCGGGCTGCTGCCACAGATCAGCACCGGCCTGGGCGTCTCCGAGCCGGTAGCCGGATACCTGGCCGCGGCCTACGCCGCCGTCATTGTGGTCACGGTGGTTCCGGCGGCGCGTCTGCTGGGGAAGATCCCGCGGCACGCCCTGCTGGTGGGTCTGGTCCTGACATTCGCGCTCAGCAACGCGCTGGTGGGACTGGCGCCGGACTTCACCTCCGCGATGATCGCCAGACTGGTGGGTGGCCTGGCGCACGGATTGCTCTGGACCACCATGGCACCGTTCGTGTCACGGGTGGTGCCGGCGGACAAGGTAGGCAAGGCCCTGGCCATCGTGTTCAGCGGCAACAGCCTGGGCCTGGCCATCGGAGCACCGGTGGGGACGGCGCTGGGCGGGTTCCTGGGCTGGCGCGCCGCGTTCATGGTGCTCGCCGGATTCGGCGTGGTCCTGACCGTTCTGGCATTCTGGCTGCTCCCCCGCGTCCAGCGCATCAGCGACGCCGCCCGCCCCTCCCTGCGCAAGGCGATCGGCCAACCCGGCGTGAAATCAGTGGCGGTCGCCTGGCCACTGCTGGTGCTGGCCCACTTCGCTCTGTTCACGTACATCGCGCCGTTCATCCGTGAAGCGAACCTGCCGGACTACGCCACCAGTCTCTCCCTCACCGTTCTGGGCGGGTCCGGCCTGCTGGGCATCTGGATCGCCGGGCTCACGGTGGATTCCCGTCCCCGGCGTTCGCTGTTGCTGACGACGGCGGCAATCGCCGCATCGATGTTCCTCCTGCCCCTGGCGGTGGGGAACCTTCCCGTCGCCCTGGTGCTGATGACTGTCTGGGGTGCCGGCCTGGGCGCCATCGGTATCTACAACCAGTCCGCGATCCTGCGTGCAGGCGGCGAATACAGCGAGGCAGCCAACGGACTCACTGTCCTCACCATCCAGTTGGGCATCACCGTCGGCGCCCTCTACGGTTCGGCCGCCCTGGTGGTTGGCGGACCGCTGCTGGTTCCGGCCGCCGCGGCGATCCCGGTGGTGGCGGCGTTCGTCATCACCCTTGCCGGGAAGAGGTACGCCTACCCCCCGGGCCCGCGGGAGCGGATCTGGCTGGAGCCCCGCCCCATCACCGACAAAGTCGAAGATCCCGCCTAGCCCCCATCCACTGCTCCCCAGGGTCTCCTGACCTTCGCAAGCTTGCCCGGGCACCTGCATCGACTGCTCCGTAGATGTCGTTTTCAGCCTTCAGAACGACAAGTACGGAGCAATCGATGGGACATATGACAAATTAGTCACGAGATTCTTGGAAACCCGTAACCTCCATGACCTGAATTTCGATTCATTAAGTGCGGGGGAAACTTCGCGGAAGTTGAACGCAATCGCAAAATTCGTCAACGGAGGGTCTCATGTCTTTCTTCACCTTTTCAGGCAACAAGCTCGCCATGACCGTGCTGGCGGCAGGCGCGCTCGCGGTCGGCGGAACGGGAGTTGCCGCGATGGCAGAATCATCGCCGGACACGCCGTCCGTCCTTGCGGAAACGGAATCGCCGTCGCCGAGCCCCACGGCAACCGAAACTGAATCACCGTCGCCAAGCCCCACCGCGACGGAAACCGAATCCCCGGAGCCGACTCCCACGGAAACCGAGACGGAGGCTCCGGACCCGACACCAACGGCGACGGAAACGGAGTCGCCGGAGCCCGCCCCTACGGAAACGGCAGACCCTGAACCGTCGCAGACATCCACGCCGGCAGGACCTGACGCGTTCGGCCCTGCCGCCTTTGGCCTGTGCAATGCGTTTACCAATGGCGGCCTCGGTACCACGTCCACGGCCTACGCAGCCCTGGTCCAGGCAGCCGGCGGGGAAGGCAGCGTTGGCGCCTATTGCGCCACTGTTGCTGCTCCCCGAGGCGGCGAGGACGGCAGCGATGAGACTGCAACCACCGAGCAGGGCCAGGTGCAACAGCAGCAGGTAAAGGAGCAGCGCCAGGCTGCACCCGCCTCCAACGGCGGCGGCCACCAGGCCGCCGGCAACGGCGCCAAGCACGGCGGACATCGGTAGCCTGCCGACGATGTGCGGTTGCGCCGGGACTTTGAATGTTTCGCGCAACCGCACATCCGGCGACTGCTGCAAGCGAATCTGCCGCAGGGGGGCGGATGCAGAGCATTGAGCACGAGGCAGAGCGGTCCGGCCAGACGGACGAAAGCCGTTTCTGTGCTGCCTACCGTGAATTTTCACCCGGGGTGCTCAGCTACCTCCGTGCCCGCGGCGTCGAGGATCCCGAGGGCCTGACCCAGGAGGTCTTCCTGGCCCTCTATCCGCAGCTCGGCGATGTCCACGGCGGGGTGAAGGGAGTCAAATCCCTGGTTTTCTCCATCGCGCACGGACGCTATGTGGACGAGTACCGGCGGCGGCTCAAAGCGCCCCGGACCACCGATTACGACCCCGCCCAGGACCCGCGGTGCAGCAGCTCCGCGGAGGATGAACTTCTGGCGGTGGAAAACTCAGGCAGCATCAAAGCACTGCTGAACGATTTGCAGCAGGACCAGCAGGAGGTGATTGCGCTGAGGATCGTGGCTGACCTTTCGGTGGAGACGACGGCGGAAATCATGGGCAAGACCCCGGGTGCCATCAAACAACTGCAGCGCCGGGCGCTCTGCCGGCTGCGCAAGCTCCGCACCTCATTACGGGAGGACCGGTCATGACAGGGAAAGAGCACCCAAAGCAGGAACGCAGGCTGGATGACGAGCGCGCTGTCCAGGAACTGCTGGAAGAGGCTGGCCTCACCGACGATCCGTATCTCCGGGATGCGCTGCTTCAGGTCCGGGAGCTCAAGGTTTCCGATGTCCCGGCGCCGTCCCCCCGCCTGATGGCACTACTGGCTGCGTCGGAGACGACAGGCGTGGTCCGCCTGGAAACTGGCAAGCCTCGAAAGAAAAAGCGGGTGGTGCTCACCACGCTGGCGGTGGCCGCGTCGTTTGGTATCGCGGGCGGCGCCGCGGCGGGAGACGGGGATCTCCGGCGTGGAGCTGAGGGAAGCATCAGCACCGTATTGGGGTGGTTCACCCCACCGTCGCCCGCCGCTCCCTTGCCCGTTCCGGGACCGGAACCGGAGGCAACCAGCCCGCCGCCCGCCGTCGTACGTGTTTTCCCGCAAGCCCCGACGCCCAGCACTCCGCCCGTTTACGTGCCTGGCCAGGCATCGGAAACTTACCCTTCGCAGCCGGGACCCGGGGAGGTTGAAGGGCCAACCGACCCGGCGGCGACCGGCCAACCCGACCCCGGCGCCGAGGAGGCCGGATCCCTGCCCGGTGTGGCAAAAGGCCCTATCAAGGGACCGGCGTCAGGCGCGCCGGGACCACCAGCACAACCTCCAGCAGCAGGAGAGCCGGGAGCCGCGAGGCCGGATCCCGCTGGCCGGGCAGCAAGCGGAGGACCGGCTGGAGGCAACACCGTGGACAAGCCGGCCCCAGCCGCCGGACCCGGAAATAAACGGGCTCCAGCGCGCTAACAGCACCTGGTGGGAGCTGCCGGACCGGGTCAGTCGCGGTACTTTGCCACCGTGAACAGGAAGGTGCAGTCCTCTTCGGCGTGCAGGCTGTGCAGGCCGGGCGGGACAATCAGCAGGTCGCCGGTCTTGCCCTGCCAGGACTCCCCGGAGGCCTTGAGGCTCACGCAGCCCTGGATCACGAAGACCGTGGCGTCCCCGGGGTTCTGGTGCTCGCTGAGCTGTGTTCCGGCTTTCATGGCCATGACGGTCTGCCGGAGGATCTTTTCATGTCCGCCGTAGACGGTGTCAGCAGCACGGCCGTTGGTGGAGGAGAGAGCAGCCTCGAGCTGCTGCCGGGCCAGCGCGTCGATCGATATCTTCTGCATGCGCCCAAGGCTACCCGCGTTCTTCACGCAGGGGACTAGGTTGGGGCCCCTTCGGTCGGCACCGCTGAGCGCAGTGCCCGGCAATCCCCTTCCGTGGGGATGGAGCAACAGCGGGGCCGCTCCTAATCTTCGAAGCATGAACACAGCAGCACAGATCTTCGCGGTACTCGCCGCACTCATCTATATCTTCGTGTTTCCGGTGGAGAGCTTCCTTCTTCGACGCAGCCGGTGGGCGCAGAAGTTCCTGAGCACACCGCCCGAAAATGTATCCGCCGTGATGATGTGGGCCATTCCCACCGGGTACAAAAACCTGGTGATTGCGCTGGGCGTCATCGCCGGGGTGGTCGCCGCCAACTCGGGCCAGCTCGTGGTGGGCTACACACTGGTGGCCTACTGCTGCGCCAACATGGTCCTCACCGCGCCCACCATGCTGCTGGCAGACCTCCAGGGGCACTACCCCAGGAAGTGGGAGAGCGTTCCGGGGACCCTCGCCGCCACGGTTCCAGCCCTGCTGGCCCTGCTCCTCCTGCCCCTGGGACCCTAGCGGCGGCAGTGGACACGCCACGGCAGTCCCCCGATTTCGACGGCCCGGCAACGGCTTGATAAACGTTAAGAGATGCTAGATGTCCTGAACCCCGCCCTGCCCTTTATCGCCGTGGCCTTGGCGGTGCTGGCCGGACTCACACTGTCCTGGCTGCTCCGCAAGGTGGTCCTCCGCCTGAACCGGAAACGGCCTGAGCTGCAGGCCACCTCCCGGGTGGCCCGCCAGCCGCTGCGGCTGGCGCTGTGCCTTGTGGGCGTCCGCACTGCGCTGGGCCTGACGGCGGGAAGCGAAAGCTGGCACGCCGCCGTCGACCATTTCCTGCTGATTGCCCTCATCGGTGCCCTCGCCTGGCTGGTCATTGCGGTGCTGCTGATCGTTGAGGCCGTGGTGCTGAACCGGCACAGCGTGGACGTGGCGGACAACCGGCGGGCACGGCGGCTGCGCACGCAGATGATCCTGGCCCGCCGGATTGCCGTGGCGCTGGTGGTGGTGCTCGCCCTCGGCAGTGCCATGCTGACCTTCCCCGCCATCCAGGCGCTCGGTGCCGGACTGCTGGCATCCGCCGGCGTGATCTCCATCGTCGCCGGCCTGGCCGCACAGACGTCCCTGGTGAACGTCTTCGCCGGTATGCAGCTGGCCTTCACCGACGCCATCCGCGTGGACGACGTGGTGGTGGTGCAGAAGGAATGGGGCCGGATCGAGGAAATCACGCTCACCTACGTGGTGGTGCATCTTTGGGATGACCGCCGGCTGATCCTGCCCTCGACCTACTTCACCACCACGCCGTTCGAGAACTGGACCCGCCGCCAGTCCGAGGTGATGGGCACCGTGGAGTTCGACCTCGACTGGCGCGCCCCCGTGGAGGACATGCGCACCGAGCTTCGCCGGGCCCTGGCCGGCACCGAGCTGTGGGACGAACGCGTGGGAGTCCTGCAGATTACCGATGCCACCGGCGGGTTCGTCCGCGTCCGGATCCTGGTGAGCGCCGCGGACAGCGCCGCGCTCTTCGACCTGCGCTGCCTGGTGCGCGAAACCATGGTCACCTTCCTCCAGCAGAACCACCCGGAGGCCCTGCCGCACCAGCGCTGGGAGCAGGCAGCGGACAGAAATCCAGCGGACGACGGCGGCACGGGCAACCGGCGCCGGTCACCACTGCGCGGGCTGGGGTCCCCCGCTGCCGCGGATTCCCGTGCAGCCGATCCGCACGAGTCGCAGCTGTTCACCGGTTCCATGGAAGCGGTGGAGCGGTCGCGCGCCTTCTCCGGACCGGGTGACGAGGTCTTCGAGGAGCGCGACAGGAACCTGGCCTCCCGAAACTGAGTTCGCCTCGAAAACCCCTTGATAGGTGACCAATTGGTCACCTATCATTGCTGCCATGGACGACGTGTTCAAGGCACTCTCCGACCCCACCCGCCGGGACCTGCTCGATGAGCTGTTCCGCGAGGACGGCCAGACCCTGAGCGCACTTGAGGCACGGTTCGACATGACCCGGTTCGGGATCGCCAAGCACCTCCGCATCCTGGAGGACGCCGGGCTTGTGGTGACCCGTCGTCGCGGACGGGAGAAGCTGCACTTCCTGAATCCGGTTCCCATCCGGCTGGTCCACGACCGCTGGGTCAGCAAATATGCAGAACCATGGGCCGCTGCCCTCAGCGACCTCAAATCCAGATTGGAAAGTCCCATGGAAAAGATCTTTGAGATTTACATCAAGACCACGCCCGAACGGCTCTGGGAAGCCATCACGGACAGCGACATCCGCAGCAAGTACCAGTTCGGCAACACCCTTGAGGCCGACTGGTCCCCCGGCGGCCGGTTTGTCATGGGCAACCCGAAGGCGGGGGCAGCGCTGGGCGAAGGCGAGAACCTTGAGGTGGACCCGCCCCGCCGGCTGGTGCAGACCATGCGGGCGCTATGGGGCGAGGACGTTAAGGCTGAGGGCACGTCCAAAATCACCTGGGAAATCGAGCCGGTGGGCGATTCCTGCCACCTCACCGTCACCCACAGCGACTTGCGAGAAGGCGCCAACGAACAGCTCTACGGCGGTTGGCCGATGATCCTGTCCGGCCTGAAGACGTGGCTGGAGACCGGCGAGAAGCTCACCACGCCCGGCTCGCTGATGTACACGTAAAAGGCACGGGCATACGTGGAAGGCGCGACGGCGGCGGCCGCCCCGAGGTGGGACGGCCGCCGTCGTGGAGGTACTTCCGGGACTACGTCCGGGGAATGCGGACGATGGCAGGGCCGGGCCGGTCGGGTGACAGGGTGACTTTGAGTCCATCTGCAGCGGCCTCGACAGTTCCGCCGGGCCCCGCCACCGATGCCTGCGCCACGTCGAACCTGCCCGCGTCCAGCTTCAAGGCGGCTTCCGTTCCGTCGTCCAGCGAGTCAACGAAGGCCACTACCTCCGTTCCGCGGTCCACCCAGCGGATCCAGGAGTCATCGCCGCTTGCCCCGGGACCGTCCTGAAGCGGACGGGCCCCCACGAGGTACTGCTTGGCGGTGGCCATCCACTTTCCGAGGTCGGTCAGGGCCTGGCGCTGGATTTCGGGGATGGTGCCGTCAGCCCGCGGACCGACATTCAACAGGAAGTGGCCGCCACGGGATACTACGTCCGTCAGGTGGCGGGCCAACTGTTGGCCCGTCAACGACTGCTCCGGGCCTTCCACCTGGTTGTAGCCGAAGGAGAATCCGATGCCCCTGCAGTTCTCCCACTCGGATTCGGACTCGTTTTCCCTGGCGGCTTCGTACTCGCTGGTGCCGTAATCCTGGTGGGTAGCGCCCCAACGGTCGTTGACGACCCCGTCCGGAACAGCGGAGTAGAAGTGCTCAAACAGCGTTCCCAGCCCATGCTCGCCAAAGTGCTTGCCGGCGTCGGGCCATTCAATGTCGTTCCACAGGACGTGGGGACGGTACTTGTCCACCAGGTCCACTACGTGGTTGTAGGCGTACTCCGCGTAGCCGGCGTCCTTGGGGCGGGACGTATCGTGGACGCTTTCGCTGGTGGTGTGCGGCGGGAAGGGGCGCACGTGCCAGTCCAGGCCGCCGGAGTAGTACAGGCCCAGCTTCAGCCCCTTGTCCTCCACGGCACGGGCAATCTCGCCGATCAGGTCCTTGCGGGGACCACGGTGGACCGTGTTCCGCTCCCCCGTGCCCGGGGCGTCCCAGAGGGCAATGCCATCGTGGTGCTTCGTGGTGGGAACCACGTAATCAGCTCCGGCGGATTTGAACAGCTCCACCCAGTCCGCCGGATCGAACTGTTCGGCCTTCCACTGGTCCAGGAAGGCGTCATAGTCCTCGCCCCCAAACTCTTCCTGGTGGTGCTGCTGGGCAGGGCTGCCGTCAATGCGGATGGTGTTGTAGTACCACTCGGCGTAAGGGTTGTGCTTGAACCACTCGTTATCATCTATGGTGCCAAGGGCGCCGATCGGCTCCGCCCAGGCGGGGACGGAGTAGGCGCCCCAGTGAATGAAGATGCCGAAGGGGGAATTCTGGAACCACTCCGGGACTGGCCGGGATAGGTTGTTCCACTCTTCAGGCGTGGCGATGCTGTCAGTCATGTTTCACTCCAACTCTTGGTGTGCTGTGGACATTCGTCGTGACGGCAGGATTCTGGAGTTCGCGGTCCGGGATGGCCGTGACGTAGTCCTCCACGGCATACAGATGGTTAGCCATTCTGGTCCGGGCACGGTCAGCATCGTGCCGCCTCAGTGCTTCCAAAATGCCCAGATGCTCGCCATGGGTAGTCCGCAGTCCGGCAGCATCATGGATTGACCGCCACATCCGTCCGCGGACTGTCGTGGTGGAGACCGTTTCAATTAGGGCGGACAGCACATGGTTCCTGGATGACTCCGCGATCAGCCGATGAAACTCAAGATCGCATTGCATGGCTACGTCATGATCGACGGGTTTGGCATGAATGGCGGCGTGTGCCCGATCCAGGATGTGCCCAGCCTGCTCCAGTTGCTGCTCGGTAATGGAAACGGCGGCTGCAGCAGCGGCCTCGGTCTCAAGCGCGCGTCGCACTGTATGCACCTGGTTGGCCCGTTCTCCATCCTGTAGGCCCACCCAGAATTCCAGGGCGGACAGTAGGGCAGAGGGCTCCAGGGTGGTGACGAAAGTACCGGCACCCTGTCTGGTTTCCAGGATCCCCATGGTGGACAGGGCACGGACCCCTTCACGCAGGGACCCACGAGACACCTGCAACTCCGCAGCAAGGTCTTTTTCAACGGGCAGCCGGTCCCCCGGCCGCAGCCGACCGGAAGAGAGCATGTGCTTTACACCGGTGATCACGACGTCGGTTTGCGACATAGGGCCGCCGGACACGAGGTCCACTGCCCCGACGCCTCCTGCGGATCTATCATTCATACACTTTCATCCGATCTATTGGTTGGAAAACCGGGCTGCGTCCTATAGTGTCACGGAAAAGACCAAAATTCATCAGATGTAAAGGTGACCGCGGGGAAGTCACCTGGACTTTCTGGACCGGAGGGAATCGCTTGCCAAAGATCACCGGATTCGATGTGTTTGACGTACGGTTTCCCACGTCGCTGTCGGCGGACGGCTCGGATGCCATGAACCATGATGCCGACTATTCCGCCGCCTACATCGTGCTGAGGACAGACGACCCCACACTGTACGGCTGCGGGTTCACGTTCACCATCGGCCGCGGCAACGAAATCTGCGCCGCCGCCATCGAACTGAGGGCCCGGCCCCTCATGGGACGTGACGCCGACCAGATCGGACTCCACCTCGGGGAGACATACCGGGAGCTCAAGCGCGATTCCCAGCTGCGCTGGCTGGGACCAGACAAGGGCGTGGAGCATCTGGCCCTCGGCGCAGTGATGAACGCCGTCTGGGACCTCGCTGCACGACAGGCAGGGAAGCCTCTGTGGCGGTTCCTGGCGGACATGACCCCGGAGCAAATTGTTGACGCCGCCGACCTGAGCTACCTTTCGGACGCCCTCACCCGGGAAGAAGCGCTGGGCCTCTTGACGCGCCTTGCCCCCACCAGGGACGAGCGCCTCCGGCAACTGACTGAAACCGGCTACCCCTGCTACACCACGTCCGCCGGCTGGCTGGGCTACTCCGACGAGAAGCTCCGACGGCTGTGCCAGGAGGCTGTGGACCAGGGCTACCGCCACATCAAGCTCAAAGTGGGCGCATCCGTGGAGGATGACATCCGCCGCCTCGCAATTGCACGGGAGGTGATCGGTCCCGACGCCAACCTGATGATCGATGCGAACCAGGTGTGGGATGTTCCGCAGGCTATCGACTGGGTGAAGCAACTGGCCGAATTCAGCCCCCTGTGGATCGAGGAGCCAACCAGTCCCGATGATGTCCTGGGGCACGCCGAGATCCGCAGGGCTGTACAGCCCATCGGAGTGGCCACGGGCGAACACGGCATGAACCGCGTGCTCTTCAAGCAGCTCTTCCAGGCCGGCGCGATTGACTACTGCCAGCTCGATGCCTGTCGGCTCGCCAGTGTAAACGAAGTACTCGCAGTCCAGCTGATGGCGGCCAAGTTCGGCATTCCGGTGTGCCCGCACGCCGGCGGGGTGGGTCTGTGTGAGCTGGTCCAGCACCTCTCAATCTTCGACTTCATCGCGGTGTCAGGTGACCTGACGGGGCGGGTGACCGAGTTCGTCGATCATCTGCATGAGCATTTCGTGGACCCGTGCATCATCAAGGACGGCGCCTACGTGATGCCGGCAAATCCTGGATATTCGGCCGAACTCAAGCAGGAGACGCTGCAGGAATATGCCTTTCCCTATGGCAGCTACTGGTCAGGAACCCACAGCGGCCAGGCGGAACAGGCCTGGCGGGCGGGCAACCAACCCGGCCAGGTTGCCTTCGCGAGTGCACGGCTTGGGGCGCAGGCATGATCAACTACACCCTGACCCATCCGGGACTGCTGGCCGCTCTCGCGGAATCCGGCCACGGCTCGCAGATCCTTGTTGCCGACGCCAACTACCCGCACAACACCGGAGCACCCGCATCGGCCCGTCGCATTGCCCTGAACCTGCGGCCCGGCCTGCTGACGATTGACCAGATCCTCGAAGTCCTGGTCGACGCCGTCCCCCTGGAGGCCGCGGCAGTGATGACCCCGCCGGACGGAAACTGGACGGAGGCCGTCAAGGGCTACGAACGGACGTTGGGCACGGAAGTCCCCATCACGTCCCATCAGCGCTTCGAGTTCTATGACGCCGCACGCTCGCCCAACGTCGCCGTCGTCATTGCCAGCGGCGACACCCGGCACTACGCCAACCTGCTGCTCACCATCGGCGTGCGGCCCGACGGCACGGCCTGATGAAGGTGCCTTCACTGCAGGTGGTTGACTCACACGTCCACGTCTGGGATCCGGCCGTGCTGGACTACGCCTGGCTGGCCGAGGCTCCGGCCCTGAACAAGCCTTTCCTGCCGACGGATCTTCCGTACGACGGTTACAACACGCGGGGCGCCGTCTTCGTGCAGGCCGACTGCCGTGATGACCAGGCACTGAAGGAAGTGGACTGGGTGTCGGGCCTTCGGACGGACTGGCCCCAGCTGGCCGGGATCGTGGCGTTTGCCCCCATCAGCAAGGGCGAAGCCGTCGAGAAGGACCTTGGCCAACTTCTGGAACGGCCCCTGGTCCGCGGCGTGCGGCAGCTGTTCCAGGACCGGGACGAATCCTTTATGCTGCATCCTGACACCTTGGCGGGAGCACGGCAGGTTGCCGGCGCAGGGCTGGTTTTCGACGCGTGTGTCCGCTGGTGGCAGCTTGCAGCGCTGGCCGAATTCGCCCGCCGCGTGCCCGGCCTCGCGATCGTGCTGGACCACATGGGCAAGCCGCCCATTGCCAGCGGAGAGCTCACCGCCTGGCGCAGCGGCATGCAGGAGCTGGCCCGGTGCGGCAACTTCGTCGTCAAAATCTCCGGTGCCGGCGCAGAAGCTGACCCGGAGCGTGCCCTGGCTCCCCAGGCACTGCCGTTCATCCAGGAAACGCTGGCTCTCTTCGGGGCGGAGCGCTGCATGGTCGGCAGCGACTTCCCTGTCTCCCTGTCACACCCCGGTGCTTACCTTGACTGGATCACCACTGTGGAGCACGCGATGGCGGGCGCGTCGGAGGGCGAACGCAGCAAGGTTGCGCAGGAGACCGCAGTCCGCGCCTACGGGCTGGAAACGGCAGCAGAACAGGCAAGCCCACAAGAGGAGAAGGACTGACATGCAAGCAGAAACCCGCACCATTCCCGGTACTGACATCCAGCTGCCGGTGCTCGGCTTCGGCGGGGCACCGATCGGCAATCTCTACCGGGAGGTACCCGAACAGGAAGCGGTCGACGCCGTCACTGCGGCTTGGGAGGGCGGGGTGCGCTATTTCGACACCGCGCCGCACTACGGGCTGGGACTTTCTGAACGGCGCCTGGGTGCCGCGCTGGCAGGGAAGGACCGCGACAGCTATGTGCTCAGCACGAAGATTGGGCGGCTGCTGCGGCCCAACCCGTCGCCCCGAGGCAAGGACACGGAGGGCTTCGACGTGCCTGACAATGTCCACCGGGTCCGCGATTACTCACGGGACGGAGTGCTGCGCTCTATAGAGGAAAGCCTGCAACGGCTGGGCACCGACCGGATCGACATCGTTTACATCCATGACCCGGACGACTACTGGACCGAGGCCGTCGAAGGCGCGGCCCCGGCCCTGTCCGCGCTCCGCGACGAAGGGGTGATCGGCGCCTGGGGTGCCGGCATGAACCAGTCCGAAATGCTCCACCGGTTCGTCACCGAGACGGACATCGACGTGATCATGCTTGCCGGAAGGTACACACTGCTGGAGCAAGGCGCGGCCCGGGACCTGCTCCCGGCGTGCGTGGAACGCGGCGTCGGCGTGGTGAATGTCGGCGTCTTCAATTCCGGGCTGCTGTCCAAGGAACGCCCAGCCGCCAACGCCACCTACAACTACGCACCTGCCCCGCAGGAACTGCTGGACAGGGCGAACCTGCTGGCGGACATCTGCGAATCGCACGGGACCACCCTGCCGGCGGCCGCCCTCCACTACCCGTACCAGCACCCCGCCGTGACAAGCGTCGTCCTTGGCATGCGGACGCCGGCGCAGGTGAAGCAAAACCTGGACCTCGCCGCCCAAAGCGTCCCGACAGAGTTGTGGGCTGACCTGCGCGAGCGCGGACTGATCGCCTGAAAGCACAATCACGTACTACCGAGAAAAGAAGAAACGAATGCAATTTGCGCGCATAGGTGCCACCGGCAAGGAAACCCCTGCCGTGCTCCACGACAAGAAGTACTACTCCCTGGAGCGCGTGACGCGCGACATCGACGCCGACTTCTGGGAATCCGATGGGCCAGGACGGGCGGCAGCAGCACTGGCCGCCGGTGAACTGGCGGAACTCGCCGTTGACGGAGCCCGGATCGGTGCCCCGATCGCCAGGCCGTCCTCGGTGATCTGTGTGGGCATGAACTACGCAGCCCACGCCGCGGAGTCCGGCTCCGCACCCCCTTCGGTCCCCATCATCTTCCACAAGGCCCCCAACACCGTGGCCGGGCCGTTCGATGCGGTGGCCATTCCACGCGGTTCCACCAAGACCGACTGGGAAGTGGAACTTGGCGTGGTCATCGGGCGGCGCGCCTCCTACCTGGACTCCCCCTCCCAGGCCCTCGACTACATCGCGGGCTTCGTCACCGTCAACGACCTGTCGGAGCGGACGTTCCAGCTGGAGGTATCCGGCGGGCAGTGGTCCAAGGGAAAGAGCTGCGCGGGTTTTTGCCCCACGGGCCCTTACCTGGTGACCCCCGACGAGGTGGATGCCCGCGACCTGCGGCTTCGCAGCTGGGTGAACGGCGAAATCCGCCAGGACTCCTCCACCCGCGACCTGATCTTCGGCGTGGAGCAGGTGATCTATGACCTCAGCCAGTTCCTGGTCCTGGAGCCGGGGGACCTCATCTGCACCGGCACCCCGGAGGGAGTGGCCCTGTCCGGACGTTTCCCTTACCTAAAGGCTGGGGACGTCGTCGAACTTGAAGTGGCTGGACTGGGCCGCCAGCGCCAGGAATTCTTCCAGGGCTAATCACGAAAGGACCAAACAATGGAGTTTGCGGGAATCAAGGCAATCGTCACCGGCGGAGCGTCGGGGATCGGGGCCGCCACAGCCAAACTGCTCCAGGAGCGCGGGGCTGAGGTCGCGGTACTGGACCTTAACCCTGACCAGGCACCGGCGGGAGTCAAAGCCATCCACTGCGACGTCTCCGACTACGCCTCCGTCCGCCGGGCCATCGAAGAGGCTGCGGAGCAGCTTGGCGGGATCGACGTCGTGGCCAACAATGCCGGGGTGGGTGCCCAGGGCACCATTGAGGACAACGACGACGACGAGTGGCACCGGGTGTTCGACGTCAACGTGCTGGGCATGGTCCGCGTGTCAAGGGCTGCCCTGCCGCACCTGCGCCGGTCCAGCCACGCGGCGATCGTCAACACCTGCTCTGTTGCAGCCACCGCCGGGCTCCCCCAGCGGGCCCTCTACAGCGCAACCAAGGGGGCCGTGTTGTCACTCACCCTGGCCATGGCCGCCGACCACCTGCAGGAGGGCATCCGGGTCAACTGCGTGAACCCGGGGACTGCGGACACTCCGTGGATCGGACGGCTCCTCGCCAGCGCACCGGATCCCGCCGCGGAACGGGCGGCGCTGGAAGCACGCCAGCCGCACGGCCGGCTGGTCTCCCCGGAGGAAGTCGCGGGAGCTGTGGTCTACCTTGCCAGCCCGCTCTCCGGGTCCACCACCGGAGTTGACCTGGCAGTGGACGGCGGGATGCAGGCACTTCGGCTTCGGCCCCGCCCTGCCGTTTCCTGAGCAGCAGGGCAACAGGCACGCGCCACCGGGCCCGTAGCTCGGTAAGGTCGTGTCATGGACAGCGGTGCCCTGGTCAATATCGCGTTGGTTCTCGGTTTCGTGTTGCTGGGCGGGGTGTTCGCCGCGGCGGAAATGGCCCTGGTGTCCCTGCGCGAAAGCCAGGTGCGCCGCATCGAAAAGTCGGGCGACACCGGGGCCCGGACAGCAGCCCTGGCCCGCAACCCCAACCGGTTCCTCTCCACGGTCCAGATCGGAGTGACCCTGTCCGGGTTCTTCTCGGCAGCCTATGGCGCCTCGGCGATCGCACCCGGCGTCGTCCCCCTCCTGGAAGGCCTGGGGCTGGGTGCGGCGGCCGGGCCAGCGTCCTTCATCGGCATGACCCTGCTGGTGGCCTACCTGTCCCTGGTGCTCGGCGAACTGGCGCCCAAACGGCTGGCGCTGCAAAGCCCCGTCGCCTTCACCAGGGTCCTGGCCCCGCCGCTCATCAGCCTTTCAAGGATCATGCGGCCCGCCATCTGGCTCCTGTCCGTCTCCACCGACGCCGCCGTCCGGCTCTTCGGCGGGGACCCACGCGCCAAGCGGCCGGGCATCACTTCCGAGGAACTGTGGGACATGGTGGCCGAGAACGAAATGCTCGAAGAGAGCAGCCGGCGCATCCTGGCCGACGTGTTCGGTGCCGGAGACCGGACCCTGCAGGAGGTGATGCGTCCCCGCACGGAGGTCATCTTCATCGACGGCGCCATGACCATCGCCGATGCCCGCAAAATGGTCCGCGACGGCCCCTATTCCCGGTTCCCGGTCATTGGCAGCAGTCCCGACGACGTCCTGGGCTTTGTGCACATCCGCGATTTGATGCCGGGCGGCGAAGTGCAGGACCAGGCGCCGGTGCGCGACATCGTCCGGGAGATCCTTGCCATGCCGGGGACCAACCGGGTACTGCCGTCGCTGTCCCGGATGCGCAGGACGAACCAGCACATCGTGCTGGTGGTGGACGAATACGGCGGCACGGACGGCGTGGTGACGCTCGAAGACCTGGTGGAGGAACTGGTCGGCGAAATTTACGACGAGTACGACACCGGCGCAGAGCATGAGGACCGCGTCAGCATGGCCAACGGCACCATCGACGTTGATGGCGGCCTGATCCTCCAGGAGTTCACCGCGGCGTCCGGCATTGCCCTGCCGGAGGGCCACTACGAGACAGTGGCCGGGTTCATGATGGACCGCCTGGGCCGCCTCCCCACTGCGGGCGACAGGGTCCAGATCCCCGGCTACGTCCTGACGGTCCTCAGCATGGACCGGCTGCGGATAGCCCGGGTCCGCGTCACGCCAACCCCAAACCAGTCCGGCTGACTGGTTGAAAGGAGTACGACGGCGGCCCAAAGGTTTTTGCTCCGAGTGGCCCGGCGTGGCTCCGCCGCTCCTAAGCCGCACCGGCTCCCTCATGGGACCGATGGCCCTACGGCCGGGAGCGGGCGGCACCCACAGTTAAGGGGCGGCTGGCCGTTGGGGCCAGGAGCGGCTGGGGGCCTGTTTCCGCTGCACCATCGGGGCACAGGGCACGTGCTCCCTTACCCCGGCAGGACACATTGCCATGTTCACGAAACGTACCACCCTCATCGGCGCCGCCTGGCCCTTGGCGCTGCGGCCTTTGCAGCCCCCGCGAAGGCCGCGGGCAGCAACGGCGCGGACGTCACCAAGTTCAACGAGTGCACGGTCTACGGCAGCTACCAGGACTACCGCACGGGCACCGCGGTCACCCACCAGGTTTCGACCCGCAGCGGCATCCAGTCCACCTCGTCCGCCAGCAACTACACGGACACCCTGACCGCCACCAACGGCGGAACTGTTCTCACCGCCATCCGGACCCAGACGCACTCGCACACACTCGTACGGGACGGGCAACTCATCGAGAGGGGCCAGCACTACCGGGAGCAGACCACGGACGGTAGCCGGCAGTGCTGGGAACGGGAGGACTCCCACCAGACAGGTGACAAGGTCCAAGACGACCGTGAGGCACACTGCTGCCACTGATCCGGGTTTCGGCAAACCCTGCTGGTAGGGCTCGTGGCCGGGCGTCAGCGCAAGCAGCCGCCGCTCCTACTCCTCCAGGCTCCGCTCCAGGAAAGCGAGCGTGCGGGTCCAGGAGTCGGCGGCGGCTTCCGCGTTGTAGGTGTATTTGTTGGTGTCGTTGAAGAAGGCGTGGCCGGCGCCCGGGTACACCACCGCTTCGAAGTCCACCCCGGCTGCCCGCATCCGTGCTTTCAGCCCGGGCAGCTCCTCCATGAGAGCTGTGTCCTGCTGCCCGTAAAAGGCCAGGACGGGGCAGTTGATCGCGCGCAGCTCTGCGTCCTTGAATTCGGCGTGCCCGTAGAAGGGGACGGCTGCGCGCAACCGGGGTTCGGCAACGGCCAGCGAGAACGTGTACGTCCCGCCCAGGCAGAAGCCCGTTGCGGCGACGCGGCCGGTCAGTCCTGCCACGCCTTCCAGGTGGTCGAAACACACGTGCAGCGCAGCGACGGCGTGCTTGGCGTACTCAGGGGAACGGATGGGCGCCATGTGCTTGCGCAGGCGCGGCTGGGCGTTGCTGCGTTGTTGGGGATCAAAGGCGGCCTCCTGCAGTTCCCCGCTGAGATCCGGCACACCCCCGGCTCCGGACAGCAGGTCCGGGGCGACCGCCAGGTAGCCTTCCGCAGCAAAACGGTCTGCCACGTCCCTGGTGTGCCCCACCAGGCCCCACACTTCGTGGACCACCACCAGCCCGCCCTTGGGCGTCCCGGCCGGTTCACTGACGTACGCCTGGACCGAGGTTTCGGCGTTGCCAAGAGTCATCATGTTTCCCATGGGCCCAGCATGGCACCCTCCCCCGGGCGCTTCCTAGGGGCCCCGGCCCCTTCCCAGGGATGGGGCTACGCCTTCTGCTGCCGCCAGAACACGGAGATCCCGAACGTCAGGGCGCAGAGCACCAGCATGGCCAGCACCATTCGCATCCAACTCTCCTGGTGCACCCCGCCGGCGGCGAACACGCCGATCATCACCGTGGCGGTAATCGCGCCCACGTAGCGGCAGGTCTGGTAAATGCCGGCCGCAACGCCGCGGTCCTGGGGCCGGGTGGATAGGAACATGCCCTGGTTGGAGGCGATGCTCACGGTGCCGTAGGGCACGCCCATCAGCGCGGTCAGGACCACCACGAACGGGATCGCCAGTGTCCCGGTCAGCAGCCACATCAGCGCCGCCACCACGGTCAAAAGGACGACGCCGGCCAGCAGCACCCGCCGGACCCCGAACCTTCCCATCGCGGAGACGGCCCACGGGGTGGCGGTCACGGACATGCCCGCCAGCGGCAACATCAGCAGGCCCACGACGCCGGGATCGTAGCCGCCGGCTTCCTGCAGCAGCTGGGGCAGGCCGAAGAAGACAAAGTAGTAGACGCTGCTGAACACGGCGAAGGCCAGGTAGATCAGCATCAAAGGCCGGTTCCGGCCCAGCAGCCGCAGGTCCAGGAACGGCTTGGCAAAGCGCAACTCCCGCCAGGCAAACAGTGCCGCGAGGACGGTTCCGGCGGCCAGCATCAGCCAGCGATAGTCCGGCGCCACGTTCAGTGCCGCCATCATGACCAGCAGCAGGGCACCGATGAAGCCAGCGATGCCGGGAACGTCCGAGTCCCGCACCAGCTCTGCCACGCTGCCGTGCTCCCGGACCTTGTCGGGTGGCGCGGCCTTCCGCACGATCAGCAGCGCTGCCAGTGCCAGCGGAACGTTGATGAGGAACAGCGATTCCCAGCCCACGAAGCCCACCAGCAGGCCGCCGACGACCGGACCCACCGCGGCTGCGGACGTGTTGGCCATTTGCAGCCGGCCCAGCGGACGTGCCGTATCAACCTTTGCCTCGTGGGCCAGCGCCCCCACCATCACCACGGCGCTGGGATAGGCCGTGGCGGTGCCCAGCGCCATGACCGCCCGCGCGACGCAGAGCAGCGCGAAGTTCGGGGCCAGCGGAGCCAGGGCACACGTGATAGCCACCAGCGCCATGCCCAGCATGAACATCCGGCGCGGGCCGAACCGGTCTGCCAGCCTGCCCATGACCGGCTGGCCGGCGGCGGAGGCCAGGTAGAAGGAGGTAATAACCCAGGTAACGGCAGCAACGTCGAGCCCGAAGTCCGCGCGCAGCACCACCAGGGCGACAGCGATCATGGACGAATTGAGCGGGTTCAGTGCCGTACCCAGGCTGAGGCCGGCGACGGCCAGGGCAGTCCGGGGTTTGTTGCTCACGGTAACAGTCTGGCCCACAGCGCCCGCCGGGGACGACTCGGCGGCCTCCCGGCGCGGTGTGGCGTTCGCTACTTGCCGGCCAGGCCCACCGGGAACAGCGCGTCCTCCACCGCCCGGGTCAGGTCGCGGATGACCTCCGCCTGGTCATCATCCGCCACGCCGTCCGGGTTCTCCGTGTAGATCACCAGCGCGAATGTGGACCCGCCGTAACTGAGCAGGGCTGCGTCATGCAGTTCGCCGGACACCTCCCCGTACTTGTGGTGGACGTCCACTCCCGCCCGTGAACCAGCGGGAATGAGGTCTTCGTCATTGGTGTCCTGCATGTAGCTCAGCAACTGGTCCGTGTTGTCCTTGTCCAGCAGCTCCCCCGCGTACAGCTTCTTCAGGATCAACGCCATGTCCGCGGCGGTGAGGAGGTTTTGTTCGGGGTCATACGTGACACCGATGGAATCCGCGTAGGCGATCAGCTGCGGGTAACCCACGGCGTCCATCAGCAGCAGCCAGGAATCGTTGTTGCTGTCATTGACCATGGCCTTGAGCTGGAAAGCGGCGTCGTAGTCGCCCATGGGTGCGTCCAGGCTGGCCTGCCCTTCCTCCACCAGGTGGTAATAGGCGGCGGCGGTCAGGATCTTCGCCGTGCTGGCTGCCGTGAAGGTGCTTTGATCCCCGAATGTCCGTTCTGCGCCGCCGGACACGTCGGCGAGCGCCAGCCCGATCCTGTATTCGTCCGCTTCACTGAGGATGTTGTCCACGCTGTCCTGCAACGAGGGCGGGGCTGCCGCCACCGGCGCCGCGGGCACGGCCGGCGGGGTGGGGAGCACTGCACCCGACCGCGGTTCCGACCGGACCACCGCCAGGGTGATGGTGCCGACGATCACCAGGACCACGATGAGCGCCAGGATCAGCAGCCGTCGGTTGCCCTGGGCCTTGCTGGAACCGGGCTTGCCGGGACTGGGTTTGCGCGGTGCGGGCGGCGGAGCATCGCGGCCTGGTGTGGGCACCAAGGGGTGCTCGGACATACAAGGGCTCCTGTCCCGCCTCGATAAATACAAACAACGTCAGCGCGGCCATGAGCCGCGCTGACGTTGCCGATTAAATCACCGGAGGTTGGGAGCTTCCTGAAGGCCTGCAGGTGTTCCGCGCCACCTTGCTGAGACCCAGAGGAATCCTCAGCGACGGGCGAAATCCATGTCGACGCGCCAATTACTCTGCGCGCACCAAATTGTGGGCGCGCCAGGGAATATGCGCGTCGATTACGGCTTTGCGCGCCGAAATCCGGCTATCCGCGGGTGCGGGCAGCGAGCGCTGTCTCCAGGAACTCCAGGTGCGCCGGGGTAACCGCAGCCACGCTGCCCCGGTATTCAGGGTGCTTGGCCAGGAACTTCTTGATGAACGGGCACACGGGAACGACGGCGATGCCCGACTCCACGGTGCTGTCCAGGGCAGCCGTGGCCAGGCGGCCGGCCAGTCCCTGCCCGCCGTATTCCTCGTTGACCACCGTGTGGTAGAAAATCCGCTGCGGCGACTCCCCGCCGTCGTACTCCTTGTACGCCGCCTTGCCAATGACGTTGCCGGCGTCCAGGAGCTCGAAGCGCTCGCGCTCGGGGCTGTGGCGGATGGTGATGTCGCTCAAGGGAACTCCTTTGTTTGCGGGTGGTGCTGCCCGTGCAAAGCCTAACCCTGCACGGGCAGCACCTATTTCCGCAAGCGGTGGTTCCCTGAAGGCACTACCGCCGAATCAGCTCAAGTAGCCGTTCGGATTAAGGACGTACTTGGTGGCTGCGCCGGCGTCGAACTCTGCGTAGCCCCTGGGTGCATCCTCCAGCGGGATCGCCTTCGCGTTGACGTTCTTGGCGATGTTGACCTTGTCATTCAGGATGGCCATCATCAGCTGACGGTTGTACTTCATCACCGGGCACTGGCCCGTGGTGAAGCTCAGCGACTTCGCCCAGCCCGTGCCGAGGCTCAGGCTCAGGGAGCCCTTCTTGGCTGCCTCGTCGATGCCGCCCGGATCGCCCGTGACGTACAGGCCGGGAATGCCCAGCGCACCGCCCGCCGCCGTGATGTCCATCAGGGTGTTCAGCACGGTTGCAGGTGCTTCCTGCGCGCCCTTGCCATGGCCGCGGGCTTCGAAGCCCACCGCGTCAACGGCGCAGTCGACTTCCGGCACGCCCAGGATCTGCTCGATCTGGTCCTTCGGCTCGCCCTGGGTGAGGTCCACGGTTTCGCAGCCGAAGCTGCGCGCCTGTGCCAGCCGACCCTCGTTCATGTCGCCCACAATCACGACGGCGGCGCCCAGCAGGTGTGCGCTGGTGGCCGCTGCGAGGCCCACTGGACCAGCGCCGGCGATGTACACGGTGGAGCCAACGCCCACCCCGGCCGTGGTTGCACCATGGAACCCGGTGGGGAAGATGTCCGAGAGCATGGCCAGGTCCATGATTTTCTCCATGGCACGGTCCTTGTCCGGGAACTTCAGCAGGTTCCAGTCCGCGTAGGGCACCAGGACGTAGTTGGCCTGGCCGCCCACCCAGCCGCCCATGTCCACGTAGCCGTAGGCGCTGCCCGGGCGGTCAGGGTTCACGTTCAGGCAGATGCCGGTTTTGCGTTCCTTGCAGTTCCGGCAGCGGCCGCAGGCGATGTTGAACGGCACCGAGCACAGGTCGCCCACCTTGATGAACTCGACGTCCCGGCCCACTTCCACCACTTCGCCAGTGATTTCATGGCCGAGCACCAGATTGGGCGGGGCCGTGGTGCGGCCGCGGACCATGTGCTGGTCCGAGCCGCAGATGTTGGTGGCCACCGTTTTCAGGATCACCCCGTGGTTCACCGGGCGTCCCACGTTCGCGGGGTTGACCCCTGGCCCGTCCTTGAGCTCGAACGTTGGGTAGTCAATGTCGATTACTTCAACCTTGCCCGCTTCTTTGTAGGCAACGGCTTTGTTCCCTGTCATCTATCACTCCTATAGTCAGGCGTCCGGTGGGACGGCCATGATCTGGGTAGGTGGGACATCCCTCGGGGAAACAGCCCTGGCCCGTTGGTGCTTACTGATCTTTGGCGTGGTCAGATACCGGTTCCCGGGTGGGGATTCGCCCAGTCTAGGCACGGCCCCCTAAGCGGTCTAGGGGTAGGAAGCCTCTTGTTTACCGGAGTATTCACAGGGGAAGTGCCTATAGTGGCCTTCGCTGCACCAACCGGCCTCCAAGAACGCCGGCTGGCCGGTTCCCAAGCAAGTTCCACCTTGAGGAGAACGGCATGAAAACACGCACCATTGGACAACTGACAGTTTCCGCCCTGGGCCTTGGCTGCATGGGCATGAGCGAGTTCTACGGCGACGGCGACGAGCAGGAATCGATCGCCACCATCCACGAGTTCCTGGACGCCGGCGGGTCGCTGCTGGACACCGCCGACATGTACGGCCCCTTCACCAACGAAAAGCTGGTGGGCCGTGCCATCGCCGGGCGCCGCGAAAACGTTGTGCTGGCCACCAAATTCGGCAATGAGCGCCGCGAGGACGGCTCGTGGGTGGGCATCAACGGCCGCCCCGAATATGTCCGGGCAGCATGCGATGCCAGCCTCCAGCGGCTGGGGGTGGACCACATCGACCTCTACTACCAGCACCGGGTGGACAAGACTGTTCCCATCGAGGACACGGTGGGCGCCATGGCGGAACTGGTCCAGGCCGGAAAGGTCCGGCACCTGGGCTTGTCCGAAGCGTCGGCAGAGACCATCCGCCGGGCCCACGCGGTGCACCCCATCACGGCACTGCAAACCGAGTATTCACTGTGGGAGCGTGAGCCGGAGACCAAGGTCTTTCCCGTGCTCGCGGAGCTCGGCATCGGGTTCGTCCCCTACAGCCCGTTGGGCCGCGGCTTCCTCACGGGGCAGATCCGCAGCGTGGATGACTTTGCCGAGGACGACTTCCGCAAACACTCCCCGCGCTTCCAGGGCGAAAACTTCACCCGCAACCTGGAGCTGGTGGACCGGGTCAAGGAGCTGGCCGACCGGAAGGGCTGTACACCGGGCCAGCTTGCGCTCGCCTGGCTGCTGGCGCAGGGCGAGCACGTGGTCCCGATCCCCGGCACGAAGAAACGGGAACGGTTGCGCGAAAACCTTGGCGCCGTGGACGTCGAACTTGGTGTGGAGGACCTCCAGTTGCTGGACCAACTGGCGCCCGCAGGGGCAACGGCCGGTGCCCGCTACCCGAACATGTCCACCATCGACACGTAACCATCCAGGACCCCGCTGCTGGCGGCCCGGACCCGCATCCCCGTTGAAGGCCGGCAACGGTTATGCGGGTCCGGGCCGCCCACACTGGAAGGGCGCCACTGGCGGGAATTTACGACGGCGGGGCGGGGCTGGCGTAGGGTGGTTGCTACGGCTGAAGCAAGCGGCCGCTCTCTCTTCTTGCCTGCGGAGCCCGTTCCATGTCCGACAAACCTGCCCTCCGGGCCCTTGCTGAATCAGCCTTCTCCCTCCCCCACCTCCGGGACGGCCAATTGACCGGCATGGCCGCCCTCGTGGACGGCCGCGATGTCCTGGCTGTGATGCCCACCGGCTACGGGAAATCCGCGATCTACCAGGTCGCGGCACTGCACCTGCACCAGCAGACCGGACGTCCCGCCGTCGTGGTTTCACCGCTGATTGCCCTACAGGAAGACCAGCTGGACGGGCTGTCCCAGGACCTGGGCACCGATGCGGCAGTGGCAATCAACTCCTCGCACAGCGACGCCGACGTCGAAGCTTCGTGGAACGCCGTTGAGGACGGCAAGGCCGTGTTCGTGTTCCTTGCCCCGGAGCAGCTGGCTAAACAATCAACTGTGGACCGGATCAAGGCCCTGGACATTTCGCTGTTCGTGGTGGACGAAGCACATTGTGTTTCGTCCTGGGGCCATGACTTCCGCCCGGACTACCTTGGCCTGGGCAATGTCCGCGAGCAACTGGGTAACCCGCCCGTGGCAGCCCTGACCGCCACGGCTTCCCCGCCGGTGCGGGACGAGATCGTGGAGAGGCTGGGGATGAAGGACCCGCTGGTCCTGGTCCGCGGCTTCGACCGGCCCAACATCCGCCTTGACGTTGTCCGGCACCACGAGGACAAGGGCAAGCGCAAAGCGGTGCTGGAGCAGGTTGCGGACCTGACCAGGAAAGGACAGGGGCTGCTGTACGCCGCCACCCGCAAGGACACGGAGAAGTACGCGGCCAAGCTGGCCAAGGAGGGGCTCCGCGCCGAGGCCTACCACGCGGGCCGTTCGGCCGGGGACCGCGAACACATCCACGAGCTGTTCCTGGACGACAAGCTGGACGTGGTGGTGGCCACCACTGCCTTCGGGATGGGTATCGACAAACCGAACGTCCGCTTTGTGGTCCACGCCGACATCCCGGAATCGCTGGATTCCTACTACCAGGAGATCGGCCGGGCAGGCAGGGACGGCGAGCCTGCCTCCGCCGTCCTGCACTACCGCTCTGAGGACCTGGGGCTGCGCAAATTCTTCGGCACCCACTCCCCCGACCCCGACTCCCTCCTCGCGGTGCTGAAGGCACTTAAGGCTGCGCACGCCGCCACGCCAAAGTCCTCCCTCGCGGAGCTGACGGGGTTCAAGCCCCGCCGCGTCACGGGCCTGGTGAACCAGCTGGAGGAGATCGGTGCGGTGGGTGTTGGCAAGCGCGGCGTCCGGCTGACGTCCAAAGCCAAGCTGCCCACCTTGGTGAGTGACGCCGTCGAACTCGCCGAAGCCCGCCAGCGGGTGGACCAGTCCCGCCTCACCATGATGCGCGCGTACGCGGAGACGGACGGCTGCCGCCGGCAGTTCCTGCTGGGCTACTTCGGCGAGGACCTGCCCGAGCCCTGCGGCAACTGTGACGGCTGCGCTGCCGCTGCCGCCGCTCCCGTTGACGCAGCGAAGGAAGGCAAGCCGGACAAGAAGCAGGCGAACAAGAAGGCCGGCAGGAAACAGCAGGGCGCAGCGTCCGACGGCGGCGCACCGGCTTCCGGTGCCGGCGATGAGCCGTTCCCGCTCCAGTCAGCAGTGGTCCACAAGGAATGGGGGCCAGGCCTGGTCATGCGGCACGAGGACGATGTGATCACCGTGCTCTTCGAGCAGGAAGGGTACAAGACCCTGTCCCGGTCCGCCGTCGTGGAAAACCAACTCCTGAAGCCCTCTTAGGTAGGCTGGGGGGACCCTCCAACGAAAGGCCCCCCGCGTGGAAGTACCTGCGTTTGCCTGGACCCTGACCATTGCGGGAATCGTGGGGCTGCTGGCCTTCGACTTCTTCTTCCACGTCCGGAAGGCCCACACCCCCACTATCAAGGAATCGGCCACCTGGTCGGCGATCTATGTGGGAATTGCCGTGCTGTTCGGGCTGGGTGTACTGCTGTTTGGCGGCCCCGACATGGGCACCGAGTACTTTGCCGGCTATGTCACGGAGAAGGCGTTGTCCGTGGACAACCTCTTCGTTTTCCTCATCATTATGGCCAGCTTCAAGGTGCCGCGGGCCGACCAGCAAAAGGTGCTGCTGTTCGGCATTGTGTTCTCCCTGATCGCGCGCACGGCGTTCATCTTCCTGGGTGCGGCACTGATCAACAGCTTCGCCTGGGTGTTCTACATCTTCGGGCTCATCCTGCTGGTAACTGCGGGCAACCTGCTCAAGCCGGACAGCCACGACGACGACTCCGAAGGCCTGGTGGTCCGGCTCGCCCGGAAGTTCCTGCCGGCGTCGCAGCACTACGACGGCGACAAGCTCTTCACTGTGGAGAACGGCAAGCGGGTCCTGACTCCGATGCTCTTGGTGATGGTGGCCATCGGCGGCACGGACATCCTGTTCGCCCTGGACTCCATTCCGGCGATCTTCGGCCTCACCCAGAACGTGTTCGTCGTCTTCACCGCCACGGCGTTCTCGCTGATGGGCCTGCGCCAACTGTTCTTCCTGATCGACGGCCTGCTGGACCGGCTGATCTTCCTCTCCTACGGGCTGGCGGTCATCCTCGGCTTTATTGGCGTGAAGCTCATCCTGCACGCCCTGCACGAAAACACCCTCCCGTTCATCAACGACGGCGAACACGTCAACGTGGTGGAAGTCAGCACCGGAGTCTCCCTGGGCGTCATCCTGGGTGTCCTGGTGGTGACCATCCTCGCGTCCATCTTCAGCCCCAAGGGCAAGGCCAAGAACGCCGTGTCCGGGGCCAGGCGGCACGCCACCGAATACCTGGACCTCAATTACGAAACAGACATGGCCGAACGCGACAAGATCTTCGCCAGGATGTGCCGGGAGGAGACCCAGATCCGCAAGCTCCCGGAAAAGTACAAGCGCCTGGTCCGCAACGAGACCGAGTTCATGGACTTGATCCGCAAGGCCCACGCGGAACATGACAAGGCCCAGGTCCGGGCAGCCGCAGCTGAAAGCTGACCTGCCGGCTTTTGCCAAGACGGGCCTGGCGTTCACGCCCGGGTCCGTTGTTGTTGAGGGCCTGTCCGGTCTTTGTCGGTCCCTCTTGCTACGTTTGTTCCAGCCACGAAAACAGGGCCACGGAAACCGTCTCCGGGTCCGGCTGTCATTGGGGAGGCCCCGTGTTTCTGCTCCACGCTGCCGGTGTTGAAACTGACTCCGGTTCGCCACCGGACCTGGTCTTTTCGGCCAGTGACCTGGTGGCTGCCTCCGAGTGTGAGTACCGCACGCTCCGGATCCTGGACGAAAAGCTGGGCCGTGCACCCAAGGCAGAGTTCGCCGTTGACGAGATGCAAAAGCGCGCGGGTGAGCTGGGCGACCGGCACGAGCAGACGGTGCTTGCCAGCCTGGTGGCGAAGTACGGCGAGTGGGACGCCAGCCGGGGCTCGGGCGTCTACTCGCTGGAGCGCGGCGAAAACCTCCGCGGCGAGCTGCAGGCAAAGCACGCGGAAACCGAACTGGCGCTCCGGTCCGGTGCGGACGTGGTGTTCCAGGCCACCTTCTTCGACGGCGAATTCCTGGGCTACGCAGACTTCCTGGTCAACGAGGCCGCCGGAACGGGAAACCCTGGGCGGTACGAGGTCTGGGACACCAAACTCGCCCGGCACGCCAAGGCAGGGGCCCTCCTTCAGCTTGCCGCGTACGGCGACCAACTCCTGGGCATGGGGCTGGAACCGTCGCCGGTGGTCACCCTCGTCCTGGGCACCCGGGTGGGCGACGACTGGCTGCGCAGCAGCCACTCACTGCCGGACCTGCTGCCGCTGTTCCGGGAGCGGCGCCGGTGCTTCCGCCAGCTCACCTCAGACCACCGCGGGGGCGATACCCCGGTGCAGTGGCAGCAGCCCGGCATCGTGCACTGCGGACGCTGCGACTACTGCGCCGAGCAGGTCAAGCTGCACAGGGACCTGCTGATGGTGGCAGGCATGTCCGTTGTCCAGCGGCGGAAACTTCACGAAGCCAACGTCAGCACCATCGATGAACTGGCGGCCATGCCGGCCGCGGACGCAAAGAACTCCGTGGTCCGGCTCCGCGCCCAGGCCCGGATGCAGCTGGGCCTGGATGAGCCGGCGGGGTCCCGCACCTACGTTAAGGATGGTGAACCGCACACGGTCTCCTACACCGTTCTTCAGGAGACCGTGATCGGGTCCCTTCCGGCACCAAGCGCCGGCGACATCTTCTTCGACTTCGAAGGCGATCCGCTGTGGCAGGATCCTGCCACCGGCGCCTGGGGCATCGAGTACCTCTTTGGCGTCATCGAGGCCCCGGTGGCGGGGGCTGAAGACCATCCAGTGTTCCGTCCGTTTTGGGCGCACTCCCGCTCCGGCGAACGCCGCGCCTTCCTCGACTTCCTGGAGTATGTGGAGAAACGCCGCGCCACCTACCCGGACATGCACGTGTACCACTACGCCCCGTACGAAAAGACTGCGCTAAGGAACCTTTCCCTCGCCCACCAGGCCGGCGAGGAGACGGTGGATGACTGGCTGCGGCAGGGGCTGCTGGTGGACCTCTACGCCACGGTGCGGCATTCCATCCGAATCTCGGACGCGTCGTATTCCATCAAGAAGCTTGAGCCGCTTTACATGGGCGACAACCTGCGCTCGGGGGACGTCAAGGACGCTGGAGCCTCGGTGGTTGCCTACGCCGCCTATTGCGCCGCCCGTGATGAAGGGCGCCAGGACGATGCGGCCGCCATCCTGGCTTCCATCTCGGACTACAACCAGTACGACTGCCTCTCCACACTGCGGCTGCGGGACTGGCTGCTCCAGCTGGGAGAGGAAGCCGGTGCTTCCCTGAAGCGCGGCCGGACGGCAGGAGCGGTGGATAAAGGCGGGCTTGGTGCAGGCGCCAGTGGTCCCGAAGCCGGTCCGGCCGAACTAGCGGGCATTGCCGGTAATGCGGAGGGTGACGCTACGCCGGTTGAGGAGACACCGGAGGAGGGCAAGCTGCGCGCATACCTGGCTGCCCTGCCGGACAATCGCCCCTGGACTAATGACGAACGTGCCATCGCCATGGTGGCCGCCGCCACGGGGTACCACCGGCGCGAACGCAAGCAGTTCTGGTGGCAGCACTTCGACCGGGTCGAGGCACCGATGGATAACTGGTCCGACCAACGGAACGTCTTCGTGGTTGATTCTGCCGAAGTCGTTTCGGACTGGGCCCTGGCAAAGCCAAGGGAACGGATGCGCACCCGGCTTCTGAAGCTGCGCGGCACCATGACCGAGGGCTCTGATTTCCGCGCCGACTCCACCTGGTGCCGGCTGTACGACCCGCCGGGGCCCGACGGAATGCTTGCCCCCGATGCGCTTCCCGGCACCAGGGCCTACACCTTCGGAACCAGGATCCATGAGCTGGAGGCCGCGCCCGACAATCCCGGGCACACCCTGATCACCATCGCCGAGCGTGAGACCGGAAAAGTTGCTGCCTACGCGCACCTTCCAGTGGCCCTCACCGAGGACAAACCCATCGCCACGGACAACATCGAGGCCGCCATCGCGGAAATTGCGCGCGCCGTCGGCTCCTCAGTCCCGTCCCTCCCCGCGCAGCCGGGACTGGATATCCTGCGCAAGCTCCCGCCGCGGTTCCGCTCCCTCCAGGGACCGGCCGACGTACTGCATGGCAGTGATGGTGCGGCCGATTACGCGGGGGCCATTACTGAATCCTTGCGGGACCTGGACAACTCCTACCTGGCGGTACAGGGGCCGCCGGGGACGGGCAAGACCTTCGTCGGGGCCCATGTGATCGGCAGGCTCATCGCTGAAGGCTGGAAGATCGGCGTAGTTGCCCAGTCCCACAACGTCGTGGAAAACCTTCTGTGCCGCTCCATCGAGACGGGCGGAGTGGATCCTCAGGTGGTGGCCAAGAAACTGGGGTCCCCCCACGATGTTCCCTGGACGCTCACCTCCGAAGGCGACGTAGCCCGCCTGCTGTCGTCACCTGGCGGATGTTTGGTGGGTGGCACCGCATGGACCATGACCGGCAAGGAGGTCCCCGCCGGCTCGCTCGATCTCCTGGTCATTGATGAGGCCGGCCAGTTCTCGTTGGCCAACACACTTGCGGTCAGCCGCGCGGGTAATCGACTGCTCCTGCTGGGTGACCCCCAGCAGCTCCCGCAGGTTTCCCAAGGAGCCCACCCCGAACCCGTGGATGAGTCCGCCCTCGGCTGGCTCGCCGCCGGGCATGCCACCCTTCCCGCGGCCCTGGGCTACTTCCTCGCCGACAGCTGGCGCATGCACCCGGAGCTGTGCCGCGCCGTGTCCATCCTCAGCTACGAGGGAAAGCTGAAGTCGGCTCCGGCCGCGGCCCACCGCGAACTGGAGGGGATGGCACCGGGGGTGGAGACCGTCTTCGTCAACCACACCGGCAACACCACGGCGTCCAAGGAAGAGGCCGACGAAGTGGTGCGGCAGGTCCAACGCCATCTCGGCCTCAAGTGGACTGCCGGTGCCGGCAGCGAGGCCCGCCCCCTGGAGCAGCAGGACCTGCTGGTGGTGGCCGCGTACAACGCCCAGGTTCACCTAATCCGAAGGCACCTGGCAGAGGCCGCACTGCCGGAGGTTCGGGTGGGCACCGTGGACAAGTTCCAGGGTCAAGAGGCACCCGTGGTGTTGGTTTCGATGGCCTGCTCGGCGGTGGCCGAGGCACCTCGGGGCGCAGAATTCCTGCTGAACCGGAACCGCATGAACGTGGCTGTATCCCGTGGCCAGTGGCGGGCAGTCATCGTCCGGTCCCCGGAGCTCACCAGCTACATGCCGCACAAGCCTGCGGCCGTGGAGGAGCTGGGAGCGTTCATCGGCCTGAGCCCGCGGGAATAGCCATCGGAGTCCTGTGGGCCCATCGACGGGCGCTCGGCAAGGGCACGGAATTGGCGGGACCAAGGTTGAGCGAGCCGCCTTGTTGGAGCGAGGCCGGTTCAGTCAGCCCACCCGGAAGCCGCGGAAATTCCCCTTGGCTTCGGAGATGGCATCATCCACCCGCTCCACCCGGCCGGGAGTCCGGCCCGAGTTCAGCCAGTCCAGCAGTTTGTGGACTTGTGGCCGGGGACCCTCGGCAACCACGGATACCGAACCGTCGTTGAGGTTCTTTACCTCACCCGATAATCCAAGGTCCTCCGCCGTACCCATCGTCCAGTACCGGAAGCCCACGCCTTGGACCATGCCGAACACGCGGGCGTCCAGCCGCACGCTATCCTGCGTTGGGCCGTCCTGCGTGCGTTCGTGCCTGCCCATCCCGGGCCTCCTATGGAAACATCGGCGTGCCCAACCAGGCAGCGGCAGGTGCCGTTTGAATCGGCAGTAACCGCTGCCCGATTGGGCACACGAGGCTTAGTTGATGGTGATGTCGCGGGTGGCGTGGTTGTAGCGGATGGTTACGGTGCCACCGGCGTGGTGCAGTTCGTGGTTAGGCCCGTCGAACGTGCCGAAGGCGCCGTAGTTCTCATCCCACGAACGGTTGAGGGCAATTTTGAAGGTGTAGTAACCGGCGGGAAGCTCGGCGCTCTTCTTCCACAGCTGGTCCAGGAAGTCGAACTCCATCTGGGCTTCGTCGTACTGCGGTGCCCAGTCCTCGGGCGCACCCAGGATGGTGTTGAAGTCACCGGCCACCGCGACAGCCTCGGGCTGCGGCAGGGTTTCAACATCAGGGCCCTCGAACGGCTCAGCCGCTCCGGTCGCCGTGGAGGTTTCGGCAGGGGCAGCAACAGCTTCGGTCTTGTCCTTGGCCGCAGACTTGCCCTTGCGGACGGCCTTCACCACGGGCTCCACGGCCTCTTCGAGTGCCTTGGCTGCCTTGCCCACAGCGGAAGCTGCCTTCTTCGCCGGTGCCTTCTTGGCGGCCTTCTTGGGAGCTGCCTCCTTGGCCGGAACCTCCAACGTTGCCGCAGCGGCTGAAACCGGGCGGACAAAGCCCTCGGGAGCCGTGGGAACGGGAGTGTCCGCAGGGACCGGAGTGCCGGCGTCGAGCGCTGCCGCAAAGGAGTCCACATCCGGGAAGGCAACAGTGGCCCGCATGCCATCCTCGGTGATGGTCCAGCCCGAGCGGCCCTTGACCAGCCAGCCCGCCTTGACCAGCTTGGCTGTTGCCGAGGTGAGGGTCTTGTGGCCACGCGGGATGCCGCCACTGAGGAGTTCGGCCTCATGCTCGTTGAACGGCACGCGGGCGGTTGCTTCCGCCAGGACCTGGCCAGCATTCAGTGCATCGCCGGACCACACGCCTTCGGTCAGGACATCCAGCACGGTCTTGAGCCGAAGGTAAGTGTTTTCTGCGGTGGACTTGGCCATGATTCCCCTTATATAAAAGCGATCGGTCTTAGGCATCTTGCCAACTACCCATTAAATCGCGCGACTTTAATTGGTTAACTCTGCGTGTCGTGACCGTCTGTGAAGCGGATGGTGCCGCAAGTGAGGCGGAGGTCTCGGGTAAGGGCTGGCTGCATAACCCTGAAGCGCCGACATGGGTGCTGCCTTGCACTCCCCAGACACGCCTGCGGCACCTAGTTTACCGGGCAGAAAGCCCGGCTGTTGCGCCCGACACAGCAGCCGTCAGTCGGACAGCTCCCTGCCGTTAAGTTCGGCCAGCAGTTCCGCCTTGCGCTCGTCGGAAGCAAAGGAGGAGTGGATCGAGTTCGCTGCCAACCGCGCCTTGTCAAAATCGGAGAGGTCGAACACGGCGGTCAGCTGCGCGAAGTTGTCATCCACGTAGCCGCCGAAGTAGGCGGGATCGTCCGAGTTGACCGAAACATTGAGTCCCGCCGCGAGCATGGCCGGCAACGGATGGCCCGCCAGGGTGTCAACGGCGCGGAGCCGGACGTTGGACAAGGGGCAAACGGTCAGGGGAATACGCTCGTCCACGAGGCGCTCTACGAGGTCGGGGTCGTCCATGCAGCGGATGCCGTGATCGATCCGTTCCACACCCAGGAGGTCCAGGGCTTCGGTGATGTACGACGCCGGGCCCTCCTCCCCCGCGTGCGCCGTCAACCGCAGGCCCGCTTCACGCGCCTTCGCGTACAGCCGCTCGAACTTGGACGGCGGGTTTCCCACTTCGGCCGAGTCCAGGCCGATGGCACCGATGGGTGCGTTCATGGCCAACAGCTGGCCCAGGACCTCCAGTGCCGAGTCCTCCGGCAGGTCGCGCAGGAAGGCCGCGATGAGCATGGTGGAGATCCCGTACTCCTCCTCGGAGGTTGCCAGCACCGAGGCCACGCCGTTGACGCATGCCTCCAGGGGGATGCCGCGCGAGAGGTGCGCCTGCGGGTCCATCATGATTTCGGCGTGCCGGACGCCCGCGGCAGCGGCGCGCTCCAGGTAGGCGCGGGTCATGTCCGCAAAGTCCTGCTCGGTTTGGAGCACCGCCATGTTGGCGTAGTAGAGGTCCAGGAAGGACTGCAGGTCGGTGAACTCGTACTTCTGGCGCAGCTCATCCAGTCCGGAGTAGGGCAGGGAAATGCCGTTGCGTTCGGCCAGGGCAAAGATGAGCTCGGGCTGCAGCGTGCCCTCGATGTGCAGGTGCAGTTCGGCCACCGGAAGGGGCTTGGCAGGGACCGCGGATTCCGCGAGTTCCGTTTCGGTTTCGGGCATGGTGCTGCCACCGGGAAAGTTGTCCATCCGGTCAGGATAGTGCCCGTCCCGCTTTCGCGCCTGCGCGAAAGCTTGCACCGGGTGTTAGGCACAGCATCGACCTGCTTGGCGCCACAGCCAACACGCCCGCTTCAATCTCGATTTGATAACGGCCGGGCGATGTCCTAGCGTGAAACACATGCCCGCCTGGCGGGCTCTTTGATTGCCCGGTGCTGCCTCCACCAGAACTGCCCAGCGGCAGCCACCGACAGTGACCTCGATATCGTCAGGGGTGGGCAGTGTCGCGATAACCTCCGGGGACGGAGCCAGCGTTGGTGGCCTTCAGGAGCATCACCATCATGAAAAACACCAAATTCCGTACTGCCGCGCGCCGCGGAGTCACCTTGGCCGCCGTCTCCGCGGCAGGTTTGGCCCTTTCAGCCACAGCGGCCAACGCAGCCACACCCACCTCCACCTGGGACGCGCTGGCCCAGTGCGAGAGCGGCGGTAACTGGTCTATCAACACGGGCAACGGTTTCTCCGGCGGCCTGCAGTTCACTTCCAGCACCTGGTCGGCCTACGGCGGAACGGGATCTCCCGAGAACGCCAGCCGCGAACAGCAGATAGCAGTAGCCGAGCGGGTCCAGGCTTCCCAGGGCTGGGGCGCCTGGCCGTCCTGCTCGTCCCAGCTCGGACTGAGCGGTGGCGGCGGAGCCCCGGTCCAGAGTGCACCTGTCCAAAGCGCTCCCGTTCGGAGCGCCCCGGTCCAGAGTGCACCCGTCCAGGCCACGCAGGTCCAGAGCGCTCCGGTCCAGCAGGCACCGGCGCCGCGGCACGCCACCTCCGTTGCCCTCAGCGGCGAGACCTACACCCTCCAGGCCGGAGATACCCTGAGCATCGTTGCCCAGAAGCTGGGCATCCAGGGCGGATGGCAGCACCTTGCCGACGCCAACCTGGACACCATTGCAGACCCGAACCTCGTGTTCGCGGGCCAGGTCATCCAGCTTCCCGCCTAACAGCGGACGCAGCACCACAAGCGCCCCTGGGCGCCCCGCCTTCCCAAGGCGACACAGACAGGTCGGCGATAGACAAATTCCGTTGACCAAACCACGACGCCGGCACACCCCCACAAGGGATGTGCCGGCGTCGTTCTTTTAATTCCTCAGCCGCTGCCGTGATGGGCGGCCGTCGGCTGACGGTCAGCTGGCGGGCAGTTCGCGGACGATGCGCACCTTCCAGGCGGAGTCGTCGCTGGTGTCCAGCAGCGCCACGGTGCCGTGCGCCAGGTTCAGTGCAACCCGCTTGACGGCGAGCAACTCCAGGTAGAGGTGCTCGTTCATGCGGCTGGGGGTATCGATCATGTACTTCACGGCGTCGCGCACCTTGCGGTAGTTGGCGCTGCGCTCGCGGTGCATGTGAAGCTCCAAGGCGGATTGCTGCTTGAGTCGCGGCTCGTGCCGGTTGAGCAGTGTCACTGCGGTGTGGACTGCAACTACCAGCGCGAGCGAAACGCCGTAGATCCACCAGCCGCTGGAGAGAAGGAACAGGGGCAGGTTGGCGATGGCTACCAGTGCGATGACCACGCGAAGGGCGGCAATGCGGCGCATCGTCCGGGCGACGGCGGCCATGCCGTCGCGGAAGCGGTGCTGGTCTTTGCGTGCAGCGGCGGGATCGATGATGAATTCGTCCAGAACCAGGATGCCCTGGGCTTCCGGACCGAGCATTTGTCCATAGCGGGGAAGGGCAGCGGGGGCAGGGGTGACGGCTTTGTCAGGTGTAAATGTCATGAGAGGGCTTCCAAAACGCGGGGGTGGTTGCGGTGATCTTAGTGGTTTAAGCTGAAAGCCGTATGTAGGCGTCCATTATTTGGACATAGACACTCTCTGCCTGTGGCCGCCGGCACTCCAATTGGCACTTCCGGCTGGGACCGTCAGACTGAATGGATGCAAACCTTTCTCCCGTACCCTGACTTCCGCAAAAGCGCCGCAGCCCTGGACACCGCGCGGTTGGGCAAGCAGCGGGTCGAAGCGCTGCAAACCCTCCGCGCCCTGGTGATTCCGGGCTACGGCTGGCAGACCCACCCGGCGATCCGGATGTGGATGGGCCACGTGCCTGCCCTCACCATGTACGGACTGGCGATGGTGGACGAATGGATTGAGCGCGGCCACCCGGACAACACCCGCAACAACATTGCCGAGTTCGCACCGCAGGCAGCCCACCCGGACTATGCCGCGAAGATCATCATGCCGCCGTGGCTCGGTGATCCGGACTTCCACCTAAGCCACCGTTCCAAGCTGGTCCACAAGGAACCGAAGTTTTACTCCTCAGTGTTCCCGGACGCCATTCCGGACATGGACTACGTCTGGCCGGAACCCCGGCACGAATTCCTGCCGGAGGAGCCGGAAGGGGACATCCTGTGGATCCTGCGGGAACCGTACGAGGACGTGGATCCGCAGTCCCTCACCACGGTGGCACTTCCTCCGGTGAACCGAGCCGCTGCTGCCGCGGCCGCCATGTCCGCGGACGACCACGGCTACTCCCCCGTTTACGTGGACGACGACTCCCGCCGTCCGTCCCGCACGCCCAAGAAGGCCCCGCCCAAGCCCCAGGCGAAGAAGCCCACCCGCAAACGGCTGGCACAGGAGGAAGCGTTCCGGACCCTCCCGGGAAAGACGCCGGTAGCGGTTCCGTTCGAGAACGGGGCCAGGTTCGCGGTGGGACAGGTGGTGGGCCGGCCCATCACCCTCGACGACGGCCGCTTCGGCAGGAATTTCGAGGTCACGGAAATCATCGACCGCTCCGCGTTTACATACCCGGCCCTGCTGCAGGACCCCCGCGTGTTCTTCCCGGTGGAGGCCCCGTAGGCCATGACGATTCTCCTGGCAGGATGCGGCGACCTAGGCACCGAGGCGGGTTTGCGGTTCGCGGCTTTGGGCCACCACGTTGTGGGGTGGCGCCGTTCCCCTGCAAAACTGTCGGCAGCCATCGAAGGTGCCGCGGCTGACCTCGCGTCTACGCAACTGCCGGCCGTCCCCGCAGACATCTCCGCCGTCGTCATTGCCGTGGCGGCCGACTCCCCGACGGAAGAGGCATACCGCTCTGCGTATGTACGCGGAATAGCAAACGTCCTGGATGCACTCGAACGCGACGGAGTGGCGCCTCGCCGCATCATCTTCGTCTCCTCCACCGCGGTCTACGGTGATGCGGGTGGTGGCTGGGTGGACGAGTCCACGCAACCCAACCCCGGTGGTTTCTCCGGCCGGGTGCTGGTGGAGGCCGAAGACCTTCTGCAGGCCAGGCTTGCCGGAACCACCACTGCCGGCATCTCGCTCAGACTGGGTGGCATCTATGGGCCGGGACGGACTCGGCTGATCGACCAGGTGAAGTCGGGGTCGGCTGTCATTCCTGAAGACGTGCGCTACACCAATCGGATCCACCGGGACGACGCCGCGGCGGCCCTGGTGCATTTGGCAACAATGGATGCCGGGCCAGCGCCCGTATACGTGGGGGTGGACAACGAACCAGCCGATCTGGGAACGGTGTTGCGCTTCCTGGCGGACGAACTCGGCCTTCCTTCACCCCGCCTGGGTGAGGCCGGACCTGCCCGCGGGGGAAACAAACGCTGCGGTAACCATCTCCTTCGCAGCACGGGCTTTGCCTTCACGTTTCCCACATTCAGGGAAGGGTACAGGGATGTTATAGCGGGGAACGGCGTACGCCATCCGTGAGTAAGTCCGCCGTTCTTTTGATCGCTGCCAGGCTGGCCATGGGGACACCTGGCCTGAGTTGAGGCAGGGCATGGAATTTCGGCAAATTATTGAGACGGTTGGGCAGCTGGTCGACTTCGCAGGCGTTGCGGTCATGGTGATCGGGGCGGTGGCCTCCCTCCCGATGGCAATCCGCGGCCACCAGCCGCGGCGGCTTCCAGCGGGGGCGGAGAAACTGAGCTTCTACCGCTCCTATCGCCAGCTGCTGGGCCGGTCCATCCTGCTGGGCCTTGAACTGCTCGTGGCTGCCGACATCATCCGTACCGTTGCCGTAACGCCCACCTTTTCCAGCGTCGGGGTGCTGGCCATCATCGTGCTGATCCGGACGTTCCTCAGCTTCTCACTGGAGCTGGAAATTACGGGGCGGTGGCCATGGCAAAAGGAAGCACCGCCAGCCCGTTCCGACTCCACCGCAACAGCAACCTAAGGCTCTTGACTGGGTTTTCCACATAGCGGTTTTGGGGTCTCTTGATTGTCGGTGGTGGCTGGCAGAGTGGGGTCATGGAGGCCATTGGGGAAGATCTTGGGAGGGCGTACGACGCCGGCAGTCGGCTGCCGCGCCCGGCCCACCTTCACCCGGTCCCCAGCGAGGAACCTGTGCAGCCATCAGCCTCGGGGCCCGGGGAGCAGGACGTGTTGGACGGGCTGGCCGCACAGCTGGCTGCCGCTGCCTTGGCCGCCCCCGGCCTGCTGGCAACCGCCAGCCATGCCGAAGCTGCAGATTTCGCCGCCCAGGTCGAGGGCCTTGCCCGCTCCATCGAGTACCTTCAACTCCTCGCAGCCGGGGCTGTGGACCGGACCCGAACCCAGGCCATCAACGACGCCGCAACCGCCAAAACCCGGGCAGGCCGGTCCCGCGCAGCCTCGTCCTCCGCAGGCCGGTCCACGGGCTGGACCACCGGGTGGGACGCCAACGGCGTCGAAACCCTCAACACCACCGAAACCCCGCACACCTCCCCTGCCGATGACGGGTGCCGGAATACTGCAGAGTTCCTCCGCCTGCGCCTGCAGATCCCCATCCGCGAAGCCCGCCGCCGCCTCGCCCTCGCCCACCACGTCCTGCCCGGCACCAGCATCACCGGCGGACCACTCCCACCAACCCGGCCACACCTCGCCGCCGCCCTCACCCCCACCGGGAACAACACCGAAACCGCAACCACCGTCGAGGGGACCACCATCGAAACCGGGCCGGGCCCGGCGGTTTCCTCACACGCAGCGACCATCATCACCGCCACCCTGGACCGGCTCCACCACCACACCACCGAAGAGACCCTCGACCGGATCGAACACCACCTCACCACAGCCGCCACCACCACCGACCCCGACTTCCTCACCCGCCTGGCCCAACGCTGGACCGACACCATCGACGCCGACGGCACCGAAGAAGCCCTCCGCCACACCCAAGGCGCCTTCATCCGCAAACCCCGCCACGGCCTGCACCACCTCGAAATCTTCGCCACCACCGACCAATACGAACACCTCCTCACCGTCATGAACACCGCCACCAACCCCCGCACCACCACCGGCAACACCAGCCCAAGCACAGGGAATGACACAGCCGACAGGGCAGGCACGGGAACTGAAGGCAGTGCAGGGACAGGGACAGGCACAGGGCACACCGCAGGGATGGACACCGGTACGGAGGCCGGCACCGAGGGGAGCACAGCAGCGGGCAGCGCAACAGAGCACACCAACCTGCCGGACCTGGACCGGCGCACCCGCGCCCAAAAACAACTCGACGGCCTCGTCACCGCCGCCAAAGCCGCCCTCACCACCAACACCCTGCCCACCACCGGCGGCAACCGACCCCAAATCATCGCCACCATCCACTACCAAGACCTCTTCCCAGCCAACGCCACCACCCCCGCCGGAAAAGCAGAACCAAAAACAGCAGAACCCGGAACGGACACAACCACCAGAACCGACACAACCACAGCAACAGCCGCTGACACCGGCCACCCCGAACCAACCGGGACCGGCACCTTCATGTTCACCGGGCCCGTCGCCGCCGCCACCTTGCGCAAAACCGCATGCGACGCCGACATCATCCCCGCCCTCCTGGGCACCAACAGCGAAATCCTCGACCTCGGCCGCAAAACCCGCCTCTTCACCCCCGCCCAACGCCTGGCCCTCACCGCCCGCGACCAAGGCTGCGCCTTCCCCAACTGCACCATCCCCGCCCCCTGGTGCGAAGCCCACCACATCACCTACTGGTCACACGAAGGACCCACCACCATCAACAACGGCGTCCTGCTCTGCAGCCACCACCACCACCTCATCCACAAAGAACAATGGACCATCACCACCGTCCACCACACACCCACTTTTATCCCCCCACCCCACCTCGACCCCAACCAAACACCCCAACAAAACCACTACTTCAAACCACCACCACCACCCCACCCACAAAAATGAAACCTGCCCAAAGCAGTCGGGTTAGGCTTCACCCATGACTGAAACCAGCAGCGCCAAAGCCACTGAACTGCTCCGTCTGCACCAAGCCCCGGAGATTCTTCAAATGGTCAATGTGTGGGATGCCATCACTGCCAAAGTCATTACGGAGATTCCGGGAACCACTGCCCTTGCAACGGCCAGCCACTCCATCGCCGCCACCCTTGGCTACGAGGACGGCGAGAACATTCCCGTCGACGAAATGATCAGCTTCGTCGGCCGCATAGCTGCGGCCACCCATCTGCCCGTGAGCGCCGACCTTGAATCCGGTTACGGCAATCCGGGCGAGACCACGCGCAAGGCAATTGGCGTCGGAATTGTGGGGGCCAACATCGAGGACCAGATGCGGCCGCTGACGGACGCCGTGAACCAGATGGCTGCCGTCGTTCATGCCGGTGCTGCAGAAGGAATCGATTTCGTCCTGAATGCGAGGACCGATGCGTTCCTGAAGGGCAAGGACCGTGCGCCTGAAGATGTACTTTTGGATGCCATCGAACGCGGCAGGGCGTTCCTGGACGTAGGCGCCACCACGGTCTTTGTCCCGGGGCTGCTGGACCAGCCAACGATCACAGCGCTGGTAGAAGGCATCGGCTGGAACAAGATCTCGGTCATCAACGTCCCGGGTTCGCTTCCGCCGGCCAAGCTGCAGGAACTGGGCGTTGCGCGCATCTCGTACGGTCCATGGACACAGAGAGTGGCCCTGACAGCCCTCGCCGACGCAGCCGCAGAGCTCCTCGCAGGTGGCCAGCTTCCCGAGGACACGCGGCCTTTGAACTAGCTGAAACCGCAGCCGTCGAACTTCAAGCGCCAGCGGCTGATTGGAGGAAGGAGTGGTGGAACCTTGACGGAGAACTTGAGCGCCGCAGAACTGTGGCCTCGCCCGACAGAATTACCAAGGCCGGTATTCTCCGACCAGCGGTGGCTTGATGCCGTGTTCCTCCACTGGCGAATTCCGGAGGCAGTGGCGGCCAAGTTCATGCCATGTGGGGTTCAACCGGATATGTTCGACGGCAGTTCCTGGGTTGGGCTCATTGGATTTCGCATGGTGCAGGCGGGACTCGGCCACGGCCCCGGCATTCCCTACCTGGGAAGCTTCAATGAGGTCAACGTCCGGCTCTACTCCCGCGAGCCGGACGGGACCCGTGGGGTGGTGTTCCTGAGCCTGGACGCGAACCGCCTCCCAGTCGTTGTCGCAACGCGGACGGCCGGAATTCCCTACGTGTGGTCGCAGATCCGGCAATGGCCAGCCTTTCCGGGCAGCGATAACAGGCGCCAGCATGACGGCTCCAGGACCGATGCCGGCAGCACAGGTGAACTTCCTACCGAATACTCCGTCCACCGGTTTGGCAGCAGCGCTGCACAAAGCGACTTCGGGGTCGTCCCAAAGCTGCACGTCGCAGCCAGCGATCCACTATCGATCTTCCTGACTGCAAGGTTCGGCATGCACGGCCGCTTCCGCGGCAAATCCATATACGTTCCGAACAGCCACCACGATTGGCCGCTTTTTGAGGCAGACATCCACCAGCTCAGCGATGGATTGGTTGCGGCAGCCGGCATCAACGTGAACGGGCCGCCGGAATCGGTCCGCTACTCGCCGGGAGTCAGGACACGGTTTGGACGACCCCGCCTGCTGGGCGCCGGCGGCTAGAAGGTTGCGTCCTGGGGATCCGGCGCTCCCTGGGCGTCCTGCCAACCTTGGCCTTCGGTAAACGTGCTCACCAAGGTACCGACGCCCGCCTGCAGGGAGTTGGACGGGTCGAAGTAGAGGGATGCTTCCGATGCCCGGCTGTGGGTGATCAACTGCTCAGCTTCCAGCTTCGCCTCGGGCACCGTTGCGCCGATGATGCCGGTGCGGGCCGGAAGATCCGGTGTGTGCACCACTTCGGCCTTCGTCTGGGTCAGCGGGACCGTGTCGCCGGAATTGATCTCGTCGTGAGGGAACTCGAACTCGTCATCGCCGGGGGCGGCAGGAACGGTGTACTCCAGGAAATAGGTCATACCCCACCCTTGCAGAAAAGCCACCCCTGCCAAAGTCCCTCAGAAGCTACTTGCCCAACCCGGCCTTCCTCAAAGCCTCGGCCATTGCAGTGTCAATGGGCTGCGGCTTTGGGGTCGCACGGTTATTACCGCCTGCTGCACGCGGGGACTGCTTGCCTTGCTGTTGCCGGTCCTGGCGTCCGCCGCGATCAACCTTTTGGCCACCTGCTCCCCCGCCATTGCCTCGCCCTTCTTGTCCCGCACCGCCACGTCCTGCACCGGCCTGTCCACCGCTGCCATCTCCCGTGCGCCGCCCGGAACCTGCGCCGCCGCCGGCTGATTCGTCGTCGAGCCTCAACGTCAACGAAATGCGTTTCCGCTCCGGATCAGCCTCCACGACCTTCACACGGACCACCTGGCCAGACTTCACCACCTCGCGCGGATCGGACACAAAACGGTTGGCCAGGGCAGAGACATGGACCAGCCCGTCCTGGTGGACGCCCACATCCACGAAGGCACCGAAAGCGGCAACGTTGGTCACCGTTCCCTCAAGGATCATGCCCGGCCGCAGGTCCGAGATCTTTTCGATCCCCTCCGAGAAGGTGGCGGCAGCAAAGGCGGGCCGGGGGTCTCGGCCCGGTTTGTCCAGCTCTATGAGGATGTCCTGGACCGTTGGCAGGCCGAACGTGTCATCCACGAACTTTTGCGGGTCTAAGGACGACGCCGGCGCCGACCCGGCAGCCGCCCGGATCTTCCTGGCCACCGCGTACGCCTCCGGGTGGACGCTGGATGCATCAAGGGGATCTGCTCCCCCGGTGATTCGAAGGAAGCCGGCGCACTGCTCGAATGCCTTGGCGCCCAGCCGCGGCACCTTCTTGAGGTCGGTCCGCTTGTTGAAGGGGCCATGTTCGTTCCGATAGGCCACAATGTTTTCGCTCAGCAGGGGCCCGACACCGGCCACCCGGCTCAACAGTGCGGGCGATGCGGTGTTCACATCCACTCCCACGGCGTTCACGCAATCCTCCACCACTGCATCAAGGCTCCGATCCAGTTTCGAGGCCGTGACGTCGTGCTGGTACTGGCCCACGCCGATGGACTTGGGATCGATCTTGACGAGTTCGGCGAGCGGATCCTGCAGGCGGCGCGCAATGGAGACGGCACCGCGAAGCGAAACGTCCATTCCCGGCAGTTCGGCGGCGGCGAGCGCCGAGGCGGAGTAGACGGAGGCGCCGGCCTCGGACACCACCAGTTTCTGCGGTTTCCGGTCCACCTCCGGCAGCAGTTTGATCAATTCGACAGCCAACTTATCCGTCTCACGCGATGCCGTCCCGTTGCCAATCGCCACAAGTTCGACGGCGTGCTGCCGCGCCAAACGCACCAGGGTGGCCAGGGCTTCGTCCCACTTGCGGGCGGGAGCGTGCGGGTAGACGGTGTCAGTGGCTACGACCTTCCCGGTGCCGTCCACCACGGCGACCTTCACCCCGGTGCGCAGCCCGGGGTCGAGGCCAAGGGTGGCGCGATTTCCGGCCGGTGCGGCCAGCAGCACGTCGCGAAGGTTGGCGGCGAACACCCGGACCGCTTCGTCCTCCGCCGCCGCAAACAGCCTGGCACGAAGGTCAGAAGTAAGGCGGGCCAGCACGCGGGAGCGCCAAGCAACCTGGGCTGTCTGCATCAGCCACGCGTCGGCAGGACGGCCGCGGTCGGCGACGCCGAGGAACCTGGCCACCGCGGACTCGTAGCGGGCGCGGGCGGCGGAAAGGGCGGCGTCGTCCGCTGGATCTGCTTCTGCAAGATCCAACTCAAGAATGCCGTCCTTCTCCCCGCGGAACAGCGCCAGCACGCGGT